>JBILUH010000039.1:0-20933 GCA_044371095.1 Cyanobium sp.
CAAGGCCCACATCCGCTCAAAAGTGGAGCACCCATTCAGGGTGATCAAGCAGCAGTTTGGCTTTCAGAAGACCAAGCTGAGGGGCATGACCAAGAATCGCTGCAAGATGAATGTGCTGGCAGCCTTGGCAAATCTGTTCCTGGCGCGGCGGCAGTTACTTGCAACAATCTGAGCGTGAGGATGGTGTGTCTAAACGCACTGATTCAGGTGCAACAATCAGCCAAACAAGGCTGAGAATGAGCCCATAGAGCCGCCAAGGTAAGGTCTCAGAGACAGATCCGGGCCAACACCAGCATTGCTGCTCTCAGCGGCTGCTCATACACCTGTTGCCCAGAGATTCCCTAGACCAAGCGCTCTGACGTCAAGACGGCGCCGCTTCCGGCTTTCCTCATAATCCTTCTAACGTTTGCGTTATCGCGCGTACGGTATTTGGCCTCGCTGAGCAACGCGTTATTCGCAATCTCTGTCAGAAACTCCACAGATAAATGAGACGCGGTCCCTTGCTCACTTCCTCGCCTGTGCGGGGAACCTCCACGATTCGTTCCGGCTTCACGTTGAGAGTCCAGTCTGCAATCAGCTCGTTATCGATCAGATGATGTTCAGGGTAATTTGCATCGTCCTTCGGACAATTCCACATAAAAGGAAAGCTTAGAATCGCCTGCCTGGAGACACGCATGACTTCCCGGAAGGCCCGAGTCTGTTTATTGTCCAGATGTTCCCACACCTGAAGGCCAATCAGGAGGTCGTATGCTTTATCAGCCACTGGCCACGGCTTCTCCGTGGCGTTGTAGGTGTAGAGCTTCCCAATGTCACGTTCGGGCTTGCCCCAGTAGTCATCTTCCGGTTTCACCATCACATCGCAATGCTTCACGATGGTCTGCTTGCCGGGCCCGATTTCAAGAACACTGGAGGGCGCCAGTTGTTTCACCATCTCCGCAACGGGACCGTAGTACTCCCAACGACCTGCGTACCATTGGCCCATCGGCCCATCGAGTAGAGCATCAAATTCTTGACGTGTCATTGTTTCCATCGTTCTTACTCCCGCGAACAGGTTTTAGGCTGATTTGCACAATACCCCATTCTCCGGCGTTCTGGCCGTCAAAAAGCGGGAGCATGTTCAAGCACATGTGAGATCGCTTGCGATGACAAGAAGTTCACACAATTCGCAACCATTCCGGGCTTGAAGGGCGGATCCGCCTATAAGGGTTCGCTATGTTACAAAAGATCGCCAGGGCTGCACCTGACTGCCTTGCACATTTCACCCAGAGACTGTCATGCGAAAGCCAGCAGTTGGGACTGGCACTGGCGTGGCCGTGGCGGTAGGTCAATCCGCGTAAACCAGGGCTGTTTCTGCCGCTTTTGCACGCCGCGACTGGGGATGCAGAGCTCCAGTTCTCGCAGCGGGATCGGTATCAAGGCCAGCAGAGTTCTGCCGGCGTGGACCACAGCCTGTTGCAGCCACTGCAAGCCGATCCGCACAAAGCTCAGGCCCCGCTGCCAGTAGGAATCGACGCGTCGGCGTTCGCCGGCCAGGCTCACGGCATAGCCCTGCAGACTGCTCGCCAGCACGGCGATCGCCACCACCAGCAGCAACCGATCAATGCGTGCAGGATCGCGCAGGCCGCTGCTCTCCAGCTGGAAGATCCCCGCCTTCTGGTCGCGGAACAGCTGCTCGCAGCAGAAGCGCTGGCCGTAGGCCCAGAGCAGATCCAGCGTGGGATCAAGGTTGCTGACCAGGTACGAGGGCTCATCAACGGCGATGCCGCTGGGGCGAGCCAGCACCAGGTTGGCCCGTTGGCGGCCATCAGCCCACAGTTGGACATCGCGAAATTCGCTCTCAGCCAGCGCTGACAGCGTCGCTGCCAGCTGGCGGCGAGGCAATGCCCCAGAGGCAACACGGTGTTCCAGCGGGCGAAACAGACGGTCTGGCTGAACGGCAGCCCGGCGACCATCCACCCCAGCAGCACCAGGTGCCGCTGGTCCGCGAACCAGCTGTGCTGACGCAAGAGGCCGATCAGCTCACGGTGGAGTGGGGTCTGGGGATCCACGGGGGATTGGTTTGGTTTCGGAGCCCCAAGCTCCCATGGCTCCCCGCCCACCCCATTGCCTGAGACCCAGACGGCCCCATGGGTTCTCAGGGATGTGTCGGGCAGACAGGGCCCACGGTCCAGGCATGCGGTCAGGGAGAATTAGCCTTTGCCCCATCCCGGCCAGCCCCTTGAGCGCAGCGCCTGAAGCCGTCAACCCCCGCAGCGATTCCACCGGCCAGGCGACCGCCTCCAGCGGTGACAGCCCCAAAACCGCCCCAGCCCCGATCGATACCGAGCTGCTGGACGTGCTGGTGGTGGGCGGTGGGGTTTGCGGCACCGCCCTGCTGTTCGAGCTGGCCCGTTACACCGATCTGGGCCGTATCGCCCTGGTGGAGCGCTACGACCAGCTTGCCCTGGTGAACTCCAAGGCCACCAACAACAGCCAGACGATCCACTGCGGCGACATCGAGACCAACTACACCCTCGAGAAGGCGGTGAAGGTGAAGCGCACCGCCGAGATGATCGTCCACTACGCCGAGCTGCTCGATCCAGCCACCCGCGAGCGGTGCGTGTTCCGCACCCCGAAGATGGTGCTTGGCGTGGGTGAGACGGAATGCGCCTTTCTGCGCGAGCGGTTTGCGCGCTTTTCGCCCCATTTCCCGGCAATGGAACTGCTGGACAAGGAGCAGATCGCCGCATGGGAGCCCCGGGTGGGGTTGGTGAATGGTGAGCTGCGGCGCGAGGAGCTGGCGGCGATCGGCATCCGCGGCACCTACACCGCCGTCGATTACGAGGAGCTCTCTGCCTCGTTTGTGGCCCAGGCTGAGGAGGCCGTGGCTGGCACCGAGCGCGAGCTCACGGTGCAGCTCGGCACCAGCGTCGGCACCATCACCCCCGAGGCCGATGGCTACCGGGTGGAGCTGGCGCCGACGCCCGGCTGCTCCAGTGCCGCCGCTCAAACTCCGCGCAGCGTGCGGGCGCGGCACGTGGTGGTGAACGCAGGTGCCCACAGCCTGCTGATGGCTCAGCGGATGGGCTTCGGGCTGGAGTACTCCTGCCTGCCGGTGGCCGGCAGCTTCTACTTCACGCCCGACCTCCTGCAGGGCAAGGTCTACACGGTTCAGAACGACAAGCTGCCTTTCGCCGCCATCCACGGCGACCCCGACGTGCGGGCTCCCGGCAAGACCCGCTTCGGGCCCACGGCCCTGTTACTGCCGCTGCTGGAGCGCTACAAGCCAGCCTCGTTCTGGGAGTTTCTGCAGGTGTTGCGGCTCGACTGGGCCGTGCTGGCGGTGTTCTGGCAGCTGTTCCGCATCGCCGATATCCGCAACTACATCTTCAAGAACCTGCTGTTTGAGCTGCCCTGGCTGCGGCGGCGCCTGTTTCTGGCCGATGCCCGCAAGATCGTTCCCGGCATGCAGCTCAGCGACCTCAGCTTCGCCGAGGGCTACGGCGGCGTGCGTCCCCAGTTGATCGACAAGCCCAACCGCAAGTTGATGCTGGGTGAGGCCAGCATTCCGGCCAGGCCAGGCCTGGTGTTCAACGTCACCCCATCGCCCGGAGGCACCTGCTGCCTTGGCAATGCGGCTCGGGATGTGGAGGCGATCACCGACCGGCTGGGCTGCTCCTTTGATCGCCAGCGGCTGGCCAGCGAGCTCTACGGCGAAACGGCGTCAGATGCCGCCGCGGAACAGGTGGTTGTGGCCGGCTGAGTAGAGCCGCGATCGGGCTTCCGCCGGGGCTGCCAGGGCCGGACTCACCACGTAGAGGGTGGTGCGCACCAACTGCCGCTCCTGGCTCACCCGGGCCATTGTGCTGAGGGGCACCACCTGGATCCATTCGTCGGGCCAGCTGACCCGGTAGCCGATCGCCACAGGCGTGTCGGCGGGATAGTGGCGCAGCAGCTCGGCCTGCACCTCCTCCACATGGCGGGCGCTCAGGTAGAGGCACAGGGAGGCCCGCAGGGCGGCGAGCCGCTCCAGGTTCTCGCGCTCCGGCACGCCGGTGCGACCGCCGGCGCGGCCGAGCACGATCGTCTGCACCAGGCCGGGGATGGTCAGTTCGCTCTGCAGCGCTGAGGCGGCGGCCTGGTAGGCACTCAGGCCAGGCACCACCTCCACGCCGATGCCGGCATCGGCCAGTCGGCAGATCTGCTCGGCGATGGCGCCGTAGAGGCAGGGATCGCCGTCGTGGAGCCGCACCACGGTCTTGCCGGCGCGGGCCCGATCCAGCACCACCTCCATCACCTGCTCGAGGGTCAGGGTGCTGGTACGCACCTGCTCACAGCCCTCGGGTGCCAGGGCAGCGATCTGGGGATTGACAAGGGAGTCGGTCCACACCAGCACCTCCGCCTGCTGCAACACCCGGGCAGCCCGCAGGGTGAGCAGGTCGGGCGCGCCGGGTCCGGCTCCCACGATCCAGACGGCTTTGGAGCTCAGTTCGGGCGCATGGGTTGGGGTCAAGCGGACACTCCACTGGGGTCGGGAAGGGGACGGCGGCGGCGGTAGAGCCACCAGAGGCCCGCGCCGCCCAGGGCGATCAGCATCAGGCTCACCAATTGGGCCATCCGCACACCACCCTCACAGAAGGGGGGATCCGAGAGAAGGCAGAGCGGGTCGAGCCGCAGGCCCTCAATCCACACCCGACCACTGCTGTAGGCCATCAGATAGACGCAGCTCAGAGCGCCGGGCAGCAGCTGGATGCGGCCGCGGCTGGCAGCGCGGAACAGGCCCAGCAGCAGGACAAAGACCCCGAGATTCCAGACGGACTCGTACAGAAAGGTGGGGTGGAAATGGGCCTGGTCAAGAAAGGCGGCGGGCCGTGAGGCCACCGGAATGAACAGCTTCCAGGGCAGCTCGGTGGGCAGACCAAAGGCCTCGGAGTTAAAGAAATTGCCCCAGCGGCCGATCGCCTGGCCCAGGGCCACCGCCGGCACAAGCACGTCGAGCAGCGACCAGAAGGGTTGCCGGCGCCAGCGGCAATAGAGCACGGTGGCCAGGCTGCCGCCCAGCAGGGCGCCATGAATGGCGATGCCGCCCCGCCAGATGGCAAGGGCATCCAGCCAGTTGCCGGAGTACTGGCGCCACTCCAGGGCGACGTAGTAGAGACGGGCGCCGATCACCGCACCCAGCACCAGCACCGGCAGCAGGTCGGCGATCAGCGCGGGTTCGATGCCGCGCGCCCTGCCCAGGCGCGTTGACAGGCTGAGGCCCAGCAGCACGGCCACGGCGATCAGCAGGCCGTACCAGCGCAAGGCAAAGGGACCCAACTGGAAAACCAGGGGCCCCGGGGAGGTGAAGGTGGCCAGCACGCTGTTCAGACGAGGCCTTCTGCCGCCTGAACTTTCTCCACCTGACGCTTCTTGAGCACCAGCAGAATCTGGGCCAGTGCGATGGCGGCGAAGAAGGCCAGCAGGCCGTAGATGCGAACGGGGTTCTGCAGAACGATCTCGGCGTCGATCTGGCCAAAGCCACCGACGTTCGGATCATTGGTGAGCGCTGCACCAGCAACGACGGCATCGCCAATAGCAGCAGTGAGTGTGGGACCGGCGGGCACGGTCTCCGTGGCCTTGCTGCCGTCCTCGGCGGTGATCTCCACCACGGTGGCGCCGTTATCGCCCGGAGTGATGGCCGAGATGGTGCCAGCTACGGGTGCGTTGAAGATGCCGTTGTTGCTCTTCTCACCAGTGGGATACACCTGGCCCCGGCCACGGTTGCCGCCCACGTGGATCTGGGTCTTGCCGAAGTGAATGCTGCTGTCGGTGGCAGGGTCGGGCGAGAGGATCGGGAAGACAATCTCCTGGTGCTGGTCTCCGGGAAGAGGACCCACGAGCAGGATGTTGGGTTGGTCGTCGGAGTACTGGGTGTAATAGATCCCGGCGGTCTCCTCTTTGAGTTCGTCGCTGAGACGATCCTGGGGAGCCAGGGTGAAGCCGTCGGGCAGCATCACCACCGCTCCCACGTTGAGGCCTGTGGGGCTGCCATCACCTGAAACCTGCTGCACGCTGGTGTCGTAGGGGATTTCGACCACCGCCTTGAACACCGTGTCGGGGAAGACGGCCTGGGGCACTTCCACCCGGGTCGCCTTCTTGGCCAGGTGGCAGTTGGCGCAGACAATCTTGCCGGTGGCTTCCCGAGGGCTCGGGTAGTTCTGCTGGGCCCAGAAGGGATAGGCCCAGCTGGGGCTGGCACCACTGAGCAGCACGGCCAGGCTCAGGCTGGTGCCGATCAGGGAGCCGAGCAGCAGGGAAAAGGAACGACGCATCACAGGATCAGGCGACAGACGGGGAGGGGAATGCGGGGATCGGGCGGGGGATCAGGCCCACCAGGGCTTGTCGCCGTTGCGGAAGTCGGTTTCTGTCCACTGGCTCATGAACACGGTGTCGTTCTCCACCGACACATGGGCCAGCGCCAGGGAGAGCGGGGCGGGGCCACGCACCACCTTGCCGGTGGCGTCGTACTGGGAGCCATGGCAGGGGCACATGAACTTGTTGGCGCCGCTGTTCCAGGGCACCACGCAACCCAGGTGGGTGCAGATGGCGTTGATGCCGTAGCTGCCGATGGCGTCACTGCCTTCGACGATCAGGTAGGTGGGGTCGCCCTTGAGGCCCTGCACCAGGCTGCGATCGCCCTCGTTATGGGTGCTGAGCCAGCCACTGGCGGTGACGGTATTGCCCAGTTCATCCTTGGCGGTGGTGCCGCCGCCGCCGCCGGCTGCCTTGGGGGGGATGAAGTAGCGGGCCACCGGGTAGAGGGCGCCGAGGGCCACGCCGGTCACTGACCCGAAGGTCAGCAGGTTCATGAATTGCCGACGACCCATTCCGGGCACATCACCAGTTGAAGCGCTCGCTGGCATCTGGGTCATGAAGACGCGCCGGGACAATGTGGCGCCCATTATGAACCTTGCCTGCGCAGCCCCGGGGCCCCGTTCCCAGGGCGCGCCTGGGCCTGCAACATGCTGTTGTGCAATCCGTCGTGTGCTCCCCGGCGTGTCCCTGCCCTCCAGCGCCCTGCCTGCCTCCGCCGATGACGGCTCTCCCCTGTTGGCCCAGGAGCTGTGGGACCTGCTGCAGGAGCGCTGGCAGGCCTCCTACGACCTGCAGCTGGTGCAGCGTCGCGGCCGGATGTATCTGCAGGTGATGTGGGCCTACCTGGAACAGCAATCCTTTCCCCTGAGCGAGGAGGGCTACCGCAGCAAGCTGGAGGAGCTGGTAGGGCTGCTCAATGGGCTGGGGGTGGCGGCCCAGGTGCGCAGCTGGCTGCGCACCACCAGCGATAAACCGCGGTTGGGCAAGGCCATGGGGCTGGCGCTGGAGATTCCCGCCGGCCGGGCCAGTGAGTTCATGCTCTAAGCGGGTCGCAACCGCTCGGTGAAAGCCACCAGCGCCACGCCCACCAGGTAGAGGGCCGTGATGGCTCCTGAGAGCAGCAGCATCGTCACCGGGTCGGTGGAGGGGGTGAGCACGGCGCCGGCCAGGGCACTGGCCAGCACCACCCAGCGCCAGCCGGCCAGCATCGGCTGGGCCTTCACCAGGCCCAGGGCGCCCAGCAGCAGCTGCAGCACCGGCAGCTGAAAGGCCAGGGCGGTGGCCACCATCAGCAGCAGCACGAAGTCGAGGTAGCGCTCGATCGACCAGCTCGGCTCCACCACATCGGCGCCGTAGCTGACCAGAAAACGCAGGGCCGCAGGCACGAGGGCCCACCAGGCGAAGGCCAGGCCGGCGGCGAACAGCACCGCCGATCCCGCCACTGCGGGAGCCACCAGGCGCCGCTCACGGCGGGTCAGGCCCGGCAGAACGAAGGCAAGCCCTTCGTAGAGCACGTAGGGGAGGGCCAGGGTGAGGCCGGCGTAGCCCGCCACCTTCAGCGACACAAACAGGAACTCCCCGGGGGCCAGTTGCAGGAAACGGATGCCCTCGGCCGGCATCTCCAGCAGTCGCACCAGCGGCTTGACCGCCGCCAGGCAGGCGGCTGCCGCCACCACCACCGCCAGCAGGCTGCGCAGCACCCGACGGCGCAACTCCTCAAGGTGGTCCACCAGGCTCATCTCGACTTCGCCTGGAAACTCGTCAGGGGTCACCCGGATCGGTGGCGGTGGTGCCAGGGGGAGGGCTGTGGTGGAGGGTTTGTGGGTGGTGGAGTCGGGTTCGGCGCTCATGGTCGCTGCTCTGGCAAAAGGCTAAGAGCGCGTTGCGGCTCGCCCCAGAGCACGGTGCCGCCGCGATGTCGCACCGTACCGGGAGCGGCACCAGGAATGCGTTGCAGCTCCTCGGTGGGCACCATTACCACCGGAACGCGCCGGTTGCCGCGGCCGCGGCTGAAGTGGGCCGCCAGATCGGCGGCCGCCTGCAGATCGCCGTCGCTGGCCTGCCGCTGGGAACTCTTCAACACCACGTGGCTGCCGGGCAGTTCCTGGGCGTGGAACCAGAGATCGCCGCGGCGTGCCTGGCGAAAGGCGATCCACTCGTTCTGGCGGTGGTTGCGGCCCACGTGCAGCGGCAGGCCCGAGGCGGTGTGGAGCTCCAGGGGTTGGGGCACCCCTTCGGCCGCGGGTCTGCGCCCTGCCTGGCGGTTGCCTCCTCTGCCGCTGTTCCCCTGCTGGACGTCGCCCCCCTGGCCAACCCCTCGCGGAGAGCCCCGGCGGCGCTCCGCCAGCAGGGCGTCGAGTTCGCCGGCCAGCTGCTCCACCTGCTCAAGGCTGTCGGCCTGCTCGAGGTAGGTGAGGCTGGCGTCCAGCCAGGCCAGCCGCTGTTGGTGCAGGTCCAGTCGCGGGGTGATCGCGGCCACGGAGCGGCGGCGTCTGCGGGCGGTTTTGTAGAGCTTCTGAGCCTCTTCGATGCACTGACGGCTCGGCTGCCGTTGGCTGAGCAGGGCATCGGCGCGCCGCTGGAGTGCCTCGCCCTCGGGTACGGCAGCGAGCAGGGCTTGCTGCTCTGCGGCCTGGTGGCGTTCCCGCTCGGCGGTGGCCTGGAGTCGGTGGCCCAGCTGCTGGCGCCGTTGCAGCAGCACCTGGGCGGTGAGGTGCTCGCCGAAATAGGCCGCCAGGCCGCGGTTGACCGTGACCGGGCTGGCTTCCGGCGCCCCCCAGCAGCGGTAGCCCGCAGGCTCGATCTGCCAGCCGAAGCGCTCGTTCTCCACCGCCTCCATCCAGCCACGCCACGCTGGCCAGAGCTGCTGCCACTCGGGAGGGCTCATGGCGTCCACGGGCCGCTCCCCCCAGCCGGCCGGCAGCAGTTGGCGCAGCAGGGCCGGGCTGATCCCCTGATAGGCCCCGCGCAGAGCCTGGGCCAGGGGCAGGGGCACCAGCTTGAGCCGCCGCTGCCAGCTCTCAAAGCTCTCCTCCAATCGGGGCGGCTCGCCCGCCAGGGCTGGGGGCGGCTGGTAGGGGTCGCCGGTGCCGATCGGCCGCAGGCGCGACTGCTGGGGCTTCACCTGGCGCGCCAGGGCCACCACCTGGCGGTCGGCATCGAGCAGCAGCAGGTTGCTGTAACGCCCCATCAGCTCTGCCACCAGCCAGCGCAGTACCGGTTCGCCGGGGCGCCGGGCGAAGCCCAGTTCCACCACCCGCTCCCAGCCCTGCTGACGGATCTCCACCAGGGCCAGGCCCCGCAGGCCGTGCTGGAGCTGTTGGGCCAGGGTGCTGCCATCCCCCTGGCGCGGTGGCGGCGGGATTGTGTGCAGCCGGGCCGCTTCCGCCTGCCAGCTGAGCTCGATCCACTGGGCGCCGCTGAGGCTGCGCAGACCGATCTGCACGGCATGGGTCCGGGCCTGCTGGGCCTTCTCGAAGCGGCTGGGCAGCAGCAACGGCCGCCATTCGGCCAGCACCGCCCGCAGCGTCGTGACGTCCACGGCCTGAAGGCGGGAGGGTGCCTGAAGGCGGGAGGGGGCCATGGGGTGGGCCGGAGACTTCGGGGCTGGCTTCTACTCTGCAGTCCAGAGCTGACGCCTGCCATGAGCGCCCCGCCCGGCCGCCTCACCCTGATCACCGGCCCCAGTGGCGTCGGCAAGGGCACCCTGGTGCAGCGGCTGCTGGAGCACCATCCGCAGATCTGGCTGTCGATTTCGGCCACCACCCGGGCCCCCCGGGCCGGGGAAGTGGAGGGCGAGCACTATTTCTTCCTGAGCCGCGAGGTGTTTGAGGCGCAGGTGGCTGAGGGCGGCTTCCTGGAGTGGGCCGAATTCGCTGGCAACCTCTACGGCACCCCGCGCCAACCGGTGGAGGCCCAGCTCGTCGCCGGTCGGCCGGTGCTGCTGGAGATCGAGCTGGAGGGCGCCCGCCAGGTGCGGCGCAGCTTTGCGGGAGGCTTCCAGATCTTTGTCGAGCCCCCCAGCTTTGCGGAGCTGGAGCGGCGCATCCGGGGCCGCGGCACCGACAGTGAGGAGGCCATAGGCCGGCGGCTGAAGCGGGCCCGGGTGGAGTTGGCGGCAGCCCCGGAATTTGATGCCGTGCTGGTCAACGGCGACCTCGATGCGGCCTTGGCGGAGCTGGAGCGGCTGATGGGTCTGGTCGTCTAGGGCATCAAGCGCAACCAAGGGTCCTTGGAGCTATCAAAAAGCGGCCCGGGAGGGCCGCTGGGGGAGATCCGGCTTCTGGGCCGATCCCAGCTGGACTGGGCCGCTCAGAGGGGGTGGAACAGCAGGTCGGGAAAGAAGCGATTGAACTCGATCACGATTCCGGCGGTGACGGTGAACCAGATGGCTGCGAACACCGGAGCGGTGGTGAGGAACTTTTTCATGGCTGGACGGTGAGGAGGAAGGAAACAAGAGTGAGGTGCCGGAGCTGGCTGCGTTCAGCGGGGCGAAAAGGGTTCAGCGGGGGGAAACCGTGACCTTGTCGTCGGATTCGAGCAGCTTGCCGCTGGTGAGCTCGCCGAAGGCCGCCAGGGGCCAGGTGGCGGCGGCCAGGGTGCTCTTGAAGGCCAGGGGCAGATCGATCTGGATCTCCTTCATGGCGGCGTCCTTGTCGCCGCGGATGGCGCGCAGGTAGTTGCGACCAGCCCAGCCGATGCAGCCGGCGATGTAGAGGAAGGCGATGCCGGGAATCATGAAGTCACCGGCGTGGTTCCAGCGGCCGTCCACGATCAGGTGGGGCAGGCCATCGGTGCCGCACACGGCCTGGCTGTACATCGCGAAGCGGGCCTTGGCCTGCTCGGTTTTGGCGCCGGCGGCACGCTGCTGGAAGCGGGCGTTTTCGGAGCAGGGGGTCAGGCCTGCCACATCGGCCTTGGCAACCGGAGCGAAGCCCAGGAGCAGGAAGGCGGAGAGCAGAACTGCGAACAGTCGGCGGGAGAAAAGACGGCGCATCAGACGCAAGGCCGCGGGGCAGGATGACACGAAGGGACAGTAAGGGAGTTGCTCAGGTCCGATGCCCACGGTTCTTGCCCTCGAAACAAGTTGTGACGAGTCAGCGGCAGCGATTGTGCGCGATCAGACGGTGCTGGCCAGCGCCGTGGCCTCCCAGGTGGAGGAGCACGCCCGCTGGGGTGGGGTGGTGCCGGAAATCGCCTCGCGGCGCCATGTGGAGGCCCTGCCCCAGCTGATCGACCAGGTGTGTCGCGATAGCGGCGTCGCCCTGGCCGACCTGGACGGCATCGCCGCCACCGCCGCTCCGGGGTTGGTGGGGGCCCTGCTGGTGGCCTCGGTGACCGGCCGCACCCTCGCCCGCCTCCACGCCAAACCCTTTGTGGCGGTGCATCACCTGGAGGGGCATCTCTGCTCGGTGCAGTTGGGCGAGCCGCTTCCCCCCGGGCCGTATCTGGTGCTGCTGGTGAGCGGCGGCCATACCGAGCTGTTGCGGGTGGATGGGCCGGGCCGCTACCAGCGCCTCGGCCGCAGCCACGACGACGCGGCGGGGGAGGCGTTCGACAAGGTGGCCCGGCTGCTGGGCCTGGGCTACCCCGGTGGTCCGGCGATCGAGGCCGCCGGCCGCGACGGGGATCCCCGCCGCTTTGCCCTGCCCAAGGGACGGGTCTCGCGTCCGGAGGGGGGCTACTACCCCTACGACTTCAGCTTCAGCGGCCTCAAGACGGCGATGTTGCGGCAGGTGCGGGCGCTGGAGGCCGTCCGGGATGTCGCTCTGGACGCCACTCCGTGCACCACTCCGGATGGCATGGCTGAGCCCCTGCCGCTGGCCGACCTGGCGGCCAGCTTTGAGCAGGTGGTGGCGGAGGTGCTGGTGGAGCGCAGTTGCCGCTGCGCCCGCGATCTGGGGCTGGGCACTCTGGTGCTGGTGGGCGGGGTGGCCGCCAACCGGCGGCTGCGGGCCCTGCTGGAGGCGCGCTGCCAGCGGGATGGCCTGGCCTGGCGGGTGGCACCACTGGCCTACTGCACCGATAACGCCGCCATGATCGGGGTGGCCGCGGCCCAGCGGCTGGCCGGCGGTCAGAGCAGCTGTCTCGACCTGGGGGTGGCGGCGCGATTGCCGCTGGAGCAGGCGGATCGGCTGTACGAACGGCAACCCTGCTTTTAATGCCCGTAGGCTGGAAGCCCTGCGGGATCGGTGTGGCGCCATGACCCCCCTCCACCTTGAGCGTGATCCCCAGTCCGGGCGCCAACCTGGTGAAGCTATCCTGGAAGAGGGTGTTCAACAGGTTGTGCAACAAGCCGTTCAACACGAAGGTGTTCAGGACAACGCTGATCCACACGAGGCTGCCCCACACGAGGCTGATCCACTCGGCGTTGAGCGGGTGACGCCCACGGAGCTGAACGCCTGGCGGCGCGGGTTCACACCCCAGGCTGAGATCTGGAATGGCCGGCTGGCGATGCTGGGCTTGTCGGTGGGGCTGTCGGTGCTGCTGGTGGCCCGGCTGGCCAGCCACTGAGCCACCCCCTTCCGCACCCCTCGCTCAGGTGCGACCGCGCAGGCACTGGGCCAGTTCATTGGGCTTGAGGCTCTGGGCGATGGCGTCTTCGGCGGTCACGCGGCCCTCTTCGACTAACTGCTGCAGCGACTGGTTGGCCGTCTGCATCCCATCGAAACCGCTGCGCCTCATGATCTCCTCGATCTCGTCGAGTTCGCCCCGCTGGATGTAGTCCTTGCAGGCGTCGGTGTTGATCAGGATGTCGTGGAACGCGGCCCGCTTGCCATCGGTGGTTTTCAGCAGCCCCTGGGCAATCACCCCCAGCAGTGATTCCGACACAGCCCGCCGCACGCTCTCCTGCTCATTGGGGGGAACCATGCCCAGCACCCGTTCCACCGTTTTGACGGCGGAGTTGGTGTGCAGCGTGCCGAACACCAGGTGGCCGGTCTGGGAGGCTTCAATCGCCGTGGCCAGGGTTTCCCGGTCGCGGATCTCCCCGATCAGGATCACGTCGGGGTCTTCGCGCAGGGCGGCGCGCAAAGCGTTGTGAAACACCTTGGTGTGCTGCCCCACTTCCCGGTGGCGAATCAGCGAGCGGCGGCTCTCGTGCACAAACTCCACCGGGTCCTCAATCGTGAGGATGTGGCGGCTCATGTTGCGGTTGATCCAGTCGATCATCGCGGCGAGGGTGGTGCTCTTGCCGGAGCCGGTGGGGCCGGTCACCAGCACCATGCCCTTGGGACGGGACGCCAGCTCCTTGAGCACCGGCGGCAGGTTGAGCTCTTCGAGGCTGGCGATCGTCTGGGGGATCAGCCGCAGCACCATCGCCGGACCCCGCAGGGAATCCAGCAGATTGATGCGCACCCGCGCGAAGGGGAAGGCGTGGGAGGCGTCGAATTCCTTATCGCGCTGGAAGACGTCGATCGCGGCAGGTGACAGCATTTCCTTCATCCAGTTGGTGAAGGTGGCTGCATCGGTGATGGGCCAGCCGGTGCAGATCATCTCGCCCCGGGCCCGGAAGCGGGGCTCTTCGCCCACGCCGAGGTGCACGTCGGAATAGCCCTTCTCGTTGGCGATGCGCACGATCCCTTCAAGACTCTCGGGCTGGTTGCCGGTTGCGGCCGGAGCTGGGGCCGCCGTACCAGGAGCAGCGGAGTCAGGAGTGACGGTGCCAGGGGCAGAGGAGGCCGGTGGAAACGGGGAGGGGGGAAAGGGGAATGGGGGGAAGGGCGAGGTCGTCATCGACGGCAACCGGTAGGGGCTCAGCTTCGATGCTGCAGCGGTTCCTGTCAGCCTCAGGTCCGCTCCTGGCAACGTTCGTAGGATCCGCCGGTCTGCAGCGCGCCGGTGTCCAAGCCCCTTGTCACGATCGTGCTGGGCACCCGTCCGGAGGCCATCAAGCTGGCGCCGGTGATCCGGGCGTTTCAGCAGGCTGAGGATTTCCGCACCCGGGTGGTGCTCACCGGCCAGCACCGCGAGATGGTCAGCCAGGTCATGGCCCTGTTCGGCCTGGAGGCCGACCACGACCTGGCTCTGATGGCCCCTAAGCAGACCCTCACCCATATCACCTGCGGCGCCCTGCAGGGGTTGAAGGAGGAATTCACCGCCCACCGGCCCGATCTGGTGCTGGTGCAGGGCGACACCACCACCGCTTTTGCTTCCGCCCTGGCGGCCTTCTATGAGCAGATCCCCGTGGGTCACGTGGAGGCCGGGCTGCGCACCGACAACCTGCTCGATCCCTTCCCCGAGGAGGCCAACAGGCGGCTGATCTCCCAGCTGGCCCAGCTGCACTTCGCCCCCACGCCGCTGTCGGCTGCCAACTGCCGTGCCTCGGGCGTGGTGGGCACGGTGCTCACCACCGGCAACACGGTGATCGATGCGCTGCTGCTGATGGCGGAGCAGGCGCCGCCCTACGTGCTGCCTGGCCTCGATTTCGCGACGCAGCGGGTGATCCTGGCCACGGTGCACCGCCGCGAGAACTGGGGCGAGCGCCTGCAGCACATCGGCCGGGGCTTCCGCGAGCTGCTCGACCGCTACCCCGACACGGCCCTGCTGCTTCCCCTGCACCGCAATCCCACGGTGCGCGAGCCCCTGCAGGCCCTGCTCGGCGACCACCCCCGCGCCTTCCTGGTGGAACCCCTCGACTACGACCAGCTGGTGGCGGCGATGCGCGGCGCCACCCTGGTGCTGAGCGATTCGGGCGGTCTGCAGGAGGAGGCGCCGTCGCTGGGCAAGCCGGTGCTGGTGCTGCGCCGCACCACCGAGCGGCCGGAGGCAGTGGAGGCGGGCACGGCCCGGCTGATCGGCACCGACAGCGCCGATATCGTGGCGGAGGCCAGCCGCCTGCTCGATGATCCGGCCGCCTACGAAGCCATGGCCCGGGCCCACAACCCCTTCGGCGACGGCCAGGCTTCAGGCCGGATCGTTGAGGCTGCCCGAGCCTTCCTGGCCGCCTAGGGGCGCTTCTTGGCCCAGGGGGGCAGGTCGATGAACACCCGGGTGCCGCTCTTGAGGCCCGAGAGGATCTGGGTGTTTTTGCCGCTGCTGATGCCGAGCTCCACGGGCTGGAAGGTGGGCTGGTTCTTCTTGCCCACCAGCAGTACCCCCGGTCGGCCCGACTCGGTGACGATCGCCACGGTGGGCACGAGGGTGTCGGCCTGCACCTGACCGGTCTGGAAGCCCACGTCGGCGGTCATGCCGATGCGCAGCTGGGGGGTGTCGCCCACCAGGCGCAGCACCACGTCGAAGGAGGTGACGTTGTTGAGCTTCACGGCCCGGGGGGTGATGCGCTTGACCCGGGCTCCGAAGCGTTGGTCGGGGAAGGCATCCACCCGCACCGTGGCACTTTGGCCCAGGCGCACCCGACCGATGTCGCTCTCGGGCACCTTGGCCACCACTTCGAGTCCCTGGGCCAGCTCAACGATCGAGGAGCTGGTGGCACCGGCGGTGGCTGAGGCGGTGGTGGTGGGGGTCACAAAAGCGCCCGGATCGGCGAAGCGTTGGGTCACCACCCCATCGAAGGGGGCGCGCACAATCAGGTCGGCCTGCTCCACCTGGCGGGCCGCTAACCGCTCGCGGGCGGCCAGCTCCGCCGCCCGGTCCACCAGGAAGGTGCTGCGCACGGTGTTGTAGTCGCTCAGGCTGATGGCGTTCTGGCGGTAGAGGCGCTCGTTGCGCTCCAGTTCACTGCGGCTGCGGGCCAGTTGGGCCTGGGTCGAGCGCAGCTGGGCCTGGAGCTCGCCCAATCGATCGTCGAGATCGCCACGATCCATGCGGGCCAGGCTCTGGCCCTTACGCACCGGATCACCCTCCTCGACGTACAGCTCCTCGATCACCCCCTGGCGTTTGGGGCTGACATTCACCCGCTTTTCGGCCTCCAGCTCACCGCTGGCGCTCACCACGCCGGGCAGCTTGCCCGATTCGGCCACTACCGTGTAAGGAGTCAGATTGGCGCTGCCGGTGCTGCGCTGGCGCTGCACCACTGCAAGGCCGGCCACGATCACCAGTGTGGCGGCGGCTCCCGCCCACCAGCGCTTGCGCTGCCAGTGGGGCCGGGATGGCGTGCTGACGCTCGCGCTGGGGCTGGAGGCTGGTCCAGGAACCACGGATTGGCTGGGCACCGCCGGCGGTGGGGTGAGGGTGGGAATCGGCCTGAAGGGCAGAGACATCCAGTCTCGCTGCTGGCGCGCTGAGCTGCGTCCTGGCGCCTTGAACGGTGCCCCGTAGATTCCAACCATGCTGAAAGCCGGAATCGTCGGACTGCCCAACGTGGGCAAATCGACCCTGTTCAATGCCCTGGTCGCCAACGCCCAGGCCGAAGCCGCCAACTACCCCTTCTGCACGATCGAGCCCAACTCGGGCATCGTGTCGGTGCCTGATCCCCGCCTGCAGCTGCTCTCCGACCTGAGCGGCAGCAAGGAGATCATCCCCACCAAGGTGGAGTTCGTGGACATCGCCGGCCTGGTGAAGGGGGCCAGTCAGGGCGAGGGACTGGGCAACAA
Organism: Cyanobium sp.; assembly: GCA_044371095.1. GTDB lineage: Bacteria > Cyanobacteriota > Cyanobacteriia > PCC-6307 > Cyanobiaceae > Cyanobium_A. The sequence goes on from JBILUH010000039.1 coordinate 16,830, forward strand.
GTTTCTGGCCAACATCCGCGAAGTCGACGCGATCGTGCACGTGGTGCGTTGTTTTGAAAACGACGACGTGATCCACGTGAGCGGTTCGGTTGGTCCGGCCCGCGATGCTGAGGTGATCAATCTGGAGCTGGGCCTGGCGGATCTGGCCCAGGTGGAGAAGCGTCGCGAGCGTCTGAAGAAACAGGTGCGCACCAGCAAGGAGGCCCAGGTGGAAGATGCGGCGCTGGAGCGCATCCAGGCGGTGCTCGAGGCCGGTGGTGCGGCCCGCAGCGTTGAACTCAGCGCCGAGGAGGCGCTGATGGTGAAGCCCCTGGGGCTGCTCACCGCCAAGCCGATCATCTATGCCACCAACGTCAGCGAAGACGATCTGGCCAGCGGCAATGCCTACTGCGAGGAAGTGGCAGCCCTGGCGCAGAAGGAGGGCGCTGGCACCGTGCGCATTTCGGCCCAGGTGGAGGCCGAGCTGATTGAGCTGCCCGAAGAGGACCGCGCCGAATTTCTGGCTGGCCTGGGGGTGGAGGAAGGCGGCCTGCAGAGCCTGATCCGCGCCACCTACGCCCTGCTGGGCCTGCGCACCTATTTCACCACCGGTGAAAAGGAAACCCGCGCCTGGACCATTCAGACCGGCATGACCGCCCCGCAGGCCGCCGGCGTGATCCACACCGATTTCGAGCGGGGCTTCATCCGCGCCCAGACCATCGGCACCCAGCAGCTGCTGGAGGCCGGCTCCCTGGCCGAAGCCCGCAACAAGGGCTGGTTGCGGGCCGAGGGCAAAGAGTATGTGGTGGCCGAGGGCGATGTAATGGAGTTTCTGTTCAACGTGTGAGGGACCCTCAGCGGTGAGCCAGCCGGGATCCCGGGCTTTCTGGGTGTTGTGGCTGGGCCAGCTGGTGTCCAATCTGGGCACCCAGGCCAGCCTCTACGGCATGGGGCTGTGGCTGTTTCAGCAACACGGGCGGGTGCTGGATTTTGCGGCTGTGGCGGTGGTTGTCCAGCTGGCTCGTCTGGTGGTTCTGCCTGTGTTGGGCAAGCGCCTGCCCAGCTGGCCGCGGCGGCGCATCATGCTCGTGGCCAATGGGATCGGCGGTTGTGTGACCGCTGGTCTGGCCTTGCTGCTGCTGCGGAGCGGAGCCCAGGTGCCGGTGCCGCTGCTGCTGGGATTGCTGGCCATCTCCGCGGCGGCGGAGGCGGTTCTGGTGCTCTGCTTCTCCACCCTGATCACCACCCTGGTCCCGGAAGGGGCGGCCCAGACCCGGGCTGCGGGGTTGTTTGCCAGCTCTGATGGGTTGGTGCTCACCCTGGCCCCCTTTCTGGGGGCCTGGCTGGCGGCTGAGGCGGGTTTGCGTGGCGTGCTGTTGATCGACGCCTCCAGCTTTTTGTGGGCATTCCTGTGCGTGGCACTGGCCCCCTGGCCACGCCGGGGGCTGGAGGCAAGGATCGCCGCGGGGACAGCCGCCGCGGCTGGCAGGCCCGGCTTTCGTCGCCAGCTGCGGATGCTGCTGCGCCATCCCAACCAGGCTCCCCTGGCCTGGCTGGGGATGGCCCTCGCATTGGTGTATGCCGGTTGCGAGGTGCTGTTTCCGGCCTGGTTGCTGGCGGGGATGGAGCCCGGCCGTCTGGGTTTGGCCCTTCTGGTGGGTGGGGTGGGCTACGGGCTTGGAGTAGGCCTGTGGGCCTGGCGGCGGCCCTGGCGACCGCTGGTCTGGCTGCGGGTGGCCCTGGGGATTCAGGGCTGGGTGCTGATCGGTGCGGGGCTGGTGGTGTTCGAGCAGTGGCAGACCATCTGGTGGCTGGGGGTTCTGGTGTTCAGTGTGGGCATTCCGATCAACCTGGCGGCACTGCAGGTTCTCTGGCAGCAACAGGTGAGCGGGGCGGATCAGCCGAGCTGCTTCGCCGTTCGTCTGACGCTGGAGTCGTGGGCGCGGTTGGTGGGTTTGCTGGGGCTGGCGGCCCTGGTGGATGGACTGATCCGCCCCGCCCTCCGCTGGTCAATCTCGCCGGCGTGGCTGCTCCAAGTCCTGGGCACAGGCCCGGGGCGACCCATGGCGATGGCCCTCGGCCTGGCGGGTTGGCTGCTCCTGCTCACCGGGGTGCGGCAGGCTGCGGCTCTGGCCCGGTCTTCTCCCCAGATCTGATCGGCATGCGCGTTCTGATCTACACCTCCAGTGGTGGCACCGCCCACGATGCGGCAGCGGAGGCGATCCAGCAGTGGTTGGCCCAGCTGGTGCCGGAGGCTGAGGTGCGGGTGGATCAGGTGCTGGAGCAGGCAAGCGCCACCTATCGCGGTGGCGTGGAGCTCTACAACTGGATCCAGCGTCATCGCCCCTGGCTGCACCAGCTCTATTGGCGGGCCATGGAGCTGGAAGACCTGATCAAGCCGGGCACCGTGCTGTTTGGGCGCCGCTACCTGATCCGCCAGTTGCGGGTCTTTCGCCCTGACGTGCTGATCTCCACCCATCCCCACACCAACCGGGGGCACTTCGATCTCGCCAAGCGTGTGCTGGGTCCCCAGCTGCGCTGCATCACCTGCTGCACAGAGCTGGCGGGTGGCTTCGGGTTCAGCCGCAACTGGCTCAGCCGCCGCACCGACCTGTTCTGGAGTCTCACCGCTGAGGTGCTGCAGGAGGTCCAGCGCCGTCAGCCCGGCGTTCCGGTCGCGCGCCTCGGACCCTTGCTCCATCCGGCCTATCACCAGGCGGGCCCGGCACCGGAGCGGCTGGAAGGTCTGCCGCTGCTGGTGCTGGGCACCGGCTCCAACGGCGCTAACAATCACCTTGCGCTGCTGGAGCAGTTGCTGCCCTTCGCGGGCCAGCTGACTGTGGTGGCCCTGTGCGGCCGGCGCCCGGCGGTGCAGCAGCAGGTCCGGTCCTGGGCGGCGCGCCATGGGGCCCTGGCGGTGGAGGCCCTTGGCTATCAGGGCCCGGCGGCGATGGCCGATCTCTACCAGCGGGCCTGGGCGCTGGTGAGCCGGCCGGGTGCCCGCACGGCCACGGAAGCCCTGTTCATGGCCTGCCCGCTGGTGTTCAACCACTACGGCACCACTATGCCCCAGGAATTGCTGGCGCCCCGTTATTTCAGAGCCCGTGGGTTGGAGGCCTCGATCCGCCGGCCCGACGAGCTGGCCGCCCTGGTCGGCCGCTGGCTTGCTGATGCCCCCCGTTATCGGGCCCTGCGCCAGCGCTATCAGCAACAGCGTTTGATGGCCGATCCCGTGCAGATCGTTGCCCACGTGTTGTCGCTGCCTGGTGAACAGGCTGTTCCACACTGAATGGAACAGCTTTTGTGGATTATCCCGTTCCCTGACGGCTTGCCGGAGCGATAAGTCGCTGAGCGAGGATCGAGCATCATTGTCTTTCCCCGTGGCCGAGCCGATTGCCATTGTGGGGATGGGCTGCCGGCTGCCGGGAGGGATTGCATCTCCAGAGGGGTTCTGGGAGTTTCTGCGGGATGGTCGTGAGGCCATCACGGAGGTGCCGCCGGAGCGCTGGGACCTCGACCTGCATCACAACCCTGATCCAGCCCATCCGCTGACCCAGCACGTGCGCCAGGGGGGCTTTGTCGATGAGATCGACCGGTTTGACGCCGCTTTCTTCGGGATCACCCCGCGGGAAGCGGTGTGCATGGATCCCCAGCAACGCCTGTTGCTGGAGGTGGCCTGGCGTGCCCTCGAGGATGCGGGCCACCCCCTGGAGCGCGTGCGCGGCACGGCCGTCGGCGTGTTCATGGGCATCTCCAGTGCTGATTACAGCTCCCTGCTCTGGGCTTCGCGGGAGCGCTACACCACCCCTGACAACGAACCCTTCGTGCTGCCGGGCAACACCGGCTGCATCGCCGCCAACCGGCTTTCCTATTTCTTCGATCTCAAGGGCCCCAGCTTCACGGTCGACACGGCCTGTTCCTCCTCGCTGGTGGCGGTGCACCTGGCCTGCGAAAGCATCGCGCGGGGGGAATCGGAGGCGGCCCTGGCGGGGGGCGTGCAGGCGCTGCTCGGCGACGGGTATCTCCAGCGCCGTTTCGCGGGTGGCCGCTCTTCGCTACGGGGGTTGGTCGCTGCCTATGGCCAGCGGTGTCGCGCCCTGCTTCAGGCCGAACGCTTTGATCTGG
>JBILUH010000005.1:0-66227 GCA_044371095.1 Cyanobium sp.
AGGGTTCATAGTGGATGAACGGAGCTGCGCAGTCAGCTTCCAAGCAGTCATCCCCTGACTGCTCCTGTTCACCCTCCGGAGAGGGTCACAGGACCTCCTGAGTTACACCACTCGGAGGGGCGCTACCCGCCCCGAGGGTGGCTGCTTTTTGGGAGACTTCGGCGCGGCCTCCTTTTACCCGCCTCAGGCCACTGGAGGCACGAATCCATTGGAGGCGCTGGAGGTGCGCGCCTTCGGCTGTTTGCTTGGCGAATTACTGGAGCGCATGGAGCCTGAATTTCACAGACTCCTCCCATCGCTCAAAGCGCTGCAACTCCGCTGCGTGGCGCCAGATGCGGCGAGCCGGCCCCCGTTCGCCGAGCTGGTAGCAACGCTGGAATCACTGCAACCTTGAGCCCGCCCTTGTGGCATGGGTCACCAATCGGCTTCGGTGTGGTCATCAGGTGAGCCGCCAGTTGCCGTTCACCCCGATCAACCAGCAACCTCGATCGGCGCCGATCAAGGGATGCAACTGGAAACTGGCGGCGCTGCCCTCGGCGGAAGCCAGGCAATGAATGCAGGATCTGCATACTTCAGTGCCCACACTTGGGAACAACGTCGCCAGTCCTAAGGTGCGATTTGCCCTCAGGCAATGATCAAGGTGCTGAGCCGATGAGCATTCACCTCGAAGTTGCCTTCGAGCGCGAGGTCTGCGAGCACCTCGCCAGCCACGGCTGGCTCTACAACAACGGCAGCGCCGCCCACTACGACCGCAAGCTGGCCCTCTACCCGCCAGATCTATTCGCCTGGCTGCACAACTCGCAACCCGACGCCTGGACCACTTACCAGCAGAAGAACGGCAGCAAGGCAGAAGCCCAGCTGCTCCAACGCATCCGCGAGCAGCTTGATCAGCAGGGCACCCTTCATCTCTTGCGCAACGGCATCGAGGTGATGGGCCTGCCCAAGGCCCTCAAGCTGGCCGAGTTCAAGCCCGCCCTGGGCCTCAATCCCGACATCCTCGCCCGCTACAACGCCAACCGCCTGCGCGTGATCCGCCAGGTGCGCTATTCGCTGCACAACGAGAACTGCATCGATCTGGTGCTGTTCCTCAATGGCATCCCGGTGGCCACCGTGGAGCTCAAAACCGACAACACCCAGTGCATCGACGATGCGGTGTGGCAATACAAAACCGACCGCCTGCCCCAGCTCGCCGGCAAAACCCCAGAACCCCTGCTCAGCTTCCCCAGCGGCGCCCTGGTGCATTTCGCCGTGAGCAACCGTGAGGTGCGCATGGCCACCAGGCTGGCGGGCCCCGCCACCACCTTCCTGCCCTTCAACAAAGGCAGCGACCCTGGCGGCAACAACTGCGGCGCCGGCAACCCCATGCCAAACGGCCCCGGCCACCCCACCGACTACCTCTGGACAGAGGTGTGGGAGCGCGACAGCTGGCTGGAGATCCTCGGCCGCTACTGCACCGCCGAGCGCAACAAGAAACAGCAGATCGCCAAGGTGCTCTTCCCCCGCTACCACCAGCTGGTGGTGACGCGCAAGCTGCAGGAGGCGGTGCGCCAGGAAGGGCCCGGACAGAAATATCTGATCCAGCACTCGGCGGGCTCCGGCAAAACCAACTCGATCGCCTGGGCCGCCCACTTTTTCTCCGAACTGCACGACGCCAGCGACCAGAAGGTGTTCGACTCGGTGCTGGTGGTGAGCGATCGCAATGTGATCGACACCCAGCTGCAGGAAGCCCTGGAGGCGTTTGAGCGCAGGACGGGCGTGGTGGCTTCGATCACCAACGAGAAGGGCATCAAGAGTGATCAGCTGGCCACGGCCCTCAGCGGCGACAAGAAGGTGGTGGTGTGCACGATTCAGACCTTCCCCGCCCTGATGAAGAAGATGCGCGAGCTCACCCTCAAGGGCGGCAAGCGCTTCGCGGTGATTGCCGATGAGGCCCACAGTTCGCAGACCGGCGAGGCTGCCAGCAAGCTCCGCCAGGTGCTTTCCACAGCGGAAGCTGCCGATCTGATCGACGGCGGCGAGACAGATGGCGGCGAGATCGACGCCGAAACCCTGCTCGCTGCCCAGATGGCCGAGCGGGTTCGGGAGAACGGCATCACCTATGTGGCCTTCACCGCCACACCCAAGGCCAAGACGCTCGAACTGTTCGGGCGGCGGCCCAACCCCAGTGAACCCGCCGGCAACGGCAACCTGCCGGAGCCCTTCCACGTGTATTCGATGCGGCAGGCGATCGAGGAGGGCTTCATCCTCGATGTGCTGCAGAACTACACCTCCTATTCGATGGCCTTCCGCCTGGCCCACGACGGCCAGGGCGTGTCAGACGACGAGGTGGAGCAGAGCGCTGCCAGGAAGAAGCTGATGGGCTGGGTGAAGCTCCACCCCCACAACATCGCCCAGAAGGTGCAGATCATCGTGGAGCACTTCCTCAGGTTTGTGGCGCCGCTGCTCGATGGCAAGGCCAAGGCGATGGTGGTGGTGGGCTCCCGCAAGGAGGCGGTGCGCTGGAAGCTCGCCATCGATCAGTACATCCAGCAGAAGGGCTACCCCCTCGGCACCCTGGTGGCTTTCAGTGGCGAGGTGAACGACAGCGAGAGCGGCCCTGAAGCCTTCACCGAACGCAGCGGCTCCTTGAATCCCGGCCTCAAGGGCGACATCCGCGAGGCGTTCAAGGGCGATGACTACCAGATCCTGCTGGTGGCCAACAAGTTTCAGACCGGTTTCGATCAGCCGCTGCTCTGCGGCATGTATGTGGACCGGCGCCTCTCCGGCATTCAGGCGGTGCAGACCCTCTCGCGCCTCAACCGCTGCCACCCCGGCAAAACCACCACCTACGTGGTGGACTTCGCCAATGAACCCGATGACATCCTGGCCGCCTTCAAGACCTACTACGAAACCGCCGCGCTGGCCGTGGCCACGGATCCCAACCTGATCCTCAAGCTCAAGGCCAAGCTCGACTCCCAGCACCACTACGACGACTTTGAAATCGAGCGGGTGGTGAAGGTGCTGCTGGATCCCAATGCCCAGCCAAAGGAGCTCACTGGGGCTTTGCTACCGATTTCTCAGCGGCTGCTGAATGCCCACAGTGAAGCCCGCCTCGCCTACCGCAACGCGGAAGACGTGAATGATCCCGATGCCATGAAGGCGGCCAAGGACGAACTGGACGCCCTGCACCTGTTCAGAAGCGACATCGGCACCTACGTGCGCTTCTACACCTTCCTCAGCCAGATCTTCGACTACGGCAACACGGGCCTGGAGAAGCGGGCAATGTTCTTCAAGCGGCTGCTGCCGCTGCTGGAGTTTGAGCGCGAGATCGCCACGGTGGATCTCTCCAAGGTGGTGCTCACCCACCACACGCTCAGAAACAAGGGCCAGCGGCAGCTGAATCTGGGCCAGGGCGATCCGGAAAAGCTGAAGGGCCTGGCCCCAGGCGGCGGCGCGGTGCAAGACAAGCACAAGGCCCTGCTGGCCGAGATCATCGCCCGGCTCAACGACCTGTTCACCGGCGACCTCAGCGACACCGACAAGGTGATCTATGTGCGCTCGGTGATCCGCGGCAAATTGCTGGAATCCAGCATCCTGCAGCAGCAGGCCGCCGCCAACAGCAAGGAGCAGTTTGGCGCGTCTCCCGATCTGGGCAGCGCCCTGATGGACGCGATCATCAGCGCCCTCGATGCCCACCAGATGATGAGCAGCCAGGCCCTCAACTCCGCCACCATCCGCGACGGCATGAAGGAGGTGCTGATCCACCAGACCGGTCTCTACGAGGAACTGCGCGAACGGGGCCAGGCATCCGCCGCCACGCCATCCGGCTGCTCGGGCTGATCGCCATGTCCACCGATCCCAGCACCCTTGCCGTTGCCCAGGCCGCCCAGCAGATCGCCCTGCAGATGCTGGAGGAACGCGGCCGAGGTGCCGTGCTGGTGGGCGTAGCCCGGGTGGATGCTGCGCTGGAGCACCTGCTGCAGGCGGTGATGACTCCCGCTCCAGCCAAGGGCGATGGTTTGTTTCTGCCGGATCGCCCGCTGGGCTCCCTCGGCGCCAAGGCGGCCCTGGCCCGGCGGCTGGGCCTGATCGATGAAGCGGTGGAGCGCGCCCTCAACACGCTGCGCAAACTCCGCAACGCCTTCGCCCACTCCGCCGAATCCGCCTCTCTCAGCGATCCCGCCCACAGTTCCCGTCTGGCCGAGGCCTATACCGCAGCGCGCGCTAATCCACTCTGGGCACCGCTGGAAACCGTGCTGGCGAACCAGCCACCTTCAGCGCATGGCCCCCTGGGTCCAGCCCTGCGCGATTACATCCTGCTGGTCACGATTCTGGTGGCCTTTCTGGAGGCCACGGCTCAGCAGTTGGAGCCGTTTCGGCCGGGGGTGGTGATGGGAATGCGGGGGTTTGTTATCCGTTCATCGATGCCGTGACACTTTTCTGAAGTGCTTCCTGTGCAAGCGTGTTGAGACTTTTACCCTGGGCCTCGGCAGTTATCGCTAATTTCTCGTGTAGCTCAGGTGGGATCCGGAGATTGAATTTTCCTGAAAAGCTTCTACGGGGCTCGATTCCTTGCTCCTTACAGACCTCTAGAAAAACGCCCAATGACTTCTTGAACTCAAGGCGAAGCTCATCTGGACTCGCACCATAGAAGTCCGCTCCTCCAGAAAGCCCAAGAATTTCACCTCGAAATTGATCTGTTTCCTCGTCGTACTCAATCTTGGCGTGGTAGCCATCCACTTTCATGAGGTTCATGGTGACACTCCGTGTTCTTCAAGCCATTTGCGGATTGAAGCAACAGCACCCTTGTCCGTGTCAGGCGATGGGTGGGGTCTAGGGAAAGTGAACCAAGGGGGGCGTTGCTTATGCGGTGGCGGGCCAGGTGCATGGCCGTGTTAGCTGCTCATCACACGGACTCGAGGGGCTGGCGCTCCACGAAGCAAGCCATCAACGCTGAGATCCTCATCAATCGTCGGCCAGTGAATGCCAAAGCCAGCGCCGGCCACCTCCCAGTCATCACGATCCTTCTGAGAAGCATGCAAAAGCCTTGGATACCAAGCCAGAGGGGCGGAAATTGTCCTCCCGTCCTCAAGCTCGACAACAAGAACGTCATCGGTAGAACTTACATTCATGACACGCGCTCCAGGATTAACCATGAAACTCCTCCCAAGCTTTTACCAGCATAGCCCCGTTGGCACTCACAAGCCGCTCGATGTCTCGAAGCTCTGCCGCCTTGAATCCCAGGCTTGAAGCCAGTGCGACAGGCTTCAACCACATTTTGCAGCTTGCTCGATCACGATCAACATGAACATGAGGAGGTTCATTTGGCTCGTGGCTGTGGAAATAGACCCGGTATGGCCCACTCCTCAGGATTGTTGGCATCGCCACCAAGGCCACTCCCTCCAGTCTACCCAGTCTCGTTATCTGATGCAGCTAACGCTGGCCATCACCTGCCCGTAAAGAGCTGCAGCGTCCGTGTCTCCGTGGGCTCACTAAAAAAATGGAGGCGGGTCAGGTGTATGGCAGGGTTGGAAAGTGCTCTTGGCCCTCAGCGGGAACCTTGCCGGATGCCGTATCGACTCGACAGACAAGTCAACATCTAGATCAGGCCAATAAAGATGGTCCGAGGTCGGACGCAGCACGTTAAGGATCTGCTGAATAGTTGCCGCTTTAAACCAGGGAAACTCTGAATAGGGAAGCGCTAGCTCTTCATCATCGATAAGCATCCAAACACAATGTCCCGAGACGTTCGTAACCTCAGCCGCCAAAGTGGTTGTTCCAGGCATCGATGATCTCCTGTTGACGTGTCTCGGCCAGGCGCTCTGCTTCTTTGATCCTCTGTGAGCTTAGCCCGATATTGCGAGCGAGTTCAACGGTTGGGCTGAGCCAGAACTTCGCCTCACCATCAGGATGACTCACATGGACGTGAGGACGGCTCTCCTCCCGTGAGAAGAAGAAGAATCGAAATTCGCCATCCCTGAAGACGGTTGGTGACAAATGAGATATGAAACGCCTGTCTCAGCATAGCCGCGCCTGCAATGGCTGTTCGCATCTTTCCAACACTAAATGGGCGGGTCCAAAAACCACCCTGAGCTCCAGTTCAAACCAGCACAAGATCCGTGTCTTCGAACTAACAACCATGCAAAGCCTCTGCCCGGCAGTGGGATTTGAAGGCCATCCCAGAAGCCGCGGAACCTTGTACGGACCCGTGAATCAACTGCTCACGCCGCTACACGAGCTTCCGGCCGCTCGCCTCACCTCACTCCCCCAGCGTCTCGATCGCCTTCACCGCCAGGCCCAGGTCGGCCCATTGGCGATGTCGATCTTCCAGAACTGCCACGGCAGCCCGTAGGGGAGGGATCACCGTGGCGGGGCAGCAGGCCTCAGCCTTGCAACGGGATCAGGCGCTGGCTACGGCTTCTCCAGCGCCTGCCGCCGCAGCTGGGTCACCACGCCGTCGCGCTTGAGCTGCCCCAGGGCCACATTGATGCGACCTGCCACGGTGTCGCTCAGCGTGGGCGAGAAGGCAAACGCCTGCGACTGGGGATGCACGTCGCGCAGCGCCAGGCCATAGCGCTGGTGGGGCAGTTGGGTCAGCAGGTAGTCGAGCTGGATGGCGTCGGCCATCACCGCATCCACGGCGCCATCGGTGAGCAGGCGATCGGCATCGGGCACACGCTTCAGCTCGCGCAGCTGGATCGGCGGACGCAGGCCGCCGCGGTTGATGGCCTGCAGCAGCTCCTCGCTCACACTCCCCTGCCGCACCGCCACCTGCCGGCCCGCCAGATCGTTGAGGTTGCGCACCGTCGGGTTGGCCGTGTCCTGGGTGCCGCGCACCACATTGATCGTCACGTAGCTCACCAGCAGCGAAGCGCTCACGATCCGCACCAGATAGGCCAGCACCACCAGCGCGTGGCCGCGGGAGGTCATCACCACCGTGTTGGTGCCCGGCCCGGTGGCCAGCACCTGGAAGATCAACACGAAGCCCCGCTTGCGCCCCACCGGCCAGTCGGCGGGTTTGCTGCCGCCACGCTCCACCCGCCACACGGCCACGCTCAGCAGCCCGATCAGCGCCACATAGCCCAGCAGCAGGCGGATCAGGTCGGGCGTCAACAGCGACTGCAGCAGCGATACCCCCAGATCCAGCCGGTTGCGCGGTGTCAGCACCCCCAGCCCCGATTCCTGAAACGGCAGCGAGAAGCGCGTGTTGCTCAGCCGCTCCGGCGACATGGTGAGGCAGCCGATCGCCACATCCAGCTCGCCCCGCCGGGTGGCCGCCAGCAGCGCCGCGGCACTTTCGCCCGGCACCAGCACATAGGGCAGCTGCTCGGCGTCGGCGACGCGTTGCCACAGCTCCACCGCCATGCCGCTCCAGCTGCCCTGCTGCCGGTAGGAGCAGGGCTGGGAGCCATCGGCCACGCCCACCCGCAGCACCGGCGCCTCCTCCCGCGATGCGGCCAGCACAGGGCTGGCCTGCAGGGAGCCAGTGGCCAGGATCAGCCCGATCGCCAGGGCCCGCAGCTTCGCCATTGGCCAAGGCTACGCAAGCCGCGGCAGCCCCCTGCTTTGCCCAGCAGCGGCCCGGCCTGTCTGGAGCTGGGCAGACGGCCCTAAACTCAATTTCGCAGCAGGCCTGCGCCAATGCCAGCTCCAACGCCAGCGCCAGCGCCAACGCCAGCGGAATTGATGGCGGTCAGCTCCGGGCCCGCGCCCATTCCCGAGTTGCAGCTCGGCGGTCGCCGCCAGACGCTGCAGGCGATCCTCGATCCGATCGGTTATTACCGCCGCTGCTTCGCCGCCCATCCCGGCGCGGTGCGGGTGCACATGTCGCCCACCCTGCCGCCCCGGCAGGTGCTGGTGAGCGATCCGGCCGTGCTGCAGGAGCTGTTCAACCACGACGGTGGCCGGGGCATCAGCGCGCCGGGGGCGCTCAACCAACTGCTGGCCCAGGTGGTGGGCGAGCGCTCGATCCTGATGCTGGAGCCGGAGCCCCACCGGGCCCGGCGCCGCCTGCTCACCCCGCCGTTCCACGGCGAGCGGCTCCGGGCCTACGGCGAGCTGATCATCGGGCTCACCGCCAGCGCCCTGGCCGATCTGCGCCGCGGCGACCGCTTCGAGGCCCGCGAGCTGATGCAGCGGATCACCATGGGCGTGATTCTCACCGCAGTGTTCGGCCTGCACGAGGGGGCGCGCTACCGCCGGCTGGAGGCGCTGCTGCACCGCAGCCTGCAGCTGCGCGCGGGCCGCTTCGGCTCCCTGCTGCTCTTTTTCCCGCTGCTGCGCCGCAACGCCGGACCCTGGAGCCCCGGTGGCCGGCTGCAGCGGATCGAGAGCGAGATCCGCGCCCTGCTGCTGCAGGAGGTGGCCGAGCGGCGCCAGTGTCTGGCCGGCGGCGAGCAGCGCGCCGACGTGCTCAGCCTGTTGATGGCCTGCCGCGATGAGCAGGGCCAGGGCCTCTCCGACGACGAGCTGCACGACGAGCTGATCACCCTGCTGTTCGCCGGTCACGAGACCACCGCCACGGCCCTCACCTGGGCGCTCTACTGGATCCATCGCCAGCCGGCGGTGCGCGATCAGTTGCTCCAGGAGCTGGTGGCGCTGGAGCCGGAGGGCGCTGGTGCCGATCCGGAGGCGATCAGCCGGCTGCCCTATCTCGGTGCGGTGGTCAACGAGGTGCTGCGCATCCACCCGGTGGCGATGCTGATGTTTCCGCGGCTGGTGGAGCAGCCGCTGGCTCTGGCGGGCCATGCCTTCGAGCCGGGCGACGTGCTGCTTGGCTGCATCCAGGCGGTGCATGAGCGGCCCGATCTCTATCCCGAACCGCAGCGCTTCGCGCCAGAGCGCTTCCTGGGCCGCAGCTACGGCCCGGCTGAATTCCTGCCCTTCGGCGGTGGCGCCCGCCGCTGCATTGGCGCCGCCCTGGCCGTGTATGAAATGAAGCTGATCCTGGCCACGCTGCTGCAGCGCTGTTCCCTGGAGCTCTGCCCCGGCTCCGATCGGCCGATCCAGCCCCGTCGCCGCGGCTTCACCCTCGGCCCCTCCCGCCCAGTGCGGCTACGCCTGCACTGAAGCGGCCGCAGCGCTGGGTTTAAAACTCAATCCCCCGCTGCGCCTTCACCCCCTGCTCGCGGAAGGGGTGGCGCACCAGCTTCATCTCGGTCACCAGGTCGGCGCGCTCCAGTAGCGCCGGCGGCGCGCCGCGGCCGGTGAGGGCCACGTGGGTGAGCTCCGGACGCAGCGCCAGGCCCTCGATCACCTGCTCCACCGCCAGGTAGCCCAGTTTCAGGGCCACGTTCACCTCATCGAGCACCACCAGCTTGCGGTTGCCGTCGGCCAGATAGGCGCAGGAGCGCTCCCAGGCCTGCTGCACCAGCTGGCGATCGCGGTCCCGGTCCTGGGTTTCCCAGGTGAAGCCCTCGCCCAGGGCGTGCCAGGCCAGGGCATCGCCAAACAACTCCAGCGCCTTGGCCTCGCCCGGCTGCCAGCCCCCCTTGATGAACTGCACCACCGCCACCGCATCGCCGTGGCCCAGGGTGCGCAGCACCAGCCCCAGGGCGGCGGTGGTCTTGCCCTTGCCGTCGCCGGTGAACACCAGCACCAGCCCCTTCTCCAGGTTGCGTTCGCCCACCCGCTGGCGCTGCACCTCCTGGCGGCGGGCCATCCGCTTGCGGTAGGCGTCCTGGTCGCGCTCGGGCGCCAGTTCGCCGCCGGGGCCCAGCTCGGCGGCCATCTGGTCGAGATCAGCCGGCACCGGCAGGGGATCGGTGGGGGAAACGCTCACAGCCGGGGCATCGCTGTCTGCACTCTGGCGGGCTCAGGCCACAAACTGCCGGCGCGCCAGGGCCGCATCCACCGCCTGCTGCTGGTCGCGGCGGGTGATCCAGTGGTGATACGTGCGGGTGTGGATCGCCACGGAGTGGCCCATCATCCGTGCCGCCACCGTGTCAGGCAGGCCGATGTGGATCGTGCGCACCGCCCAGGCGTGGCGCAGGTCGTAGGGGGTGATCGGCAGGTCGTAGCGCCTGAACTGCTCCGCCAAGCGCCGGCCCGCCTGCTGCAGGGTGGTGTGGCGCAGGTCGGTGCGCACCGCGGGCAGCAGCCCCGGATCGCGCCCCAGCCGCTCCAGCTCGAAGCGCTCCACCCACTCCGGCTGAAACGGCCACACCTGGTGCTCGCCGGTCTTGGAGGTGGGCAGCACCCGGATCACCTGATCGCCGCCCGGCGCCAGGGCCGAGAGGTCGCAGAAGAACACCTCGTGGTTGCGCAGCCCGTAGGTGGCCATCAGCCCGTAGGCCAGTCGCCAGCCGGGGTTGGGGATCTGCTCGGCCAACGCCAGGATCTGCCCATCGCCGGGCAGCCGGCGGAACTGGGCCGCATGCAGCCCGTAGCCCGCCGACCGCTCGCTCCAGTCTTCGGGCAGGGCCAGATCCAGGTGCCGGGCCAGGGCCGCCAGGGCGGTGCCGCACTGCTGGCGACTGCGGCTGGTGGGGTCATAGCTCTCCAGAACCGCCTCCAGCAACGGCAGCCCCATGGGCCAGTTCCGCTCCGTCGCCACCGCCGCCAGGCGCCGCAGGTAGGGGCGGTAGGCGCCCGTCCAGGTGGTGCGGCAGCCGGCGGGGTTGCGGCGGCGCCGGGGATCGGCGAAGAAGGCCGCCTCGAAGCTCTCCAACCCGAGGGGATCACCACTGCCCGGTTCCGGCAGCGCCTGGCCCCACATCGTCCAGTCGAAGCGGCCCTGCTGCAGCTGACGCAGCACCTCCTTCAGGCGCTCCTTGGCCTGCGCCAACCCCGCCGCGTCGGCCGGCAGCCCCAGGCTGATGCGCTGCACAGGGTGCCGGCCCGACCCGTGGCGGCAGGGCAGCGGGCCCCGCAGCCCCAGCCGTTGGCCGCGCAGCTCCAGCCGCAGGGAGAGTCCTGCCCGGGAAAGGGCGCTGTTTTCCTGCGCCAGCTGGGCCCGCAGGCTCGCCAGATCGGGCACTGCAGCCTTGCTTGCCATGGCCCTTGCACAGGGCCCGACGTTATCGATCCGGCGCCGAAGCCGCTAGGGGCGTGGTGGCAGCGTTACGCTCGCACTTTCTGAGTCGCACGGAACGAGGGCATGGCCAAGGTTGGCGTGCTGCTGCTGAACCTCGGTGGGCCCGAGCGCATCCAGGACGTTGGTCCGTTTCTATACAACCTGTTTTCCGATCCGGAGATCATCCGGCTGCCCAACCCCGCCCTGCAGAAGCCCCTGGCCTGGTTGATCAGCAGCCTGCGGGCGGGAAAATCCCAGGACGCCTACCGCTCCATCGGCGGCGGCTCGCCCCTGCGCCGCATCACCGAGCAGCAGGCCCGGGAGCTCCAGAGCGAGTTGCGCACCCGGGGCATCGAGGCCACCAGCTACGTGGCGATGCGCTACTGGCACCCCTTCACCGAATCGGCCGTGGCCGACATCAAGGCCGATGGCATCGATGAGGTGGTGGTGTTGCCCCTCTATCCCCACTTCTCGATCAGCACCAGCGGCTCCAGCTTCCGCGAGTTGCAACGGCTGCGCCAGGCCGATCCGGGCTTTGCCCGCCTGCCCATCCGCTGCATCCGCAGCTACTACGACGATGCCGGCTACATCGGCGCCATGGCCGAGTTGATCGCCCGCGAAATCCAGGCCTGCCCCGATCCCGGCACCGCTCACGTGTTCTTCAGTGCCCATGGGGTGCCGAAGAGCTATGTGGCGGAGGCCGGCGACCCCTACCAAAGCGAGATCGAGATCTGCGCTGGGCTGATCATGGAGAAGCTCGCCCAGGATCTGGGCCACGCCAACCCCTTCACCCTCGCCTATCAGAGCCGCGTGGGGCCGGTTGAGTGGCTGCGGCCCTACACCGACGACGCCCTGCAGGAGCTGGGAGCGGCCGGCGTGACGGACCTGGTGGTGGTGCCCATCAGTTTCGTCAGCGAGCACATCGAAACGCTCGAGGAGATCGATATCGAATACCGCGAGATCGCCACCGAGGCCGGCATCACCAACTTCCGCCGCGTGCCGGCCCTGGACATCACCCCGGCGTTCATCCAGGGGCTGGCCAACCTGGTGCAGCACGCCCTGGAGGGCCCGGAGGTGAACCTCGACCAGGCGGCAGCGCTCAACACCAAGGTGAAGCTCTATCCCCAGGACAAGTGGGCCTGGGGGTGGAACAACAGCTCCGAGGTGTGGAACGGTCGCCTGGCGATGGTGGGCTTTTCCGCGTTTCTGCTGGAACTGCTCAGCGGACGTGGACCGCTCCATGCCCTCGGCCTGCTCTAAGCGTCGCCGGCTTGCCGCCGGCCTGAGCGCCGGCATTGCTCTGGTGGGTGCGTGGGCGCAGGGCGATGCCGGCTGGTCCCAGAGCCGTTGGCAGATGGGGGTGTTCCCGGTGACGAGCTTCCTGGCCTACACCAGCCACTTCGGCAGCCGCACAGGGCCCTGGGGCCGGGTCGAGCCCCACTACGGCCTGGACATCGCCGCCCCGATGGGCTCGCCGATCCGCAACTGGTGGGCAGGGGTGGTGCAGGACGTGATCCACGACGGGGCCTGCGGGATCGGCCTGGTGATCCGCTCGGGGGACTACGAGCACATCTATTGCCACCTCGCCGGCCAGGTGGCCGGCGGCACCTACCGCAGCGGCCCCGTGGCCCTGCGCCAGGGGCAACGGCTGCGCACCGGGCAGTTGATCGGCCATGTGGGCATGAGTGGCCGCACCACCGGCCCCCATCTGCACTGGGGCCTGCGCCACGGCGGGCGCTGGCTCGATCCGGCCCTGATCCTGCGGGCCATGGCCGCCGGCCGCACCAAAAGCCGCGTCGGCACCTAGGGTTGCCGTAGTTTGCGAACCAGCCTCTGTGGTTGGCCTGCTGCAGCCGTGACGCTGACGCCCCTCACTCCTGCGGCCCCGTCCGCCCCTGTCGCCGCCAATGGCGACCGCGCCTCCGTTGCCGGCAGCGCGCCGCAGCGCGTCAGCGGTGGCTATGCGCTGATGGATGCCCTGCACCGCCATGGGGTGGAGCACATCTTCGGCTACCCCGGCGGCGCCATCCTGCCGATCTACGACGAGCTGCACAAGGCTGAAGCCCGCGGCTGGCTCAAGCACATCCTGGTGCGCCATGAGCAGGGCGGCACCCACGCCGCCGATGCCTATGCCCGGGCCACCGGCAAGGTGGGTGTGTGCTTCGGCACCTCCGGCCCCGGCGCCACCAACCTGGTCACCGGCATCGCCACCGCCCAGATGGACTCCGTGCCGATGGTGGTGATCACCGGGCAGGTGCCCCGCGCCTCCATCGGCACCGACGCTTTTCAGGAAACCGACATCTTCGGCATCACCCTGCCGATCGTGAAGCACTCCTGGGTGGTGCGCGACCCCGCCGACATCGGCCGGATCGTGGCCGAGGCCTTCCTGATCGCCGCCAGCGGTCGCCCCGGCCCGGTGCTGATCGACGTGCCCAAGGACGTGGGGCTCGAGGAATTCGACTACACCCCGGTGGCCCCTGGCACGGCCATTCCCGCCGGTTTCAAGCTGCCCCCCAGCCCCGATCCGGCGGCGATCACCGCGGCTCTGGCGCTGATTCGTCAGGCCCGCCGCCCCCTCCTCTACGTGGGTGGCGGCGCCATCAGCAGCGGCGCCCATGCTGCCGTCAAGCAACTGGCCGAACGTTTCCGGTTGCCCGTCACCACCACCTTGATGGGCAAGGGCGCCTTCGATGAGAAGCATCCCCAGTCGGTGGGCATGCTCGGCATGCACGGCACCGCCTACGCCAATTTAGCGGTCACCGAGTGCGATCTGTTGATCGCCACCGGCGCCCGCTTCGACGACCGGGTCACCGGCCGCCTCGACGGCTTCGCGCCCCGGGCCCAGGTGATCCACATCGACATCGATGCGGCGGAAATGGGCAAGACCCGCCTGCCTGATGTGGCGCTGGTGGCCGATGTGCAGGCCGCCCTGCAGGCTCTGCTGGTGGCCTCTGCCGGTGAGAGCAGCGAGGGCCGCACCGAAGCGTGGTTGCAGCGGATCGACAGCTGGAAGCTGCACTACCCCCTGGTGGTGCCCGCCCCTGAGGGCGACATCGCCCCCCAGGAGGTGGTGGTCGCCCTGCGTGAGCTGGCACCCGATGCCTTCTACACCACGGATGTGGGTCAGCATCAGATGTGGGCGGCCCAGTTTCTTCACAACGGCCCCCGTCGCTGGATCAGCTCGGCCGGCCTGGGCACCATGGGCTTCGGCATGCCCGCCGCCATGGGCGTGCAGACCGCCTTCCCCCATGAGCAGGTGATCTGCGTGGCCGGCGACGCCAGCATCCTGATGAACATCCAGGAACTGGGCACCCTCAGCCAGTACAACCTGCCGGTGAAGGTGGTGGTGCTCAACAACGGGTGGCAGGGCATGGTGCGTCAGTGGCAGGAAAGCTTCTACGGCGAGCGCTACTCCGCCTCCGAGATGACCGGCGGCATGCCCAATTTCGCCGCACTGGCCGAGTCGTTCGGCGTGCGCGGCGTTCGGATTGAAGAGCGGGCCAGCCTGCGCCAGCAGCTGCAGGAGGCCCTCGACCATCCGGGCCCGGCCTTCATTGATGTGAGGGTGCGCCGCAACGAAAACTGCTACCCGATGGTGCCCCCTGGCGCCAGCAACGCCCAGATGGTGGGTCTGCCGAGCCATCCCGAGCTGGCGATCGACACCACCCGCCACTGCCACGCCTGCGGCAGCACCACCGAAAGCGCCCATCTGTTCTGCCCCAACTGCGGCGCCAAGCTTTGAGGTGGTTTGCTGCCCTGGTCGCAGTCCTGTTGCTCTGGCCTGGTGGCGCGCTGGCGGCGGAGGTGCTGCAGGTGCGGGGCGCCACCCTGTTGCAACTGGGTGATCAGAACCGCAGCTACACCGTGCAGCTGGCCTGCATCGTGGTGCCCGAAGCCCAGCAGAGCGAGGCGCTGGCCTGGTTGCGTCAGGCCGCACCCCGCCGCACCAGGGTCAACCTGCGGCCCATGGGCCAGGACCAGGGCGTTCTGCTGGCTCGGGTGCAGACCCTCTCCGGAGCCCAGAAGCGCTCCGGCAGCGTGGCCAGCAGCACCGACCTGGCCAACGGTCTGATCGTCGCCGGCCTGGCCCGGGTGGCCGCCGACGCCGACACCAGCGGCGACTGTGCCAACCTCGGCACCTGATCCTGTCGCTTGGGGCGATCCCGTGAGTCTGAACCGCACCGCCAAGGGCATCGTGCTGGTGCCCGCCCTGCTGCTGGGGGGCGCTTTTTTGGCGGCCGGCGTGTGGAGTGATGGACCCGCAGCCAGCAACAGGATGTTGGCCCTGAGCCTCGGGGGGGTGCTGATGGCCGCCGGCCTGCTGGCCCAGTTGTTGCCCGAGAGCCAGCCGGAACGGTCGGATCCCGATTGATGGGGCCCCAGGGCAGGAGCCCGCAATGACGGGAGGAGGCCAGCTGCGGCGACCTACTTCTTCGGCTGCTGCTTGGCCTGGGACGAGAACTGGGCGATCACGTCATCGACGAATTTCTTGTCGGCGGTGGTGATCTTCGGGTAGCAGCCCTGCT
The DNA here is from genome assembly GCA_044371095.1 of Cyanobium sp. GTDB lineage: Bacteria > Cyanobacteriota > Cyanobacteriia > PCC-6307 > Cyanobiaceae > Cyanobium_A. The sequence goes on from JBILUH010000005.1 coordinate 15,520, forward strand.
TCACCCGGCCCACGATCTGCACGATCGTGCCGTTGACGATCTGGGAGGCCTCCAGCTTGCCCGCACCGGCGATCTGGCTGCCGTTGGTGGCCGTCACCACGTACGTGATCGCCTTGGCATTCGAGATCACGGCGTTCTGCACCGGCACCTTCTGCTCAACCGCCAGTTCGCAGACGTTCACGGCGGCGGCCAGAGCCAGGGCGTTCATCGTCTCCAGGCTGGCGGGCTTGGCGGCTGCGCCGGCAGGGGCTGCCGACTGGGCCAGGCCAGGCGCGCCCACCAGAGCCGTGGCTCCAGCCAGAGCCGTGGCGCCAAAGGCGGAAGCAGCAAACCGGGCCAGGGAAAAACGCGTCACAGAGTCCGTCAGATGTGGAAACAGCATCCGTCCACTGTGGCATCCGTTTCGGGCCTGGGACAGGGGGGCAGGGGCCTGCGTGGCCGCCTTCACAGTTGGCCCCGGCGGTGTCCGGCGGCGCCAGAGTTGATCTGGCTGCCCTGGCCGCATGCTCACCGCTGACCTCCCCCCGACCGAAACCCCGGCCGCACCCCTGGTGCTGCCCTTCACGGCGGTGGGCCTGGGGGCGATTGCCGCGGTGGGGGGCAAAAACGCCTCCCTCGGCGAGATGATCCGCGAGCTCTCCAGCGAGGGTGTGCGGGTGCCCGGGGGCTTCGCCACCACCGCCGCCGCCTACCGCCACCTGTTGCGCAGCAACGACCTGATCGCTCCGCTGGGGGCGCTGCTCACGGGGCTGGATGCGGATGACCTCGGCGCCTTGCAGAGCGCCGGCAAGGCCGCCCGGAATCTGCTGCTGAACGCCGTCCTGCCCCCAGACCTGGCCGAGGCGATCCTGGCGGCCTACCGGCAGCTGGCCGCCCCGGATGGAGCGTTGCCAGCCGTGGCGGTGCGCTCCAGTGCCACGGCTGAAGACCTCCCCGATGCCAGCTTTGCCGGGCAGCAGGAAACCTTCCTGAACATCGCCGGGGAGGCGGCCCTGCTCGACGCCTGCCGGCGTTGCTATGCGTCCCTGTTCACCGACCGCGCGATCTCCTACCGCCAGCTCAACGGCTTCGATCACCTCGAGGTGGCCCTCTCGATCGGCGTGCAGCGGATGGTGCGCTCCGACCGCGCCTGTGCCGGGGTGATGTTCAGCATCGACACCGAAACAGGCTTTCGCGATGCGGTGCTGCTCACGGCCGCCTACGGCCTCGGCGAAAACGTGGTGCAGGGGGCCGTCAACCCCGATGAGGTGCTGATCTTCAAGCCCACCCTGGAGCAGGGCTTCGCCCCGATCCTGAGCAAGCGGCTGGGCAGCAAGGCGATCCGGATGGTCTACAGCCAGCCAGGGCCTGGCGTGGGCGCGGGCAGCCCGGGCGAAGGGGGGGCGCCGGTGCACAACGAGCCGGTGCCCCAGGTCGAGCGCGATCGCTTCGCCCTCAGCGACGCCGACTGCCTCACTCTGGCCCGCTGGGCCTGCCGGATTGAGCGCCACTACAGCGCCCTGCGCGGTATCCCCACGCCGATGGACATCGAGTGGGCCAAGGACGGCCTCACCGGCGAGCTGTTCATCCTGCAGGCCCGCCCCGAAACGGTGCAATCGCGCCAGCAGCAGGCGGTGCTGCGCAGCTGGCACCTGGAGCCTCACCAGGCCGAACCCCTGGTGAGCGGTCGCGCCATCGGCGCCTCCGTGAGCAGCGGCGTGGCGCGGGTGATCCGCCATCCCTCCGAGATCGAGCGCTTCGAAAGCGGCGATCTGCTGATCACCGAGCGCACCGATCCCGACTGGGAGCCCATTCTCAAGCGGGCCAGCGGCGTGGTGACCGACCAGGGGGGGCGCACCTGCCACGCGGCGATCATCGCCCGGGAGATGGGGATCACCGCCATCGTCGGCACCGGGGAGGCCACCCGCCGCATCCACGACGGCGATGCCATCACGATCAGTTGCTGCGAAGGCGATGTGGGCCGGGTGTACCCGGGCACCCTGCCGTTCTCGCTGACGGAGCAGCCCATCGGCGACCTGCCCGCCACCCGCACCCGGATTCTGATGAACGTGGGCAATCCGGAGGAGGCCTTCAACCTGGCGGCCATTCCCTGCGATGGCGTGGGCCTGGCCCGGTTGGAGTTCATCATTGCCAACCACATCAAGGTGCACCCGATGGCCCTGCTCCAGCCGGAGCGGGTGCGCGATGCCAAAGAGCGCCAGGCGATCGCCCGGCTGACGGCGGGCCACCCCAGCCCCGCTGAGTACTACGTGGATCTGCTGGCCCAGGGCATGGCCCGCATTGCGGCGGCTTTCTATCCCCGGCCGGTGATCCTGCGCTTCTCCGATTTCAAGAGCAACGAGTACGCCCGTCTGTTGGGCGGTGGGGCGTTCGAGCCCCGCGAGGAGAACCCGATGATCGGCTGGCGGGGCGCCTCCCGCTACTACGCCCCCGCCTTCCGCGCTGCCTTCGCCCTGGAATGCCAGGCCCTGAAGCGGGTGCGCGAGGGCATGGGCCTTGCCAATGTGATCCCGATGGTGCCCTTCTGCCGCACCCCCGAGGAGGGCGACAAGGTGCTGGCCGACATGGCCCGCTCCGGTCTGGTGCGCGGCGAGAACGGGCTGGAGGTGTACGTGATGTGTGAGCTGCCCAGCAATGTGATCGGGGCCGAGGCGTTCGCCGAGCGCTTCGACGGCTTTTCGATCGGCTCCAACGACCTCACCCAGCTCACCCTGGGCCTGGATCGTGATTCGGCCCTGGTGGCCGAGCTGTTTGATGAGCGCCACGCCATCGTGCAGGCCATGATCCGGCTCGCGATCCAGACGGCCCGGCGCTGCGGTCGCAAGATCGGCATCTGCGGCCAGGCCCCCAGCGACTACCCCGATTTCGCCCGCTTCCTGGTGGAGGAGGGCATCGATTCGATCAGCCTCAATCCCGACGCGCTGATCGCCACCCGGCTGGAGGTGGCCAGAATCGAAGCCAGCCTGGGCTGAGCCCCCACCCGGATCCGCTCAGCTGATGCTCCCCTCAGCCGATGCGCCGCAGCAACGGCCCCTGGCTGGGGCGGATCTGGGCCGGCAGCTGCTGGCTGGTGATGGGTTGCAGGGTCTGCATGTTGTATGTGGTGTAGACGGTGCGTCCAGCCGTGCTGCCCTCACCGGCGCCCTCGCCCCGGGGCCAGAAGGCATCGATCAGGGTGAGCGTCTGCACCGGTGGCGCCGGATCCTGCAGCCGCCGGCGCGCCCCACTGCCCAGGGCGCCGAGGTTGAGCAGATCCAGCTGGCCCACCCGGCCGGGGAAGTACGCGTGGTGGTGGCCACTGATGTAGGCGTGGGCGCCGGTGCGCTCCAGCAGCTGCCGCAGGGCCTCACTCTGCTGGAGCACATCACCGGGACGATCCCGGCCCTGGCCCACCGCTAGCAGCGGCAGATGGCCCAGCACCAGACGCAGGCGCGCCGATTGGGCAGCTGCGCTGCGCAGCTGCCGTTCGGCCCAGGCCACCTGGTCGGCGGGCACGGTGGCGGAGGAGGCATCCCACACCAGCAGGAACAGGTCGTGCTGGCGCACGCTGTAGGCGAAGGGGAACTGGGCGACATCCACGAAGGACAGTCCCAGGGAGTCCCGCTGGCCCCGCCAGTAGCGCGCGGCCTCCTGCCGATCGAGCTCGAACGCATACCCCCCGCCCGAACGGGCCGAGGAGGCATCGTGATTGCCCATCGTGATCGCCACCGGCAGCCCCGCCCGCCGCAGGGGTGCCAGCAGCTGGCGGTCGAAGGAGGCCCACATGGCGCTCAGGTGCACCCGGCTGAGCCCCTGTTTCTGTCCGGCCACCATGTCGCCGCCGCAGAGCACCAGATCGGGCTTCCAGCTGGGGATCAGTTCGACAGCCCGCAACACCTCCGGCAGGTAGCGGGTGGAGCCATAGCTGCTGTTGAGATCGCTGATGGCCACCAGGCGCAGGTCGCCCCGGGGGGGTGGCAGCAACGCCCCGGCGCTTTTCGCGCTGGCGGCGGGTGGCCGGGAAGCCAGGCTGGCGATGGGCCAGGCCCCCAGGGCCAGCCCCGCCAGCCCCAGAACATCACGCCGCTTCAGCGAGGCCCGGGGCCACTGATCCATGGGATGGTCTGCTGGCGAAGGAGTGGCCCCTGCTTAGCGCCCGGGGCAAGGGCGATGCAATCAGGCTGCCAGGCGCCAGAGCAGGGTGCCGTGGGCCGTGGCGCGCACCACGCACAGCACTGCCAGGGCCATGCAGAGTGGGCAGTGGGTGATGCCCATGGGGTCGGCGCCGCAGCAGTCCCCACCCTGGCAGGCCGATGCGGTTCCCTGCCGGCAGACCCCGAAACTGCTGAAATAACGCCATGAATCGACCGTCATCTCCGGTTGGGCCCCGCAGGAGTCGGCTGTGCTGCGTCTGAGCGAACTGAAACTGCCCCTCGACCACAGCGAAGTCGAGCTGGCGGCCGCCGTGTGCCGGCGGTTGCGGATTGCCCCCGACCAGCTGCGAGCGGTGCGGCTGGTCAAACGCAGCGTCGATGCCCGCAAGCCCCAGGCCATCGCCCTGGTGTACAGCCTCGATCTTGACCTGGCCCTTGATGCGCGGGCGGAGGCCCGCCTGCTGCAGCGCTTCGCGGGCGATCCCCACCTGCGGCCCAGCCCCGACACCACCTACCACCCGGTGGCTCAGGCTCCCGCGGCCGCTCCGCGTCCTGTGGTGGTGGGGGCTGGCCCCTGTGGCTACTTCGCGGCCCTGCTGCTGGCCCAGATGGGCTTCCGCCCCCTGCTGCTGGAGCGCGGCAAAGCCGTCAAGGAGCGCACGGCCGATACCTTCGGTTTCTGGAAAGGCCACCGCCCCTTCGATCCCGACTCCAATGCCCAGTTCGGGGAGGGGGGCGCGGGCACCTTTTCCGACGGCAAGCTCTACAGCCAGGTGAGCGAGGCGAAGCCCTACGTGCGCAAGGTGCTGGAGGAGCTGGTCGCCGCCGGTGCCCATCCGGACATCCTCACCCTGCATCACCCCCACATCGGCACCTTCAAACTGGCCACGGTGGTGCGTGGCCTGCGCCAGCGGATTGAGGCCCTGGGCGGTGAGGTGCGCTTTCAGGCTCGGGTGGAGGGCCTGGAGCTGGCGGCTGGGAATCGCTCCGTGCAGGCCGTGCGGCTCCAGAGCGGCGAGCGGATCGCCGCCACCCACGTGGTGCTGGCCCTCGGCCACAGCGCCCGCGACAGCTTCGCGATGCTGAAGAGCGCCGGTGTGGCGATGCAGCCCAAGCCGTTTGCGGTTGGTCTGCGCATCGAGCATCCCCAGAACCTGATCGATCGAGCCCGCTGGGGTGAGGCCGCGGGCCATCCCCGCCTCGGACCCGCGGAGTACAAGCTCGTGCATCACTGCAGCAGCGAGGCCAGCCGGGGCCGCAGCGTCTACAGCTTCTGCATGTGTCCGGGCGGGCTGGTGGTGGGTGCCACCTCGGAAGAGGGTCGGGTGGTGACCAATGGCATGAGCCAGCACTCCCGCAATGAGCGCAATGCCAACAGCGGCATCGTGGTGCCGGTCGACCTCGACGACCTGGCCCCTTACGGCGATGGACCTGACGACCCCCTGGCCGGGGTGGCCTTCCAGCGCCACTGGGAGGGCCGTGCCTTCATCGCCGGCGGGTCCAGCTACCAGGCACCGGCCCAGCGGGTGGGTGATTTCCTGGCTGGTCGCCCCAGCAGCGGCGCCCGGGCCGTGCACCCGTCGTACCAGCCCGGCGTGCGCTTCGGGACGCTCGAGGGCTGCCTGCCGGCGTTTGTGCTGGAGGCCATTCGCGAGGCCCTGCCGCTGTTTGAGCGTCGGATCCGCGGTTTCGCGATGGACGATGCCCTGCTGACGGGGGTGGAGACGCGCACCTCCTCACCGCTGCGTCTGCCCCGAGACAAAACAACCCTGGAGTGCTGCAACACCCCAGGGCTTTATCCGGCGGGAGAGGGGGCCGGTTACGCGGGCGGAATCCTCTCAGCGGCCATCGATGGCATCAAAGTGGCCGAGCAGGTCGCCCTGGCGATCACTCGTCCTCGTCTTCAGCACCCAGGGGAACCAGCCGAATCTGCTTGCGACCCAGTTTGATTTCGAACTCGTCGCCGGGCTTGAGATCAAGCATGCCTGTGTAGGCCTTGCCCACCATCAGGTTGCCGTTGAATTGCACCTTGGTGTTGAAACTGAGCTTGCGGCCGCCTTTGCCGGTTTTGGCGGAGCTGCCGAAATCAACGCCTTTGGCGTTCAGCAGGGCTTCGTAAAAAGCTGTGAAGTTCAGCCGTTCCGAACCATCTTTCTTATGGGAGACATAGCCGCAAGCTCGGACGAGATCGGACTTGCTCACATCCCCGAGTTCCTTGACCTTTGCGAGGAGGTCAGCGCCAGTGAGCATGGAATGGAAGTATGCAACATCCGCATTATTACGCAGGATCTGTCCCGGGTGCAAGCGAAGGGGTGGGAATCTGGTGCGAATCCGGATCGGTGCTGCACCAAGACGCGTGCTTTTTCTTCACACCCAGTCGCAGGGGCTTCGAAAAATCTGACCGGGACAATCAGGCCTGGGAAACAATTCCGCTCCACTGCACCGCTTTGACCTGATCACGGCGCCAGGAGTGAAACAGCAGCGGCTCACTGGCTGTGCACAGGGGACAGGTGGCTATCCGTTCAGACGTTACCCCGAGGTGCACAAGCTGCTGGCGGGCGGCGGCGCGGATGTCCAGCCGGTCGCGCTGGGGATCGGGGTCGTCCTGCAGAGCACCGCAATGGCGCAAGGCCTCCAGCTGGGCCGGCAATGGCTTCTGTGGGCTGGGCGCCAGGGCTGCCGCCACCTGCTCGCTCACCGTCCTCTCCACCTGGTAGCGCGACCCACTGATCGCCGGACCCAGGGCCACCAGCAGGTCGGCGGTGCGGCACCCACCGGCTTGCAGCTGTTGCAAGGCCGCAGCCAGGATGCCGCCGGCCACCCCCCGCCAGCCCGCATGGCAGGCAGCCACCCGGCCCGTGACGGGATCGGCGATCAGCACCGGCGTGCAATCGGCACCGCAGGCCCAGAGACATTGGCCGCCGCCATCGCTCACCAGGCCATCAGCCTCCGGCCAGGGCTCCGCCCTGGCCTGGCTGGCTGGCAGCACCACGGCACTGTGCACCTGGCGCAGACGGTGCACGCTCACCCCGGCACTCACGTAGCCGGCCAGCACCTCAGGCCCCCGACCCTGCCACTGACGGGTGAAAAAGCCGTGCTCAAAGGTTCCGAGCAGGTCGCACTGGAGGTAGTGGCCGCCATAGGTGCCAACCCAGGTCCAGCCGAGCAGGCTGTTGAAGTCCCGGTCGGGACGGTCAAAGGGGGGAGCGAGCGCTTCGGCCATGGTTGTTGCCGGGTGCCGGGGGTGTCAGGCGTCGGGAAGGTCGCGCAGCAGCCAGAAGCCCTCGAAGCGCTGGTCGGTCTCGCTGGCCTGAACGGCGAGAAATTGCAGCCCTCCGGCCTGCTGGCGGGCCGCGGCGAAGGCCGTTGTCGCCGCCTTCGCTTCATCGGCCGGCAGGTCGCTCAGCAGCCAGCGGTCTTCGAGGCCCGCCTCCAGCACCAGCTGTTGCCCGTTGATGTCCAGGCGCACCGGCTCCAGCCCCGCCAGCCAGCCGGCCAGGGCCAGGGCCCGGGAGGCACTGAACAAACGAATCCCGGGCACCGGCACCTCCGGGGACAGGTCCTGGGGCAGCGGCACGAGGCCGGCAAAGCCCAGCTCCCAGTCCGCCGCGCCAGCCAGGGCGCCCACGGGCAGGGTGGCCCAGGCCCAGCTTTCGCCCCGGGCCGCTTCCGGCAGGGGCACGGCGATCGGGCGGATCGGCTGGGGCGGCGGTGCCAGTGGACCGGCCATGTAGCCGTTCTCCAGCGGGTAAACCTCCCGCTCGCGCTCCTGCAGCCAGTTCAACAGGGCATAGGTGCGTCGGCTGGGTATCAGTTCCAGGCCCAGGCCCTCGGCGGCCCGTTGCACCATGGTGCGCATGGAGGCCCGCCAGCAGCGCAGCCGCCGTGGCGGGCCAAAGCCCTCAGCGGCAGCTGCGGCCAGGGCCTGCTCCAGGGCCTCCTTCAGCCAGATCGAGTTGACGCTGGAGGCGGGACAGGCCTGCACCCAGCGAAAGGTTGCACCGCAGGCCTCGCCTGGGGCAGGCACCTGGGGCGTGGAGCAGATGAGCAGCTCCCAGCGCTTCTTCCCGTCGGGATCCAGGATGGGTCGGGAGTAGTAGTCGAGCTCCCAGTCAGGGGAGAGGGCGGTGGTCACCGTGGCCACAGGCTCCATGGGAACAGGGGCCTGGCTCATCCGGCCTGCTGCTCCTGCTGACGCAGCACAGAGCGAGCGCGGTTGGCGCGGTCGGTGGCTTCGGCCATCACCTTGTCCTTGTCGATCAGCAGTTCACCGGGCTGGCCTTCCAGCAGGGCTGTGTTGAGGGCGATGCGACCGCGGCCGGGATCGAGCTCGGTGATCAGGGCCTTGACCCGGTCGCCCTGGCCGAACACTTCGCGCAGCTCGCGCAGTTGCCCGCCCGTGATCGCCGATTGGTGCAGCAGGCCGCTCACGCCCCCCAGGTCGACAAACAGGCCGTAGGGCTTGATCGAAACCACCTGCCCTTCCACCAGTTGGCCCACCTCCAGGTTCTGAAACAGGGCGGCGGTGGCGGCTCTCTTCTCCGACAACACCAGCTTGCGGGTTTCGGGGTTGACCTCCAGGAAGGCCACGCCGAGGGTTTTGCCCACCAGGGCTTCATGGTTTTCCCCCTCCTGCAGCTGGGAGCGGGGAATGAAGCCGCGCAGGCCCTCCAGATCGCAGGTGACACCGCCGCGATTGAAGCCGTTCACCTTCACCTGCACGACCTTGCCCTCCTTCTCCATGGCGCGCACCTTCTCCCAGCTCTGCCGCAGGGCCAGGGCCCGGGCGCTGATGGTCACCATCCCGTCGGCGTTCTGCTCGCGGGTGACCAGCACCTCCACCTCGAGCCCCTTGGGAAAGCGCTCCTTGAGGTTGGTGATCACGCCAAGGCCGCACTCCTTTTTGGGCATGAAGCCGGGGGCCTTGCCGCCGATGTCCACATAGACCCCATCGCTCTCCATGCCGATGACCGTGCCGCGCACCACTTCACCGGTGGTGCCGTGGGGTTCGTGGTCGTCGAGGGCGGCCAGAAATGCCTCCTCGTCAAAATCGAAGTCGTCGACGCTGCGGGCCGGTGCGCTGGAGGCTTGCTGAGCGTTGCCAGCCTGCTCGGCGCTGCCAGCCTGTTTGGCGCTGGAGGTGCGGCGCGACTGCCGCTTCTGGCTGGGATCCGGCCCCAGCAGGTCGGCCATGGTGAGGCCTTCCATGCCCCCCAGGTCGAAAAGGTCCTCATCGCTGCGGGCCGGTGCCCGGACCGGGGCGGGGGTGGGCGTGGCGGCGAGCGCTGCGGCGACCGGAGGCACCGCAGCCGTCACGGAATCGGGTTCGGGCCGCGCCGCGACGGGCTCATCCTTGCGGATCATCAAGACCTGGGGCGGCTTGCGCAGCGGGGTCACCGGCTGGGGCCGGGCAGCTCCAGGGGGCACCGGGCGCGATGACCCCGGTGCTGGCGCAGGAGCTGACGCAGACGAGGGTGGTTGGCTGCCGGTACCGGCCATCTCCACTGGGGGCTGAGAATCTCACACTGTAGAGATCGGTTCTGACGCAATGGAGTCTCGGCGCCACCTGCAGCAACTGGCCTGGCCCCAGGTACAGCGGCTTGCAGCCCGGGTGGGAAGCACGGTGGTGTGGCCCTGGGGTGCGGTGGAGCAACACGGGCCCCACCTCCCCCTGGGCACCGATGGCCTGTTTGCCGAACGGGTGCTGGATGCTGCGCTGGCCGCCCTGGATGCGGACCTGCCGATCCTGCGGCTGCCGCTCCAGGCCATGGGTTTTTCCCCTGAGCATCGCGGTTTCTCCGGCACCCTCAGCCTCCCGCCCGGCCTGCTGATCGACCAGGTGGTGGCCGTCGGTCGTCAACTGGCCGCCACCGGATTTCGGCGGCTGGTGCTGTTCAACGCCCATGGCGGCCAGATCGCCCTGCTGCAGACGGCCGCGCGCCAGCTGCGGGCCGAGTGCCCCGAGCTGGTGGTGTTGCCTTGCTTTCTCTGGAATGGTCCGGAGGGAATCGCCGAGCTGATCCCGGAGCCGGAGCGCTCCGAAGGGCTGCATGCCGGCCTGGTGGAAACCAGCCTGATGCTGCATCTGGCCCCCCCGTTGGTGGGCGAGGAGCGCCCTTGCGATGGCCGCAGGGCCGGTCCCAGCCCGGAGGGATGGAGTCTGGAGGGGGCTGCCCCTCTGGCCTGGCTCACCCACGATCTGAGCGCTTCCGGTGTGATCGGCGATGCGAGGGGTGCCACGGCTGCGCTCGGGGCCCAGCTGTTTGAGCGCCTGGTGGAGGGATGGCGGCAACGCTTCGACGCCCTGCTGCGCAGCCCTTGGCCTTCAACGGAACCACCACCCTCCACAGCCGGTCAGGCTTCCGGTGAAGGTGGCTACAGTCCGGGGATCTGATCTGATCGCGCGGCCGCCATGGCAACTCTCGCCTCCCCCGCAGTTTCCGAGGCGTCTTCCGCCGACCAACTGCCCGACTTCACCACCGACGCCTACAAAGACGCCTACAGCCGCATCAACGCCATCGTGATCGAGGGTGAGCAGGAAGCCCACGACAACTACATTTCGATCGGCACGCTGATCCCCGACCAGGCTGACGAGCTCGCCCGGCTGGCCCGCATGGAGCTCAAGCACATGAAAGGGTTCACCGCCTGTGCCAACAACCTGGGTGTCACCGCTGACATGCCGTTTGCCAAGGAGTTCTTCGCACCGCTCCACGGCAATTTCCAGAAGGCTCTGGCTGAGGGCAAGGTGACCACCTGCCTGCTGATCCAGGCCATCTTGATTGAGGCCTTCGCCATTTCGGCCTACCACATCTATATCCCTGTCGCCGATCCCTTCGCCCGCAAGATCACCGAGGGAGTGGTCAAAGATGAGTACACCCACCTCAACTACGGGCAGGAGTGGCTGAAGGCCAACCTGGAGACCTGTCGGGAGGAGCTGGAGCAGGCCAACCGTGACAACCTGCCCCTGGTGCGCAAGATGCTTGAGCAAGTGGCTGGTGATGCGGCCGTGCTGCACATGGATCAGGAAGACCTCATGGCCGACTTCCTCACGTCGTATCAGGAAGCGCTGATGGATGTGGGCCTCACATCCCGCGAGATCGCCAAGATGGCTGCTGCGGCCCTGGTCGGCTGAGCGCCTCTGGTCGGCTAACCGTCTCGTCGGCTCGGTCCTGGCAGGATGTAGCGTCGGCGACATCCCCTGGGATTGCCCATGTTCGGCCTTATCGGTCACTCCGCAAGCTTTGAGGAGGCCCGCGCCAAGGCCCGCAGCCTCGGCTTTGAGGAGTTTGCCGAGGGAGATCTGGATGTGTGGTGCAGCGCCCCTCCCCAACTGGTGGAGCGGCTCGAGGTCACCAGCGCCACCGGGAAGACGATCGAAGGGGCGTACATCGACTCCTGTTTCGTTCCCGAAATGCTGAGTCGGTTCAAAACGGCGCGGCGCAAGGTGCTCAGTGCCATGGAGCTGGCTCAGAAAAATGGCCTCGACATCACGGCCCTGGGGGGATTCACCTCGATCATTTTCGAAAATTTCAACCTGCTCAAGGAGCAGCAGATCCGTTCCACCACCCTGGACTGGGAACGGTTCACCACCGGCAACACCCACACCGCCTGGGTGATCTGCCGTCAGGTGGAAACCAATGCTCCCTTGCTCGGGATTGATCTCCGCCAGGCCCGGGTGGCCGTGGTGGGCGCCACCGGGGACATCGGCAGTGCGGTTTGCCGATGGCTCAGTCAGCGCACCGGTGTCAAAGAGCTGCTGCTGGTGGCCCGTCAGCCGCAGCCGCTGCTGGATCTGCAGCAGGAGCTGGGTGGCGGGCGGATCCTCAGCCTCGACGAAGCCTTGCCGGAAGCGGATGTGGTGGTCTGGGTGGCCAGCCTGCCCCAGACCCTGAGCATTGATGCCGCTAACCTCAGGTCTCCCTGCTTGATGATCGACGGCGGGTATCCGAAAAACCTCGACACAAAAGCCAGCGGTGCTGGCATTCATGTGCTGAAAGGAGGAATTGTTGAATTTTTCAGCGACATCACCTGGCAGATGATGGAAATGGCTGAAATGGACAATCCCAAACGTCAGATGTTTGCTTGTTTCGCTGAAGCGATTCTGCTGGAGTTTGAAGAGATCCACACCAATTTCAGCTGGGGGCGCAACAACATCACCCTCGAGAAGATGGATCTGATTGGGGCTGCCTCCCAGCGCCACGGTTTTCAGGCCCTGGGCCTGGCCCTGAAGTCCGATCCCACTCCAGTGCTGACCACGGCTTAGGTCCCCTCTCCCCTTCCCTCCCGACATCCCCGCCATGGCCCGCCGCGCCCTGCTGGAGTTTGAAAAACCGCTGGTTGAGCTCGAGGAGCAGATCGAGCAGATCCGCCAGCTGGCCCGTGATTCGGAAGTGGATGTGAGCCAGCAGCTGCTGCAGCTCGAAACCCTGGCCACCCGGCGCCGCAAGGACATTTTTGATGCCCTGACGCCCTCCCAGAAAATCCAGGTGGCTCGCCACCCCCAGCGTCCCAGCACCCTGGACTACATCCAGGTGATCACCGATGAGTGGCTGGAGTTGCACGGCGATCGCCGGGGCAGTGACGACCAGGCGCTGGTGGGTGGCGTGGGCCGCATCGGAGACCAGGGCGTGGTGCTGCTGGGCCACCAGAAGGGGCGCGACACCAAGGAGAATGTGGCCCGGAACTTCGGGATGGCCTCACCCGGGGGCTACCGCAAAGCAATGCGGCTGATGGAGCATGCCGACCGCTTCCGTTTGCCGATCCTGAGCTTCATCGACACCCCAGGGGCCTACGCGGGGGTGCTGGCCGAGGAGCAGGGCCAGGGCGAAGCCATCGCGGTGAACCTGCGCGAGATGTTCCGGCTGCGGGTGCCGATCCTGGCGACGGTGATCGGCGAGGGGGGGTCCGGTGGAGCGCTCGGGATCGGTGTGGCCGATCGCCTGCTGATGTTCGAGCACAGTGTCTACACCGTGGCCAGTCCGGAGGCCTGTGCGTCGATCCTCTGGCGGGATGCCGGCAAGGCATCCACGGCAGCAGAGGCCCTGAAGATCACTGGCCCTGATCTGCTCAAGCTGGGCATTGTCGATCTGGTGCTGCCGGAGCCCTCCGGCGGTAACCACTGGGCCCCCCTGCAGGCCGCCGAAACCCTCAAGAATGCGCTCCTGGAGCAACTCGCTGAGCTGCAGGCCCTCAGCGAGACCCAGTTAATCGACCAGCGCTACGCCAAGTTCCGGCGCATGGGGCGCTTCCTCGAAAGCGAGGCCCCAGATCCCTCCCTCAGCTCTTAAGGTTTCCTTCGGTTCCATTTGCGCCCTGGCGTTTGCCCTTGTCTGACCCCTTGCCTGCCGCGCCGGTTGCCCTGATCACGGGGGCCTCCCGGGGAATCGGCGCCACGGCGGCACGGCTGTTCGCTGCCGCTGGCTACGACCTGCTGCTGCTGGCCCGCCCGTCGCAGGAGTTCGAGGCCCTGGCTCACGAGCTGGGCCAGAGCGGTCGACGCATCGAGACCATCGGCCTCGATCTGGCCGATTGCACGGCTGTGGTTCCCGGTCTCGAAGACCTCTGCAGCCGCGGTCTCACCCCTTCGGTGGTGATCAACAACGCCGGTATGGCGTATACGGGCTCCCTGGCGGAGATGCCCCTGGAGCAATGGCAGCGGGTGATGCAGCTCAACCTCACGGCCGTGTTTCAGGTCTGCCAGGCGCTGTTGCCGCACCTGCGGGCAGCCGGTGGCGGCCACATCATCAATGTGAGCAGCCATGCCGCCCACAACGCCTTCCCCGACTGGGGGGCCTACTGCATCAGCAAGGCTGGGCTGGTCTCCTTCAGTCGCTGTCTGGCGGCAGAAGAACGCCTCCATGGGATACGGGTGAGCACCCTCACCCTGGGTGCGGTGAATACGCCCCTCTGGGAGAGCGAAACCGTTCACAGTTCCTTCGATCGCCGTGCCATGCTTGAGGTTGAGCGGGCGGCCGAAGCCCTGCTGTATCTGGCCCAACAGCCCGCCACTCTCGTGGTGGAAGACCTCACCCTCATGCCGGCCGCCGGCGCGTTTTGAGCCCCTTCATGACCTCGACCCTGCCTTCCAGTCTTCCGTCCCGTGCCAGTGCTCCCGATGCGGGTCCATTGCCGGTGAGTCTGCGAATCCGTGAGCGCTTGGATGCGTCGGGTATCGCCTATCTCGCCAACGACAACATCGCTGAACATCTCAAGGATGGCGAGCTGGAGCAGCTGGAAATTGAAGTGGCTGGCAAGGTGCGCGACCTGCTGCGCAGCTTGGTGATCGATATTGACAATGATCACAACACCGAGGAAACGGCCGAGCGGGTCGCTCGCATGTATCTCCACGAAGTGTTCAAGGGTCGTTATCACCATCAGCCCAAGATCGCCAGTTTTCCCAACGTCAAGAAGCTCGACGAAATCTATACGGTTGGTCCCATTTCGGTGCGCTCGGCCTGTTCCCACCACCTGGTGCCGATTCTCGGCAACTGCTGGATCGGCATCAAGCCTGGCGACCGGGTGATCGGCCTGTCGAAATTCTCCCGTGTGGCGGATTGGGTGTTTTCACGTCCCCACATTCAGGAAGAAGCGGTGATGATTCTCGCCGACGAAATCGAGCGTCTCTGTGAGCCCCAGGGTCTGGCGATTCTGGTCAAGGCCCAGCACTACTGCATGAAGTGGCGTGGCGTGAAAGAGCCCCAAACCAGCATGGTCAATTCCGTGGTGCGGGGCGATTTCCGGTTGGATCCCAGCCTCAAGGCTGAGTTCTTCGAATTGGTCAAGCAGCAGGAAGCCGTGCTGTCCACCTGATTCCTTCGGGCTTTCGGGCTCAGGGATCGAGGCTCTCCGTTACCGAGAAGGCTGCACCGGGCCGAGAGCCGGGGACGACTGGCGGTTGGCACCACCCTCTGGGGTCGCCACCGCCACGACCACCATCACTTCTGCGGAGACATCCTGCGGCTGGAGCACGTAGGTGGGGCCGCTGGCTCCGGTGATCAGCAGCCATTGGCTGGCCCCCGGGGCGCGCCGATACCAGTGGAAGGCTTGCGGCGGTAAGGCGGCCAATACGTCGGCAACGGCGGTGGCCTGGAGCACCTGGCCCTGAACCGCTTCCCCCTGCAGCACCAGTTGCTGCAGGCCATCGATCTGCTGCTGCACCGCGCTTTCCTGGACCAGGTCGGCGTTGATCTGCTGGCGCAGGGCGCGGATCTGGGCCTGGGGATCAGCGCTCACCCCCGGCACGCAGGACAGCTGGCCGTCCACCAGCTGGCAACCCACCAGATCCTGGGCCTGCAACGGCAGCATCAGGGTGGGCATCGCTGCCCCGGCCAGAGCCAGCACCAGGGAAGCGGAACCAGTGCGGAAACCCATCGTCGCGAGGTGAACGTGTCCTGATCTTGGCGGCAAAGGCCCACCTCAGCCAGCTCCGCCCCGCACCGCGGCCACCAGCGCCTGCACCAACGCCAGATCCTTGTCGCCGGGAGCCCGTTCCACGCCGCTTGATGCATCCAGCCCCGTGGGCGCCAGCCGGGCCAGCAGTGGTGCCACCCGATCCGCCCGGATGCCCCCCGCCAGCCACCAGGGCAGGGGTGGAGCAAAGCCCTCCAGCCATTCGCTGGGAATTCGGTGGCCCGTGCCCCCCAGCTGGTCGGGTACCCAGGCATCCAGGAGCAGGGCATCCACCGCAGGGGCGTAGTCCCACGCCTGCTGCAGGTCGTGGGGACTGCGGATCCGCAGGGCTTTCCAAACCGTGCAACCCAGGCTCCCCCGCAGCTGGCGGCAGCGCTCCGGCGTTTCGGAGCCGTGCAGCTGCACCACCCGATGGCCTCGGCCACCCTGTAGTTCCGCCAGCTGTTGGTCGTCGGGATCGGCCACCACCAGCACCCCCTGGCACAGGGGGGCGGCCGCCTGAACCGCGGCAAACAGCGCCGGCCGTTGCTCCGCCTCCAGGAAGCGCGGTGAGCCGGCCACGGCGATCACGCCGATCGCATCGACACCCAAGTGAGCCACCGCTGCGGCCTGCCGGGGATCCCGCAGGCCGCAGATCTTCAGCAGAGGGGACGTCATGGTTTGGGCGCGGGCCGTCGGGCCTTTCTAAGATTCAAGCTCTGACGCTTCGGGCCTGGCCTGGGCAGATACTCAGGCGGAGGAGCCGTGGGAGAAGGCTGGCAGCTGTTCAAGATTCGGGGGATTCCCCTGCGTATCCATCCCAGCTGGTTTGTGATCCTGGCGTTGGCCACCGCCGCCTTCCAGCAGCACTACAGCCTCAGTCTCAAGGATCCCGTCAGCGCTGCGGCGCTCTGGGGCCTGGCTCTGGTGACGGCGGTGCTGCTGTTTGTGTCCGTGCTGCTGCACGAGCTGGGTCATTCCCTGGTGGCCCTGGCCCAGGGCGTGCAGGTGCGCAGCATCACGCTCTTCCTGCTGGGCGGTGTCGCCAGCGTCGAACGGGAATGCAGCACGGCCATGGGCGCCCTGCTGGTGGCGGCGGCGGGTCCGGCGGTGAGCTTGCTGCTGGGCCTCGGCCTGTTGGCTGGCACCCATTCGGCGGCCCACGTCTCGCCTTTGCTGGGGGCGATGGTGGCTGAGCTGGGCACCCTCAACCTGGTGCTGGGCCTGTTCAACCTGCTGCCGGGTCTGCCCCTGGATGGGGGCTTGATCGTCAAGGCCCTGGTGTGGCAGGCCAGCGGCAGCCAGCGCCGGGGCGTGGAGGTGGCCAACGGTTGCGGTCGCTTTTTGTCGTTGCTGGCGATCGGTCTGGGCACCGTGGTGCTGTTGCGGGGTGGCGGCCTCAGTGGCGCCTGGTTGATGTTGCTGGGCTGGTTTGGTTTGGGGGCGTCCCGCAACCAGCGTCAGATGCTGGCCCTGCAGCAAACCCTCAACGCTCTGAAAGTCCGCGATGCCGCCGGGCGGCGGTTTCGCGTGCTCGAAGCGGCTGGTCGGCTGCGGGAGCTCAGTCAGATCCGTCTCTCCCAGGCCACCGAGGCCGATCAGGGCGACTGGCTGCTGGTGTGCGACCGCGGCCGCTGGCAGGGGGTCATTGACGACTCGCCACTGCAGCAGCTGCCCGTGCAGCGCTGGGACAGCGACCGCATCGGCGATCACCTTCAGCCCCTCTCCAGCCTGCCGACGATCCGTGAGTCGGCGCCCCTCTGGCAGGCGGTGCAGCAGCTCGAAGACAGCGGTGGCAACCGATTGCTCGTGCTCAGCCCGGCCGGACTGCCCTGCGGCACGATCGAGCGCCCTGAGCTGGGTGAAGCCGTGCTTGCCAAGCTGGGTCTGCGCCTGCCGGCACCCTTGTTGGCCACGGCCCGGCGGCACAGCACCTATCCCCTGGGTCTGGCCCTGCCCCAGGTGGTGCGCTCGATGCTGGCCTCCGGTGAGGCCAAGGGCGGCGTCGAGGTCGTTCCTCCGGGAGACGCGGCTCAGGTGATGGGTCCGGGTGAAGGCGGGGCTGCCGCTGCTGACCCGCTGACCCGGTAGGCGGCCTGGCTCGTGGCGATGCGCCCCCACTCTTCGGCGCTCAGGGGCTGGTGAGCAACCCCCGCGGCGGCCGTGGGCAGAGCCGCTAAAGCGGATTGGCGCAGCAGCGCCTCCAGTTCGCCGGGGCCCAGGGGCAGGGGGGGCAAGACGGGCGGGTCGGCGCCGAACACCCGTCGCCAGAGAGCGGCGGGCGGCTCCACCAGGATCGAGCCATGCTGCAGCAGGCACCCCTGGCGCCACAGCTGGGCACTGCCGATGCGCTTGGCTCCTCCGGCATGCACCAGATCGGCGGCGGTGCTGCTGGCGAAGCAGTTGCTGCGCTGCAGGCTGACGCCCTGGCGTCCCGGCTCCAGGGGCAGCCCCAGGCTGGCAAAGGCATCGAGGAGCCAGCCGCAGGCAAGGCTGTAGGCCAGTGGGCGCTGCCGTGGCGCATCAGGCCAGACCAGCGCATAGGTGATCTCCCCGGCGTGGAGCACTGCCCGGCCCCCGCTGGGACGGCGCACCAGCTCGATCAGCCCGGCAGCCGCCAGCTCACCCCAGTGGGGTTCGAGGTGGTGCTGGTGAAACCCCAGTGACAGCGTTGGCCGCTGCCAGCGGTAGAGCCGAAAGGCCGGTGCCCGCTGCTCGAGCAGCCACCCATCGATGGCCATCTGCCGCTCACCCGTCAGACAGCAGGTGGGCAGGGTGCGCAGATGGGGCATGGGAGATGCTGAGGGAACCTCCATCACCCCAGATTGCTCGGATGCTGTGGAGTCTGTTGCCCTATCTGCCCTTGGGTCTGCTGGCGGGGCTGCTCTCGGGGTTGCTGGGCATCGGCGGCGGGCTGGTGTTTGCGCCCCTGCTGCTGCTGGCGGGCCTCGATCCGCACCAGGCCCTTGCCACGAGCACCCTGGCGATTGTGCCCACCACCCTGGGTGGCACCTGGACCCACCTGCGCAGCCGCAGCCTCCCGGGCTGGGGCTGCCTGGCGATCGGGTTGGGCGCCGGCCTCGGCGCCGGCCTGTTCAGTCAGCTGGGCTTTGGCCTGCAGGGCTGGCACCTGCTGGCCCTGCAGGCCTTGATGTACGGCGTCCTCGCGTTCACGATCCGCCCCCAGTCCTCTCTCGCGGTTGTGGCGACGCCAACCCTCAACCTGCCTGGACTGGCCAGTGTGGGCTGGGTGGCGGGCCTGGCCACCGGTCTGCTGGGACTGGGCGGGGGGCTGGTGATGGTGCCCCTGATGGTTCAGGTGCTGCGGGTGCCGATCCACCTGGCGATCCGCTTCAGCACCTTGGCGGTGCTGGTTTCAGCTGCGGTGGCTTCCAGCACGTTCCTGCTCGACGGCAGGGGGGTGCTGCCTGTGGGCCTGGCCCTGGGCGCAACCGCTGCCATCGCAGCCCGCTGGTCGGCGTCCCGCCTGGATCGCGTCAGTGATGTCCAGCTGGTGTGGATGCTGCGGGCCCTCACCCTGCTGCTGGCCGCGGACAGCGGCCGCCGCGCCCTGTTGCTGCTGGTCGGGTCGTCGAGCTGAGCTCAGCTTGGGGGCAGGCTCGCCCAGAACGCGGCATCCAACTCAAAGCCGAGCACGGCCGCCATCTGGCCCAGCCCCTGGCGGCACTGGAGCCCATGGCTGCGGGCCCAGGCATCCAGGCCGAACAGGCGGTGGGTGATCCACAGCTCCAGGCCTTCGGGGGCAAAGCGGATGCCTTCGGTGCGGCTG
The DNA here is from genome assembly GCA_044371095.1 of Cyanobium sp. Classification (GTDB taxonomy): domain Bacteria; phylum Cyanobacteriota; class Cyanobacteriia; order PCC-6307; family Cyanobiaceae; genus Cyanobium_A. The sequence continues at coordinate 34,831 of JBILUH010000005.1, forward strand.
AAGTGATGGGGCAGCAGCATGGCCGCATGGCGGGTGAGCTGACCACTGCTGCGCTCCAGCAGCAGCGGCAGCCAGGGCAGTTCCGCATCGGCCCGCAGCGACCAGAGGCGCAGCTCGGGAATCTCCGACAACTCCCGAGGGTCATCGTCGGCGCGCGGCCAGTCGAAGTTGAGCTCGAGGCTGCCGGCCTGCTGCACCAGGGCGGCGGGGTCGAGGCGGGCCCAGGGCTGCAGGCCGTCCAGATCCAGGCTGCGGATCTGTGACGCGGTGATCTCCACGGAATCCATCAAGACAGCAGCCATCAAGAGCTGTGACAGCAGGGCGGGTGAAGCTGGACCGTAGCCACCGAAGGGCAAAGAATGGGACACACCCTGTTGCGTTCCCACCCAATGGTTTCCCCACTCACCCAGGCCGAAATTCTGATTGCCCTGGTGGTGGCCGCCCATGCAGGCGTGCTGGCCGTTCGTCTCTGCTTCAGCCTTTACAAAGCCTGAGGCATCACCGGCAGCCCCTTGGCAAGCGAGGTCCGGGCCGCTAGAAGCGTGCAGGTCCTGCCGGGCCCTCCCCCCTCGGCTCCAGCATGCCTTCCCCGTTCTCTCCCGTCTCGAAGCAACCTGTCTCGAAGCAACCTGTCTCGAAGCAATCTGTTTCGACGCAATCTTTTTCGAGGCAATCTGTCGCAAAAGCGGCAGGCGGGGATCCTCTGGCGGCCAGCACTCCTCGCGCCACTGGCACTCCGCGCACAACCAGCACGGCTCGAGCCGCCCGCACTGCCCGCTCAGCGGAGCGGCGGGATTCTCGCCCTTACCAGGCCGAGTCGGCGGTCGCTTCGGGAAGCGAAACAGCTGCCCTGCAGGTTCTCTCCACCGAGCGCCAGGAGCTGATCTGCAGCCTGATCGGCCTGGCGGTGAAGGTGGGTTTGGTGGTGGTGGCAGGCGTGAGCCTCGCCCGTCTGGCGTCGGCTTATCAGGAGCGGATGGAGCGGCAGGGAGAGCTTGCTGCCGTGCTCGATCTGGAGCGGGCCAAGTTGTCCAAAGCCCGCGACCGGTTCGATCAGCTGTTCATGGTGGAAGGGGAGCAGCGTCTGATCCGCGAGCAAAACCAGTGGATCGCCCCCAACCGCCTGCGGGTGGTGTGGCAAAACCCTGAAGCCAGCCGCCCCACCCCGTAAGTTGGGGCCCGCTCTCTAGACGGGTTTGATGGCGGAAGCTGCTGGCGCCGGAACGGTTCTGATCACTGGCACCACCTCAGGGGTCGGCCTGAATGCCGCCAAAGCTCTGGCGGATCGGGGCTGGTTTGTGGTGACGGCCAACCGTGATCCCGTGAGAGCCGCCGCTGCTGCCGAATCCCTTGGCATTCCTTCTGCGCAGCTCAGCCATCTGCGCATCGACCTTGGTGATCTCGACAGCGTGCGCGTGGGTGTGGAAACCCTGGTGGCTTCCCTGGGCCGTCCGCTCGATGCCCTGGTGATCAACGCCGCTGTCTACAAGCCCCGACTCAAAGAACCCGAGCGTTCCCCCCAGGGCTACGAGATTTCGATGGCCACCAACCACCTGGGTCATTTCCTGCTGATTCAGCTGTTGTTGCCGGATCTGCAGCGCTCCAGCCACCCCTCACGCCGGCTGGTGGTGCTCGGTACCGTGACCGCCAACTCCAAGGAACTGGGCGGCAAGATCCCCATCCCCGCTCCAGCGGACCTCGGCGATCTGGCCGGCTTCAAGGCCGGCTTCCTGGCGCCGATCGCCATGGCCAACGGCAAGCCCTTCAAGCCCGGCAAGGCTTACAAGGACAGCAAGCTCTGCAACATGATCACCACCCAGGAGCTGCACCGCCGGCTGCACGCCTCCACCGGCATTGTGTTCAGCTCCCTGTATCCAGGCTGCGTGGCCGATACGCCCCTGTTTCGCAATGCGCCCAAGGCGTTCCAGAAAATCTTCCCTTGGTTCCAGAAGAACATCACCGGCGGCTACGTGAGCCAGGCCCTGGCCGGGGAGCGGGTGGCGCAGGTGGTGGCGGATCCTGCGTTTGCCTTGTCCGGGGTGCACTGGAGCTGGGGGAACCGCCAGAAGCAGGGCGGCAAGCAGTTCAGCCAGGAGCTCTCCGACAAGGCCAGCAACCCTGGAACCGCCCAGGGGGTGTGGGACGAATCGATGAAGCTGGTGGGGCTGGCCTGAGCCACCCCCCGATCCCCGCGGCTCAGAAGCGGCGGCGGAACGCGTCGTCGCTGCGGCCGGCCGTGTCGTCGATCCGGTTCAGCTTCCAGACGTTGCGGCTCAGCCGGCGGGCCTTGAGGCCACCGCGCTCCACGGCTTCACCGGTGGGCCGGACCCCCAGCAACTGGGTCACTTCCGCCGTCGTCAGGGGGGCGCCGGTCTGCACGGCCAGCTGGGTGAGCTCGAGGCGCTGACGCAGGGCGGTCAGATCCGCCTGGCCGCCGTCTTCGGCTTCCGACCAGATCCATGGCAGGTCCTGCCCCGAGCCGGCCATCTTCTGCATCAGGCCCAGGCCGATGAAAGCCAGGGCCTGCTCGGGCTTGACACCATGGGCGGCCGCCTGGGCCATCCACTCGGGGATGGCCGCATCGCCGGTGCTGTCGGCGGGGGGCATGGGTTCGGCCTGGGCAGCGTTGACCCGGCTGGTGGTACTGCTGGCGGGGGAGCTGGCTGGGGAGCTGGAAGTGCTGCGTCTGGTGGCCATGAACCCGTCCCATCAACGTTGGCCGGACGGTACCGGCTCCATCCCAATGGGCAAGGGGGTGGAGGGCAACAGGGTTAAGATCCAGCCGCTGCTGCACCGATGAACGGGCAGTTGCCCGAAGGACACTCCCTTGCCCGCCCGCCAGCCATCGCGAGAAGACCTGGCGACCCGTCGTCGACGGGAGGGTCTGTCTGGCCCATCGACCGGTATGGGAGCTTCAAGGCAGGGCCTTGGTTCGCCGCGATCCGGATCTCTGATCACCGGTACCCAGGTGGATCCCGACAGCTCCGGGGCCAGCTGTGTGATCACCACCGACAGTGAAGGCTCCCGCCTGGCACGTCAGTCGAGCCATGTGCAGTCCATTGAACTGCGCACCTACGTCTTTCTCGACTCGCTGCAGCCCCAGCTGGCGGCCTACATGGGCACGGTGAGCCAGGGCTTCCTGCCGATCCCCGGCGACGCCTGCCTCTGGCTGGAGGTGTCCCCCGGCATGGCGGTGCACCGGGTCACGGATATCGCCCTCAAGGCCAGCACGGTGCGGCTCGGCCAGATGATCGTGGAGCGCGCCTTCGGCTCCCTGGCGCTGTATCACCGCGACCAGAGCAATGTGCTCCACTCCGGCGATGTGGTGCTGGAGGCCATCGGCAGCCGGGTGGAGCGCCGCAGCCGCTGTGAGGTCAGCTGGACCGAGATCATCCGCGCGATCACTCCCGATCACGCTGTGCTGATCAACCGCCAGAACCGGCGTGGATCGATGATCCAGGCGGGTATGAGCATGTTCATTCTCGAAACGGAGCCGGCCGGCTACGTGCTGATCGCCGCCAATGAAGCCGAGAAGGCTTCCAACATCACCGTGGTGGATGTGAAGGCGGTGGGGGCCTTCGGACGCCTGACCCTGGCGGGACGGGAGGGCGATGTGGAGGAGGCCGCCGCCGCCGCGATGCGGGCGATCAACCACATCAACAGCAGCGCCAGCTGAATCAGTCTGCTGGCCAGTGGCTTCAGCCGGGAAGCTGCAGCCACTGGCGTAGCTGGGGGGCCAGCAGGCGGGCTGCCTTGCCGCGACTGCCCAGCTTGGTCTTGAGGTGGGCGCCCATCTGGGCGTAGGAGCAGCCCGCCTCCCGCACGTAGAAGAGGCTGTCGTAGCCGGGCCCATGGCCCTGGGCTGCGCGCAGGATCTGGCCCCGGCAGATGCCCTCCGCCTCGGCCCGGGTGGCGCCTGAGGGGTCGGCCAGCACCATCGCCGTGCGGAAGCTGGCCCCGCGGTAGAGCGAATCGTCCAGTTCCTTCAGGAGCCGGTGGATGCGTTCATGATCGGTGGGGGCGTAGCGGGCGGAGTAGATGCCGGGGGCTCCGCCCAGCGCATCCACCTCAATGCCGGAGTCGTCGGCCAGTGCCCACTGGCCCGTGAGCCGGGCTACGGCCTCGGCTTTGAGCCGGGCATTGTCGAGATAGGTCGTGCCGGTTTCCTCGATCTCCAGCCCCGGTGGCTGGGGGCGGACCTCCAGCTCGACCAGCTCGAGCATGGCGCTGATTTCGGCCACCTTGTGGGGATTGCCGCTGGCGATCACCAAGGTCGGCATCCACAGGGTCAGCGGGGCTTGCCATTGTGTCGCAAGGCGGGACGCCTACCGTTGCTGTGGGCCCCGTGCCCACCAATGCGCTTGAGCGGGAGTGTCGGCGGATGGAGTCAAGCCTGATCCTGCAGAACCTGCTCACCCCCCCGGTGCTGTTCTTTTTTCTCGGGGTTCTGGCGGTGTTGGTGGGTTCCGACCTCGAAATCCCGGCACCCCTGCCGAAGCTCTTTTCGCTGTACCTCCTGCTTTCGATCGGCTTCAAGGGGGGGCTGGAGCTGCAGCACAGCGGCCTGGGCGGCCAGGTGCTTCCCACGATCACCGCCGCCGTGGCCATGTCGCTGTTGGTGCCGATCGCCAGCTTCCTGGTGTTGCGGGTGCGTTTCGATGGGTTCAACGCGGCCGCGATTGCCGCGACCTACGGCTCGATCAGCGCGGTCACCTTCATCACCGCCGAAAGTTTTCTGGAAACCCAGCATCTGCCCTTCGATGGCTTCATGGTGGCGGCACTGGCCCTGATGGAGTCGCCGGCCATCATTGTCGGCCTGCTGCTGGTGAAGCTGGCGGCCCCCCAGAACCGGCCTGAGGCTCAGCCGATGCGCTGGGGTTCGGTGTTGCACGAAGCCTTCCTCAACAGCTCGGTGTTTCTGCTGGTGGGCAGCCTGGTGATCGGTCTGCTGGTGGCGGCGTACAGCCCTGCCAGCGTCGACAAGATGCTCCCCTTCAGCGACAAGTTGTTCTATGGCGCCCTGAGTTTCTTTCTGCTCGACATGGGCATCGTGGCGGCCCAGCGACTCAGCGATCTGCGCAGCGCCGGCACCTTCCTGATCGCCTTTTCGGTGCTGATGCCCCTGGGCAATGCCCTGGTGGGTGCCCTGATCGCCCGAGGCCTGCAGCTGAGCCCCGGTAACAGCCTGCTGTTCGTGGTGTTGTGTGCCAGTGCCTCCTACATCGCGGTCCCCGCGGCGATGCGGATGACGGTGCCCGAGGCCAATCCCAGTCTCTATATCTCAACGGCGCTGGGGGTCACCTTTCCCTTCAACATCATTGTGGGAATTCCGTTGTACATGGCCCTGATCAACGTCCTTCTCCCTGCTGCAGGCTGAACCGATGAAACGTGTGGATCTGATCCTCAGTGAGCGGGAACTCGACGGGGTGCTCAAGGCCATCGACGCGGCCGGGGCGCCCGGGTATTCCGTGATCAAACACGTGACCGGCAAGGGACCCCATGGCTTGGTGTCCGATGCACTGGATTTCAGTGGTCTGGGGGCGAACGCCCATGTGATCGTCTTCTGCGAGGCCGCCTTGCTGGCCAAGCTGCGCATGGGCATTCAGCCGCTGCTCAGCTACTACGGCGGGGTGGCCTACGTGTGCGATGCGGAGCCCCTCTGAGCCCCTTGTCTGAAAACCCTGACCAGCACTGGTTTGCCAAGCAATCCCTAACGTTTTGTGATGCACTGATCAGGCCAGCTTATCTGAAGGCGAGGTAACGGTGATGGCCCGAGGGCCCCAAATGGCTTGACGGAGGGTTTGGCTGGCGACCATGGTTGCGAGCGAACATCCCATCCCTCCTCCAGGAGCAGGTAATGGCAACTGAATCCATGGGCATCGCCCTCGGCATGATCGAAACCAGGGGTCTGGTCCCCGCGATCGAAGCGGCTGACGCCATGACCAAGGCCGCCGAAGTGCGCCTCATCGGTCGTGAGTTCGTGGGCGGCGGTTACGTCACCGTGATGGTTCGCGGCGAAACCGGTGCTGTGAACGCAGCCGTGCGCGCCGGCGCCGACGCCTGCGAGCGCGTGGGCGATGGTCTCGTTGCTGCTCACATCATTGCTCGCCCTCACCGGGAAGTGGAGCCTGCTCTGGGCAACGGCAACTACGCCGGCCAGAAGGACTGAGCCGCTCGGCGCCTGACGCGCTGATCGATTTCATTCCCTTACCCGCCCCAACCGGAGAAACTCCATGAGCAAGAAGTACGACGCCGGGGTCAAGGAGTACCGCGACACCTATTGGACTCCTGATTACGTCCCCCTCGACACCGACCTGCTGGCCTGCTTCAAGTGCACCGGCCAGGAAGGTGTGCCCAAGGAAGAAGTGGCTGCCGCTGTGGCCGCTGAATCCTCCACCGGCACCTGGTCCACCGTGTGGTCCGAGCTCCTCACCGATCTCGACTTCTACAAAGGCCGCTGCTACCGCATCGAAGACGTTCCTGGCGACAAGGAAGCCTTCTACGCCTTCATCGCCTATCCCCTCGACCTGTTCGAGGAAGGCTCCATCACCAACGTGCTGACCTCCCTGGTCGGCAACGTGTTCGGCTTCAAGGCCCTGCGCCACCTGCGTCTGGAAGACATCCGCTTCCCGATGGCGTTCATCAAGACCTGCATGGGTCCCCCGAACGGCATCCAGGTCGAGCGCGACCGGATGAACAAGTATGGCCGTCCCCTGCTGGGTTGCACCATCAAGCCGAAGCTCGGCCTGAGCGGTAAGAACTACGGCCGGGTGGTGTATGAGTGCCTCCGCGGTGGTCTTGACTTCACCAAAGACGACGAGAACATCAACTCGCAGCCTTTCCAGCGCTGGCAGAACCGTTTCGAGTTCGTTGCCGAAGCTGTGAAGCTGTCTGAACAGGAAACCGGCGAGAAGAAGGGGCACTACCTCAACTGCACCGCCGCCACTCCTGAGGAGATGTATGAGCGTGCCGAGTTCGCCAAGGAACTGGGCCAGCCCATCATCATGCACGACTACATCACCGGTGGCTTCACCGCGAATACCGGTCTGGCCAAGTGGTGCCGTAAGAACGGCATGCTGCTGCACATTCACCGCGCCATGCACGCGGTGATCGACCGTCACCCCAAGCACGGCATCCACTTCCGCGTGCTGGCCAAGTGCCTTCGTCTCTCCGGTGGTGACCAGCTGCACACCGGCACCGTGGTCGGCAAGCTGGAAGGCGACCGTCAGTCGACCCTCGGCTACATCGACCAGCTGCGTGAATCCTTCGTTCCCGAAGATCGCAGCCGCGGCAACTTCTTCGACCAGGACTGGGGTTCCATGGGCGGCGTGTTCGCCGTGGCCTCCGGTGGTATCCACGTTTGGCACATGCCTGCCCTCGTGGCCATCTTTGGCGACGACTCGGTGCTGCAGTTCGGTGGTGGTACCCACGGTCACCCCTGGGGTTCCGCCGCTGGCGCTGCTGCCAACCGGGTGGCTCTTGAGGCCTGCGTCAAGGCCCGTAACGCCGGTCGTGAGATCGAGCGCGAAGGCCGCGACATCCTTCTGGAAGCTGCGAAGCACAGCCCCGAGCTGGCGATCGCCCTGGAGACCTGGAAGGAAATCAAGTTCGAGTTCGACACCGTCGACAAGCTCGACGTCAACTGAAAATTTCCGGTCGGGAATGGTTGGTGACCGGCACGCCAGTCGCCCCATTCCTGCCCTGAATGTTTCAACGAACGCGATCCGAATCCTGACGACCAGGATTCAACCATTCCATCCACAACAGGATCCCCATGCCTTTCAAGAGCACCGTGGGTGACTATCAAACAGTCGCCACCCTGGAGACCTTCGGCTTCCTCCCGCCGATGACCCAGGACGAGATCTACGACCAAATTGCTTACATCATTGCCCAGGGTTGGAGCCCGCTCGTTGAGCACGTCCATCCCAGCAACTCCATGGCCACCTATTGGTCTTATTGGAAGCTGCCCTTCTTCGGCGAGAAGGACCTGGGCGTGATCGTGAGTGAGCTGGAGGCTTGCCACCGCGCTTACCCCGACCACCACGTGCGTCTCGTGGGTTACGACGCATACACCCAAAGCCAGGGTTCTTGCTTCGTGGTGTTTGAAGGCCGCTGATCGTCGGCCCCTCCGGGGTTCTCGCTGAAGGCGGAACCCCACCTCTTTTCGCTGATCTGTCCGCGCTGCGGGCGGATCGGCACCTTTTCAGATATTCCATTCGACGGGCGGACATGGCCAGCACATCCAGCCGGGAAGCAGCTTTGGAGCGCCGCAAGGCCCTCACCAACGGCGGCAAGAAAGCCGCAAGCCGGTTCACGTCGGGCCCGAGCCGTGTGCGCTCGTTGGCCGATGCGCGTCCGACCCGCACTGCCGCTGCTCCGGCTGACTCCCCACCTGCCGCAGTGACGGTCCCCTCGACTGCACAGAGAGCTGCTGCACAGCGACCCTCTGCGGCGACACCCACGCGCACTCTTTCGGCCCCTTCGGCCTCCAGCCGCAGCACCCAGGTACGGCCCATCGCCAACCCCAGCCGAGATCTGGTGCTCGCCCGCCGCGAAGCTCTCGCCAAGCGCGGTAAGCGGGCTGACACCTCCAGCGATCGCACCCGCACCGATCTCGCCAAGTCCGCCCCCAAGGTTCAGGCTCCCGCGGCTGAATCCAGCAGCGCTCCCGCACCCTGCAAGTGCCAGGGTGAATCGCGCGCTCGTGTCGCCGCTACCCCGGCCCTGTCGAGTCTCAGCAGCCGAGGCGCTCAGGGTGCTGATCGTCGCTCCACCCCCAAGCGATCCGCCCAACGCGATCCCAGTCGCGCCCTCGTGCTCGCGCGCCGCGAAGCTCTCTCCAAGCGCGGCAAGTCGGCCAATGCCCCCCGGAGCACCACGGCTGCTTCCGTGTCCCGCCAGGGCAACCCGGACATGAGTGCCCGCGAGCTCTCCCAGAAAGTGCGCGAGTTGCGCGCCAAGGTCGGCAGCGCCGGCACCAGCCGTAGCGGCGGCACCCGTCCCTCCGGCCCCAACCGTCACGGAGCCAGGCAGGCTGCCGCTGCCGTTGACGCCCATTGGAAGGTGGGTGTGAGTGAGACCAGCTCCGGTCAGGTGGTCACCGGCACCCAGGCCAACCGCTCGCCCAAGACCACTGGCAATGAAGCGGCCACCTGCCGCGCCATCACCGGCACCGAATACCTCGGAGCCGAAGTCTTCCAGACCTTCTGCCAGAGCGGTCCCGTGGCCACCCAGCCCGCCAAGGTGCGCGTCAGCGCCACCAGCCATGGCAATCGCGTCACCGGCAATGAGGTCGGTCGCTCCGAGAAGGTGACCGGCGATGAGCCCGGCACCTGCAAGAACGTCACCGGCACCGAATACGTGTCCGCCAACCAGTCCACGGCCTACTGCGGTGGCGTCAGCCCCAGTCCCCGCAAGGTCGGGCGCAGCCAGACCCAGGGCGGCCAGGCCGTCTCCGGCGTGATGGTGGGTCGCTCCAGCAAGGTGACTGGCGACGAGCCGGGCTCCGGCAGGCAGCTCACCGGTTCCCAATACGTAGCCGACCAGAGCCAGGTGATCGGTCGGGCACCCACCAAGGTGGCCAGCCTGCACACCCTGCGGGGCACCGGCATCACCGGCACCCATGTGGGACGTAGTGAGCACGTCACCGGCGACGAGCCCGGCAGCTGCCGTCTCGTGACTGGCGATGAATACGTCGGCAGCCAGCAATACGCCGATTTCTGCGGCACCACCCCTGCCCCTGAGGCTCCCAAGGTGGGCTTCAGCGTCACCAACAAGGCCCAGGTGGTGAGCGGCACCCGCACCGGCCGTTCCACCAATGTGACCGGCGATGAGCCCGGCACCTGCAAGGTCGTGACCGGCACCCCTTATGCCGGCCTGGAGCAGGCCGGAGACTTCTGCAGCGGCAAGGCCGTCTCGGAGATTCGCCAGCGCACCCCCATGCGCGGTGCCAACCGCATGAGCGGCATCCAGCCGGGCATTGGTGGTGTGATGACAGGTGCCGAGCGCGGCGCCTGTGAGGCTGTGACAGGCACCCCTTACATCGGCAACGATCAGCTGGTGGAAGCCTGCGGTGCAGCCGCCGGCCATGACCCTGATTTTCCTCAACCCCTGGCTGGTGCTCAGCCCTGGCAGGAGTTCAGTATTCAGTCACCGGCCCGCGCTGCCCAGGTCGGTCGGGAGCGCACTGGCGCTGTCACTGGAACCAGCTACGAGCAAGGGAGCAGGATTACCGGCCCTTTTGACATGGCCGGTGACAAAGTCACCGGCACCGAGCAGTTCCGCTTCGACCGCAGCGCCACCCAGCTCTCCCGCGGTCCCATTGAGCGCGGTCTGATGGAGCGCAGCCTCATGCAGCGCAGCCCGATTCAGCGTGCTCCGATCGAAGCTCCCGTGAGCGTCGATGAGGATGCACGCCCCACCTCCCGGGTCACCGGTGAGGGTATCTCCGCTGGTCTGAAGATCACCGGCGATGACTGGGATCGTGGTGAGCGGGTCACCGGCACGGAGGGTGTTTCCGCCCGCCGTCGCAATCCCACCCGTCCGGGTCCGATGGCTGCCATGCCCGTCTTTCAGGCCAAGCGCAACGAGGAGCGCCCCGAACCCGTCTGTCGTGTCACTGGCTCCAGCGGCAACACCACCGCCGGTTCCCTGATCACCGTCTCCGGCGGGGCCCGCGGCTGAACCCCTGATGCCCCGACGCCCGCTCGCCACTCCATATCGTCCTCTGGCTCCGACGGCTCCCCGCCGCCGTCCAGGCGCGGCGGCCGCAAGCGAAGCCTCCCTCCAGCAGGGCGGTGGCAGCCTGGGCTCCGGCAGCTTGGGCGCTCGCACTCGGGCCGCAGATTCGGTGGGTCTGCACCCCCTCAGTGATCGCCAGGGAAATGCGGCTCTGCAGGCCTACGACCAGCACGTGAAAGGGGCTTTCGACCGGATCGTGCCGGTGCTCAAGCGCCTCTCGGCCCTGCAACACGAGGCCGATTTCATTGAGCAGGCCCAGCGACTGGCCCAGGCTGAGCTTGGGTTTGAGCTGCCTTTGCCGATCCTGGAGACGGCCTGGGTCAGCCAGCTGGACATGCGCACGCTTTTTGCGTGGTGCGTGTTCGAGACCTACGAGCACACCAGCGATGCTTTTTTTCAGCTCGATCCACTCCAGGGCAAACCCGGAAGCGGTTCAGCTGAGGCCTTCAACGATTTCTTGTTGTCCTGCGGCTTCCACCTGCTCGACATCACCCCCTGCGCCGACGGGCGTCTGGCCCATGCCGTGGCCTATGCCCTCCGGGTGCCCTTCAGTTCGGTGCGGCGGCGCCCCCATGCAGGTGCCCTGTTCGATGTGGAAAACACGGTGAACCGCTGGGTCAAGACCGAGCACCGCCGCTATCGCGAAGGGCTGCCCAACCCCGCCCATGCCGACACGCGCTACCTCAAAGTGGTGCTGTATCACTTCAGTTCGAAGGATCCTCAGCACGAAGGTTGCGCAGCCCACGCCAGCAACGATGGCCTGGCCGCCAGCTGCGGCCTCTCGCGCCTCAAGGATTTTCAGCAGGCTGTCGAAAACAGCTTCTGCTGTGGAGCATCGGTCGATCTGCTGTTGATGGGCATCGATACCGACACCGACGCCATCCGCTTGCATGTGCCCGGGATGGATGGCAGCACCAACCTGGAGCGCTGGTTGGATGCGCAGGCTGTCTACGACGCCACCCGCCAACTCAACGCCGATGAGGGTCGCGCCCGCATCCAGGCGATGGTCGAGCAGGCAGCTGCCAGCAGCCCCGATCCAGGCATGGTGCGCCTGGTGAGTCGGTTGCTGGAGCACAACCTCTCCCAGATCGACTACGTGCGTCAGGTGCATGGCGGTAGCTATGCCGATGCCGGTCATGCGGAGCGCTTCATTGGCGTGGGCATCGGCTTCAAGGAGATCCACCTGCGCAACCTCACCTATTTCGCCTACATGGACACGGTGGAGGAGGGGGCGCCTGATCTGGACGTCGGCGTCAAGATCTTCAAGGGCCTGAATGTGTCCCGTGGGCTGCCGGTCCCTGTGGTGGTGCGCTTCGACTACAACGGCCAGGTTCCCGGAGCCCGTGAGCGTGCCATCCGCCACTGCCAGAGAGTTCAGGCGGCCATGGAAAACCGCTACCCCGAGCTCTTCCAGCAGGGCCTGCTGCATGCCCTGCTGACCGTGCGGGACCAGGACCGCTACACCCCTGCCGAAGCGGTAGGTTCCACCATCACATTCGCGAGCGGAGGAGGGCACTGACATGTTGATCTGCAAGGTGGTCAAGCCACTGGTCTCCACCAACCGCATTCCCGACTTCGAACACAAGCACCTGCAGGTCGTGCTTGATGGCAGCACCCAGAAAGTTGCGGTTGATGCGGTCGGCTGCATTCCCGGCGACTGGGTGATCTGTGTCGGCAGCTCGGCTGCCCGAGAAGCTGCCGGCAGCAAGTCCTATCCGAGCGACCTGACCATCGTTGGCATCATTGACCACTGGGACCCGGATGCCGGCAAAGCCCCCGCCACAGCTCCAGCTGGAGGCTCCAAGTAATGGAGATCATGCAGGTCACCGGATCGCTGGTGTGCACCCAACGCGTGCCTGGCCTCGACCACTCCAACCTGCGCGTGCTGCGCACCGCCAAGGGCAAGCTCAGTGTGGCTGTTGACCCGGTTGGCGCCTCACCCGGTAACTGGGTGTTCACCGCCAGCGGCTCTGCAGCCCGTTTCGCCTGCGGAAACCCTGAGGTGCAGACCGATCTGACGATCGGAGGAATCATTGATTTCTGGGAGCCCGACGGTTAGGGCGTTTTGGATCGCTCGCGATCCGTTCGTCCTGCCTTCTCACCAGCCCCCACACCCCTGAGCCATGGCCACCCCCACTCCCCGACCCACTCCCAGCGCGGCGTCCGCTGCCAACTCCGCCCCCCCGGCGGCTGCGGCAGCCAGCGCCACGCCGGCGACGGGAGCGGGTGCGGCCGGTTCGGCCGCACCCGCAGCTGCCCCTAAGGCACTGCCGGTGGCGGCGGCCAAGCCGGCCGCCAAGGCAGCGCCCCGTGCCACCAGCACCACGCGCCGCTCCAGTGCCACTTCGGCTGGCTCCCGTTCCGGGAGCGCCGGCCGTGGCGCCGGCACCAAACCCCCCACCACTCCTTCGCGCAGCAACGCCATGGCTCCTTCTATTCAGGGCATCGCCCTCGGCATGATCGAAACCCGTGGCCTGGTGCCGGCGATCGAAGCCGCCGACGCCATGACCAAGGCTGCTGAGGTCACCCTGATCGCCCGTGAATTCGTTGGTGGTGGCTATGTGACCGTGATGGTGCGTGGCGAAACCGGTGCTGTGAACGCCGCTGTGCGCGCCGGTGCCGATGCCTGTGAGCGCGTGGGTGATGGCCTGGTTGCCGCCCACATCATTGCCCGCCCCCACAGCGAAGTGGAGCCCGCTCTGATCGCCACCGCTGCCACCCGCCGTCTCTGATCCCCATGGGCGCCGTTCATCCGCGCGTCCTGGGTTATCTCGGTCGCGCCCTGAGCCTTGAGCTCTCTGCCGTTCAGCAGTACATGACCCAGGCCTCCCTCGTGGAGCTCTGGGGCGATGGTGATGCCGCTGAACGCTTTCGCCGCGAAACCGTGGAGGAACTCCAACACGCCGAGCGCCTCATCCAGCGGATGCTGGCGCTGGGTGTGGCACCGGCCGCGTCCCAGCTGCGGCCCGTTGCCCACGCCTCCGATCTGGTCGGTTTGCTGCGGCTCAACCTTGCTATGGAAACCGACCTGATCCACCATTACGCCGAGGCCGTCCGCTTCTGTGTCCTGGTGGGTGACGGCAACAGCGAGGCTTTCTTTCGTGGCCTCTGGTCGGACGAGCAACTCCACGGTGAGGATCTGGGCGCCTGGCTGCGCAGCCTGGGCGCGATGCGCCAGCCCTGGCTGGATCGGGCCACCTTCTGATCGATTGGCACATTCTGCGTCGTCCGTGCGGTTGCGCGATCGAAGTGCCGGGACGACTGCTTAGAGTCCGTCGCCGGCCGATCTGTTCGTCCCGAACGCTGCCGACCGAGGTCCTCCCTTCTTGTTCGCTCCCTCCCTGCCAATTCCGATCCAGCTGGCCTGGTTGCTGCCCCTGTATGGGTTCAGTGGCATGGTGTTGTCGCTGCCGTGGGCCGCGGGCTGGATCAAGCGCCAGGGGCCCAGGCCTGCGGCTTACCTCAACCTGCTCGTCACCCTGCTGGCGGTCGTGCATGGCACGCTGATCCTTCAGGAGATCTGGATTCTCGGCCCCCAGCACCTCGACTACTCCTGGTTCCAGGCGGCCGATCTCAACCTTCGCATCGGCTTCGATCTCTCCCTCACCAACCTGGCGGCCCTGGAGCTGGTCACCGGCCTGAGCCTGCTGGGCCAGGTGTTCGCTCTGGGCTACCTCGACAAGGAGTGGGCCCTGGCCCGCTTTTATGCCCTGGTGGGCTTCTTTGAGGGTGCACTGGCTGGCGTGGTGTTGAGCAGCAACCTGTTCATGAGCTATTTCCTGCTGGAGATGCTCACCCTCTCCACCTATCTGCTGGTGGGCTTCTGGTACGCCCAGCCCCTGGTGGTGACCGCCGCCCGCGACGCCTTCCTCACCAAGCGGGTGGGCGATGTGCTGCTGCTGATGGGCGTGGTGGCCCTCTCCGCCTGGGCGGGCTCGATGGAGTTCGACGATCTCTATGCCTGGGCCGCGGATGCCCGTGCCAGCGGAGTGCTCAGCCCTTTGGCTGGAACCCTTCTGGGTCTCGGTTTGATCGCCGGTCCGATGGGCAAGTGCGCCCAGTTTCCGATGCACCTGTGGCTCGACGAGGCGATGGAGGGTCCCAACCCCGCCTCGATCCTGCGCAACTCGGTGGTGGTGACCGCCGGGGCCCTGGTGCTGCTCAAGGTGATGCCGCTGCTGCGCTTCTCATCCCTGGCGGTGGATGTTCTGCTCGTCGTCGGCACGATCAGCGCGGTGGCGGGTGCCCTGGTGGCCATCGCCCAGGTGGACATCAAACGGGCTTTTTCCTATTCCACCACCTCCTATCTCGGTCTGGTCTTCATTGCCATTGCCCTGCAGCAGCCGGCAATAGCCCTGTTGCTGCTGTTCGCCCATGGCCTGGCCAAGGCCCTGCTGTTCATGAGTGTGGGCAGCGTCATCGCCACCACCAGTTGCCAGGACCTCACCGAGCTGGGTGGCCTCGGCTCCCGCATGCCGGCCACCACCACCGCCTATCTGGTGGGAGCCGCTGGCCTGGTTGGGTTGCTGCCCCTGGGCTGTTTCTGGTGTTTCGGTCTGCTGGTGGAAGCCCTGGGCCGCATCAGCCCGTTCTTCGGGGCCGTGGTTCTGGTCACCAATGCACTGACGGCCTTCAATCTCACCCGCGTCTTCCGTCAGGTGTTCATGGGCTCCCCCATGCCCAAGACCAAGCGGGCCCCCGAGGTCAACTGGCTGATGGCCTTGCCGATGGTGAGCCTTTCGGTGCTGGTGGCCCTGTTTCCCGCCCTGATGGCCCGCTTCGATCCGGTGCCCGGCCTTGGCTCTTTCCCCCTTGGGTTAGCCGCGGCTGTCGTCAGCAGTGGTGTTGTCGGGGTTCTGGTGGGATCGCTGGTTCCCCTCAATGCCTTTGGGTCGCGTTCCACGATCCAGCCCCTGCGCCGGCTGCAGGACCTCCTGGCCTTCGACTTCTACACAGAGCGCATCTACCGGGTGACGATCGTGGCGGCGGTGGCCAGCCTTGCCCGGCTGAGCAACTGGATCGATCAGATCCTGGTGAATGGCCTGGTCAACGGTATCGGTCGCCTCTCCCTGTCCAGCGCCGAGGGCCTCAAGCTTGGCGTGAGCGGCCAGTTGCAGACCTACCTGCTTACGGTGATCGTGGCGATTGTGCTGCTTCTCACCTCGCTGCAGTGGTTGCACGGATGAGGAGCACCCCATGCTGAGCCTGCTTCTGCTGATCCCCTTTGCCGGGGCCCTGGTGCTGGCCCTCTGGCCCGGCCGACCGGCCGAGGGCCGCATGCGCATCGTGGCACTGGTGGTGCTCGGGCTCCAGTTGATCTGGAGTCTGGTGGTGCTGGCGCGCTTCGACACCGGCAGCAGCGCCATGCAGCTCCAGGAGTCGATCCCCTGGGTCGACAGCCTTGGGTTGGAGTACAGGCTCGGCGTTGACGGGCTCTCCTTGCCGCTGGTGTTGATCAACGGAGCCCTCACCCTTGTTTCGGCGATCTGCACCCGCGACATCGACAAGCGGCCTCGGGTTTATTTCGCCCTGCTGTTGGTGATCAGCGGGGCCGTCAACGGGGCTTTCCTGGCCGAAAACCTGCTGCTGTTCTTCCTGTTCTATGAGCTCGAGCTGATTCCACTCTGGTTCCTGATCAGCATCTGGGGCGGGGCGAACCGGGCCTACGCCGCCACCAAATTTCTGATCTTCACAGCGGTCTCGGGCATGTTGATCCTGGGGGCCTTCCTGGGGCTTGCCCTGTTCACCGGCACGGTGGATTTCAGCATCACCCCGATCACCAGTGAGCGCTTGGCGATGGGTAGCCAGTTGGTGCTGCTCGGAGCCCTGCTGGTGGGCTTTGGCATCAAGGTGCCGCTGTTTCCCTTCCACAACTGGCTGCCCGATGCTCACACCCAGGCCTCCACGCCCGTGTCGGTTCTCCTGGCGGGGGTGTTGCTGAAGCTGGGCACCTATGGCCTCCTGCGCTTCTGCATGGGCCTGTTCCCCGAGGCCTGGGCGCTGCTGGCGCCAGGCCTGGCGATCTGGGCGGCGGTATCGGTGCTGTTCGGCTCGTTGGCGGCGATTGCCCAGCAGGACATGAAGCGGATGGTGGCCTACAGCTCGGTGGGTCACATGGGCTACATCCTGCTGGCGGCGGCGGCGGCCACCCCGGTCGCGATCCTGGGCTCGGTGTTCCAGATGGTGGCTCACGGTCTGATCTCCGCCCTGCTTTTTCTTTTGGTCGGCATCGTGTATCGCAAGACCGGCACCCGCGACCTGACGGTTCTGCATGGCCTGCTCAATCCTGAGCGGGGTTTGCCCTTCACCGGCACGCTGATGATCCTGGGCGTTATGGCCAGTGCCGGTATGCCGGGGATGGCGGGCTTCATTTCCGAATTCATGGTGTTCCGCGGCAGCATCACCACCTATCCCCTTGCCACCCTGCTCTCGATGGTGGGCTCGGGGCTGACGGCGGTCTATTTCCTGCTGCTGGTGAACCGGGCCTTCTTCGGCAGGCTTGCGGTGACCCCCGCGATCGATCCGATCCCCCATCGCCGGCTCGATGTGCGGTTGGCGGCCGTCGCTCCGCGCGAAACCATTCCCGCCATGGCCCTGGCTGTGGCGGTGGTGGCCATCGGTCTGGTGCCCGCCGGCCTGGGGCGCTTGAGTGAGGCTGCCAGTACGGCCATGGCCCAGTTACCCGCGCTGGTGTCGGCCCTGCAGCTTGGGGGGATTGGCTGATGCCGGTCATTTCTGCTGAACTGGTCCATGCCGGCGGCATGCCCAGCCCCACCGCCCTCGAACAGCAGTTGCTGGATGGCCACACGCTGCTGGCTGACACCCCCGATCATCTGATCGAGGTGGTGGATGTGCTCAAGAGCTATGGAGAGGTGCTCGATGCTTACAGCATCAATCTGATCTTCCAGGCGGAGCAGCAATTTCTGCTTCCTTTCCCACTGTTCAAGTATCTCGACGGCGACACCAGCCCCGGCAAGATCTGGCGCCATCTGATTCACGATCGCATCAACTTTGAATACGCCGAATACTGCATGAAGTCCATGCTCTGGCATGGCACCGGCGGTCTCGATGCCTACCTGGATTCCGAGGCCTTCGCCACTCATTGTGCGGCGATCATTCGTCGTAAGATCCGCCGCGACCCCCTGCTGGCGCTGCTTCATCCCCTGTTCCCTGGCTTTCTGCCGGAACTGATTCGCACCGCTGCCACCACCCACGCCCTCGGTCAGTTCTGGCGGGTGATGAGCGATCTGTTTCTTGATCTGGCCCGGGCCGAGGCCACCGGCCAGGTCCGCACCATCGAGGCGGTGGTGGAGTTCATCAAGGATGGCCTGGTGGCGGCCGCCGCCAACCCGATCACCTATGGGGTGGACGTGGCCGGCGAGTACCTGTGGGTGTTGCCGCCGGAGGCTGGGCTCACCTTCCTGGTGGATGTGGCTGTCCCCTACGTGGAGGCCGTGTTCCTGCGGGGCATGCCGTTCCTGGGTACGGTCAGCTTCAACGCCCAGGCCCAGCAGATTTCCCCCGACCAGGCCCAGTTCGCCTACGGCGCCCTGTTCGCCGACCCCTTGCCCAGCATGGGCGCCGGCATTCCACCAAGCCTGCTGATGCAGGACATGTTCCGCCACCTGCCCGAACGGTTGCATCAGTGGTACCGAGAGCGCACCCGGGGCGAAGGGGATGTGCGGGTCAAGATCTGCATGAGCTTCCAGAAGTCGATGTTCTGCGTCACCAACGCCGCCATCCGCGGCACCTTCCCGCATCCGCTCACCAGCGTGGATCCTGCCGAGCAGGCAGCCAACCGTGCCTATGCGGCCAGCTGGGCCGCAAGGCTGGCGACGGCCCGCACGGATTGCCTGGTTTGACCACCACCCAGTTCCCGTAGCCTGAACCCATGGACCAACCCTGGACGCCGCGCCCCAAACCCGAACAGGCCGAACGGCTGGAACGGCGGGTTGAATTCGGCGATTACGCCACCACCCGCGATTTTCTCGAGCGCCTGAATGCCCTTTGCGAGCAGCAGCAACGCTTCCCCGATATCAGCTTTGGCCGCACCTACGTGAACCTCACCGTCAGAGCCGATGCAGAAGAGGCTCCCATCGGGGATGTGGATTGGGCCTTCACCGCTGCCATTGATGCCCTGATCCTTTGACGTTTCCTGCTGATGACACCACCATCGACCTGCAGTTGGCCTATGAGGGTGCCGGGATTCAGGAGATGCTCGACCAGCTCGATCGGGAGCTGATCGGTCTGCGGCCCGTCAAGGCCCGTATCCGCGAGATCGCCGCCCTGTTGGTGGTGGATCGTGCCCGTCAGCAGGTGGGGCTGGAGACCACCCCGCCCAGCCTGCACATGTCCTTCACCGGGCGGCCCGGCACCGGCAAAACGACCGTGGCCGCCCGGATGAGCAAGATCCTGCACGGGCTGGGCTACGTGCGCAAAGGCCACGTGGTGACCGCCACCCGCGACGACCTGGTGGGTCAGTACATCGGTCATACCGCTCCCAAAACCCGTGAGGTGCTCAAAAAAGCGATGGGTGGTGTGTTGTTCATTGATGAGGCTTACTACCTCTATCGCCCGGAGAATGAGCGCGACTATGGCGCCGAGGCGATTGAAATCCTGCTGCAGGTGATGGAGAGCAACCGCGACGACCTGGTGGTGATCTTTGCCGGCTACAAAGACCGCATGGACATCTTTTATCAGTCCAATCCAGGGCTCTCCTCGCGGGTGGCCAACCACATCGATTTTCCCGACTACAGCGCTACTGAATTGTTAGCTATTGCCCAGTTGATTCTGGCAGCTGAAAACTATCGTTTCAGCGAGGAGGCCGCCGCCGCCTTTGCCGACTACATCCAGCGGCGCATGCAGTTGCCCTTTTTTGCCAACGCCCGCTCCATCCGCAACGCCATCGACCGGGCGCGGATGCGCCAGGCCAACCGGCTGTTCAGCCGCATGGGCAGCCCGCTCACCAAGCTCGATCTGATGACCATCGAGGCTGACGACATCACCGCCAGCCGCGTGTTTGCCGGTGAAGTGGAGGGGCTCGATCCCGCCCGGCCCCTCACCTAAGGTCTGGCGGGTCTACTCCGATCCCATGACCCCATCTTTTCAAGCCGCCCGCCTGGTCCTCGGCCTCAGCCTGGGCTTTGGCTTTGGTTTCGCAGGCTTGGGCGCCAGTGCCGCACCCACCTGCACCTTTCTGCAGCCCGTGGGCGGCAACGGCACCTCGCCGATCGTCTCCAAGTCGGTGGGGCGCGGCAAGATGATCGGCAAGACCAACTGGAACACCGATTTCTTCATCACCCAGCCCTACACCAGCTACAAGTTCTTCTTCACGGCCAACTCTTCGGATGCCAAGGCGCAGTATCCGGTTGAGGGCTACATGAAATTCAGCGATGGCTCCAACCTGCAGCTGTTCAGCACCCTGATGAATCCGCCGATGGGCACTGGCAAGATGTTCGGCCCCTTTGCGGCTGTGCCCGGAAAGCAGG
Organism: Cyanobium sp.; assembly: GCA_044371095.1. Lineage (GTDB taxonomy): Bacteria > Cyanobacteriota > Cyanobacteriia > PCC-6307 > Cyanobiaceae > Cyanobium_A. The sequence goes on from JBILUH010000005.1 coordinate 55,059, forward strand.
CCACCCAGATGAATTTCAAGGTGGGTGCCAGCAACGACCCTGCTGCCCTGGGCTTCAGCTACCGCATCTCGGTGCAGGGCTGCCGCTGAGGCTGGTGCCCAGACGGGTGGGCGTCAGCGCCGCTTGCGGGAATCGATCTGCAGCAGGTCGCGCACCTGCTGCACCTGGCGGGAGAGGGCGGGATCGCTGTTGAGTTTGCGGTCGATCTGCTCCACGGCATACATCACTGTGGAGTGATCCTTGCCGCCGAAGGCTTCGCCGATGCGCGGCAGGCTGAGGTTGGTGCTCTGGCGCATCAGATACATCCCCACCTGGCGGGCCTGACTCACGGCCCGCTTGCGGCTGGCACTGCACATCTCCTCGACGCCGACGCCGAATACCTCTGACACCTTGTCCATCACCTGGCTGGGTTTGACCTCCACATCGCCGCCGGCGGGATCGAGCATCGGCGCCACCGACTCCACCGTCATCGGCAGACCGGTGATCGATGCGAAAGCCACGGCCCGGGTGAGCGCGCCTTCGAGCTCACGGATGTTGGAGGTGAAGCGGCCGGCAATGAACTGGATCAGGTCGCGGGGCAGCACCATCTGCTCCTGCTCGGCCTTCTTGTGCAGGATCGCCATGCGGGTTTCCAGATCCGGAGCCTGGATGTCGGCGATCAGACCCATCGAGAAGCGGGAGATCAGCCGCTCCTGCAGCCGGGGGATCTGGCTGGGGGGCCGGTCGGAGGCGATCACGATCTGGCGGCCCGCCTCGTGCAGGGCGTTGAAGGTGTGGAAGAACTCCTCCTGGGTGTACTCCTTGCCTTCGATGAACTGGATGTCGTCGACCAGGATCAGATCGGCGGCGCGGTAGCGGTCGCGGAAGGCCTGCATGCCGTCCTTGCGGATGGCCTGGATCAGGTCGTTGGTGAAGGTTTCGGTGCTCACGTAGAACACCCGCGCCTCGGGGTTGATCTCCAGCCGGTAGTGGCCGATCGCCTGCATCAGGTGGGTCTTGCCCAGCCCCACACCACCGCAGAGAAACAGCGGGTTGAATTCCCGGCCTGGGGCCTCGGCCACCGCCAGGGCGGCGGCGTGGGCCATGCGGCTGTTGGGGCCCACCACAAAGCGGTTGAACACATAGCGGGGGTTGAGGCCCGGCGCCAATTTGCGGGGCGTTTCACCCGTGGCGCGGGACGTGGCGGGCGGCCCGGCGGAGATCACGGGGGCGCCGGACCCATGGGTTCCATTGCCAGTGGGGGCGATGACGTCATCGCTGCTGGCGGCGCTGACCAGCACCTGCACCGGCCGGCCGGCGATCTCGCTGGCCACCGCCTCAATCGTGCCGAGGTAGTTCTTGCGCAGCCAGCCGCAGGCAAAGCTGTTAGGGGCCTCGAGCTGCAGCTGATTGGCACTGAAACCCTCACAGCGGGCAGGGCGGATCCAGGTCTCGAAGGTGGGTTTGCTGAGGTTGGCCTGGAGGGCCTGCTGAACCTGGTGCCACAGCTCGTCTCCCTGCTGCGTGGACTGCTGCACCAATCCCTGCTGCACCGAGCGCGCCGTTTCATCGATGCCGAATCTACGCGTGGCTTTGCGGCGGGGCCGTCTTTAATGAAACGGATTCCGACCTGGCCCCACGCCCCCCCTATGCCGCGCCTTCTCCCCCCTTGCCGAGCCGCGCTGATTGCCCCCGTCGCGCTGCTGCTGGTGGGTTGCAGCCAGGGCCTGCCCGGTCTGCCGGGTCGCTCCGGCCCCCAGACGCCGATCAGCGATGCGGCCCCCGCGCCGCCGCTGCAGCAGGGCAACACCTTGATCGTTGATGCGGTGGCCAAGGTGGGGCCGGCGGTGGTGCGCATCGACACCGTCAAACGCCTGGTGAACCCCCTCGGCGGGCTGTTCGGCCGGGGGCCCACGATCCAGCAGCAGCAGGGTCAGGGCTCGGGCTTCATCACCCGCTCCGACGGCGTGCTGCTCACCAATGCCCACGTGGTGGAGGGGGCCAGCGAGGTGACGGTCACCCTGCCCGATGGCCGCAGCTTCAACGGCAAGGTGCTGGGCAGCGATCCCCTCACCGATGTGGCTGTGGTGAAGGTGGTGGCCTCCAAGTTGCCGGTGGCCCCCCTCGGTGATTCCGCCAAGGTGCGGCCTGGCGAGTGGGCCATTGCCATCGGCAACCCCCTCGGCCTCGACAACACGGTGACCGCGGGGATCATCAGCGCCATCCAGCGCACCAATGCAGTGGGCGAGGGCCAGCGGGTGCCCTACATCCAGACCGATGCGGCCGTCAATCCCGGCAACAGCGGTGGACCACTCATTAATGACCGCGGTCAGGTGATCGGCATCAACACGGCGATTCGCCAGGCCCCAGGGGCTGGTCTGAGCTTCGCGATCCCGATCAATGTGGCCCGCCAGATCGCGGCGCAGATCCTGGAGAAAGGATCTGCCAGTCACCCCTACATCGGCGTGCGCCTGCAGGCCCTCACGCCGCAGCTGGCCCGGGAGATCAATGCCAGCACCGATGAGTGCCGCCTACCGGAAGTGAATGGCGTGGTGGTGGTGGAGGTGATGCCCGGCAGCCCGGCCGCCAACGGCGGCCTCAAGCCCTGCGACCTGATCGATCAGGTGGGGGGCAAGGCGGTGAAGAACCCTTCCGAGGTGCAGCTGGCGGTGGATCAGGGTCGCGTCGGGCAGCCCCTGGCGGTGTCGCTGCGCCGCGGGAGCGCGCGGCTGACCCTGGAGCTGAAGCCGGCCGAACTGCCCCGCCAGGGGTGAGGGTGGGGATGGGCCAACCCGCTGGCAGCCAGCTGATCGTGATGGCACGCTGGCCCGCCCCGGGGCGCTGTAAGCGTCGTCTGGCGGGTTCCCTGGGTGCGGCGGCGGCGGCCCGGATCCAGGGCCGACTCACCGGCCACACCCTGGCGGTGGCCCGCGGCGAGCGCCGTCGCCTGGACTTTGCGTTGGTGCTCGCGGTGGATGGATTGGCGGGTCGGGCCGCCCGCCGCTGGGGTCACACCCTGGGCGCAGACCGCGTCCGGCTGCAGGGGGGCGGTGGGCTGGGTGTGCGGATGCAGCGCCAGATTTGCCTGGCATTCCGCACCGGGGCCCGGCGGGTGGTGCTGATCGGCAGTGACCTGCCCCATTTGGACGGCCGCGACCTGGCGGCGGCCTTTGCGGCCCTGGAGCGTTGTCCGGCGGTGCTCGGCCCGGCCTGCGATGGGGGCTACTGGCTGCTCGGGCTGCGCCAGCCGCAGCCCGAGCTGATGGCGGGCATCGCCTGGGGTACCCCGCGCGTGCTCGCGCAAACCCTCGTGGCGATGGACCGGCTGGGGTTGGAGCCGGCGCTGCTGGCGCCCCGGTCCGATCTCGACTGGGCCACGGATCTGCGGCCGTGGCGCTGAGGTCTCCGCCGATCGCCGTGGTGATCGCTGCGCGCAATGAGGCGCCGCGTTTGCCGCTGTTGCTCGCCGACCTGGCCGCCGCTCCCCAGCTGGTGGGGGAGATTGTGGTGGTCGATGGTGCCAGCGACGACGCCACCGCCCGGGTGGCCGCCCTGGCGGGGGCGGCGGTGCAGGCCAGTCCCCCCGGCCGGGGCCGGCAGCTGGCCCAGGGGGTGGCGAGCAGCCATTGCCCCTGGCTGTTGTTGCTGCATGCCGATGCCAGGCTCGCGCCGGGCTGGGATCGTGCGGTGAAGGCGGCCCTGGACCAGGCCGACCTGCACGCGGAAGCGGCCTGGTATTTCGATCTGGCCATCGCCGCCGCCCACCCCGCCTTGCGGCTGGTGGAGCTGGCCGTGGCACTGCGCAGCCGCTGGCGCCAGTTGCCCTACGGCGACCAGGGCCTGCTGCTGTCGCGTCAGCTGCTGCAGCGGGCTGGGGGGGTGGCGCCGATTCCGCTGATGGAGGATCTGGAGCTGGTGCTGCGCCTGCGGCGCATCAGCCGGCTGCGGTCGCTGGGGGCCCGGCTGGAGGTGGATGGGCGCCGCTGGCAGGCGCTGGGGGTGTGGCAAACGGCCCTGGCCAATGCCCGGTTGCGGCGTGCCTGGCGCCAGGGTATCCCCCCTGAAGCCCTGGCGGCTCGCTACTACGGCAGCGCCGTGCGGGAGGGGCGGCCCGGTTAGAGGGCTGACCAGTTAGGGGGCGTACCAGAAGGCGCAACGCCGCTGCAGCGGCTCGAGCTCCCAACCCTGGGCGGCGTAGAAGGCCACCACGTCGGGGTCGGCGAACAGGCTGACCCGATCCACCTCCATCGCGCGCAACTGGTCGAGCACGTAGACCATCAGCTGCTTGCCCAGCCCGGCCCCCTGGTACAGGGGGTGGACGGCCACATCCCAGACGGTGGCATCCACCACGCCATCGCCGGTGCAGCGGGCGAAGCCGACCAGCTTGGGGATGCGTGGGTCGTGGCGCCACAGCCCAACCCGCAACAGGCTGTGTTGCAGCGCCTTGCGCACCCGCCGCAGGGGGCGGCGGCTCCAGCCCACCGCATCGCAGAGCTGCTCCAGCTCGATCAGATCGATCTCCCGCTCCCGGCTGAGCACAAGGCTCAGTTGGGGGTTGGGTGTGGGGCAGAGCCGGTGCTGCTCCCCGTAGAGGCTGGTGAGGAGCTCGGCCGAGGCCACGGCGGGCGGGTGCAACGCAATGGCACGATCCTGCCCGATGGCCGCCCAGGGTGGCGCTCGCCAGGGCAGCCTGGTGGCCCCGATGGTCGACCTACTGGAGCACGGTGCCCCACCTCCCCTGATCCAGGCCCCGCTGCTGGTGGCCCTGCATGGCTGGTTGCTGGCCGGGCGGCTCTGGACTCCCCTGGCCGCCGCGCTGGCGCCGCGGTGGAAGCTCTGGGCGCCCGATCTGCCCGGCTTTGGCCAGAGGCCCCGGCCCCAGGGGTTGCACGCCAACCTGGCCAGCTATGGCCGCTGGCTTGCCCAGGCGGCCCGGGAGCAGGCCGGCGAGCGGCCGATCGTGCTGCTGGGCCATTCCCTGGGGGGCAGCGTGGCCCTGCACGCTTCTCCCCATCTGGGTCCGCAGCTGGTGGGGCTGGTGCAGATCGCCGCCGGCGGTGGCGTCTACCAACCGCGGGCCTTCGCCCAGGTGCGACGCGGTGGAGCTCTGTTTCTGCGCTGGCGCCCCGGTTGGCTGGCTGAGCTGCCGGGTAGTGATCCCATACGCAGCCCTTTGCTGGCCGAACGCCGTGCTGCCCAGGGACTGCTGGCCTGCAGCACCAACCGCGGCGCCGTGCGTCAGATCCCCCAGCTCACGGCCCGGCTGCAGGTGCCCAGCCTCTGGATCGCCGGTAGCCGCGATCGGGTGATGGCGCCGCGTTACGTCCGCCATCTGGCCGGCTATGCCGGCCAGCACCAGTTCGTGGAGCTGGCCGGTGCCGGGCACTTGCCGATGCGTCAGATGCCCGAGCAGCTCGCGGCCACCATCGGTGGCTGGCTCCTGGATCAGTTCGGTTGAGTCAGAGGGCCGCCAGCCCGCGTTCCTGCAGGTCGGCCAGCTGGGCATAGACCCCGCCCTGGTGACGCAGCTGGGTGTGGCTGCCCTCTTCGATCAGGCGGCCCTTGCGCAGCACCAGGATGCGGTCGGCGGCTTCAACCGTGGCCAGGCGGTGGGCGATCACGATCGCGGTGCGCTGCTGGAGCAGCCGTGCCAGATCCCGTTGCAGGGTCGCTTCGGTGGAGGGATCCATGAAGGCGGTGGCTTCATCCATCACCAGCACCGAGGGATCCCGGATTGCGACCCGCGCCACCGAGAGCAGCTGGCGCTCCCCGGAGGAAAGGTTGCCGCCGCGTTCGCGCAATTCGGTGGCCAGCCCATCGGGCAGCCGCCGCAGTAGCGAATCGAGGCCGAGCTCGCCGCAGATCCGCTGCAGCTTGTCGCTGCTGATCTGGGCGTCGAGGCGCAGGTTGTCGGCCACGTTGCCGCTGAACAGGAAGGTGTCCTGCAACACGACCCCGAGGCGCTGGCGCAGGGTGGGGATGGGCAGCTGACGGATGTCGATGCCATCGAGCAGGATGCGGCCGCGCTGGGGCTCATAGAGCCGGCAGAGCAGGCGGATCACCGTGGTTTTGCCGGAGCCGGTGGGGCCCACCAGGGCTACGTGCTCACCGGGGGCGATGTGGAAGGAGAGATCGGTGAGGATCGGATCGTCGTCGCGGTAGGCGAACGACACGTTTTCAAAGATCACCTCTCCGGCACTGGCGCGCTCGCTTCCGCTGGCGATCGCCGCCGCACTCCGCTCACTGGCGGGGAGTTCGGCAATGTCGATGGGCTGCTCGAGCAATTCGCCGATGCGCTCGACTGCGGTGAGCCCGCCCTGGATCTGGGTGAAGCGCTCGGCCAGCTGACGCAGGGGGTCGAACAGCCGCTGGGAGTAAAGGATGAAGGTGGTGAGGGTGCCCAGGCCCATGGCGCTCCCCAGCACCATCCAGCCGCCCAGGGCCAGCACCACGGCAACGGCGCTGAGGGCCACCCATTCGATGAAGGCCGAGATGGCGCTGTCGAACAGGATCGTCCCGTTCACCGCCTCGCGGTAGGCGGCCGTGACCTGGGCGAAGCGGGCGCTGTTGGTGGCCTCCCGGCGGAACATCTGCACCACCTCGAGGCCCTGGAGGTTCTCCTGCAGATCGGCGTTGAGCTGGCTGAGCTCTTCCCGCACGCGGTAGTTGGCCTTGCGGTAGCGCCCCTGCAGCCAGAGAATGCCGAGCACCACCGGCACCTGGCTCACCAGCAGCAACAGGCCCAGGCGCCACTCGATCGAGATCATCGTGACCGCGATCACCAGCAGGGTCACCAGGTCGGCGAGCACGCCCACGGCCCCGCTGCCGAACACCTCGGCCAGGGCGTCGACGTCACTGGTGAGCCGGGTGAGCAGCTTGCCCACGGGGGTGCGGTCGTGGAACCGCAACGACAGCGCCATGGCGTGGGCGAACAGGTCGTTGCGGATGCGGGCGGTCAGCCGCTGGCCGACGGCCTGCACGTTGAAGGTCTGGATGCCCTGCAGGCCGAGCCGCAGCAGCACCGCCAGCAGGAGCAGCAGCACCAGCAGCCGCAGGGCTTCGGGCACCGGCAGGCCATCGAGCCAGCCGAGGGTGGGTTCGCGCCGCAGCACGGCGATCGCCTGGCCCACCAGCAGGGGTTGCACCGCTGCGGCGAAGGCCACGGGGATCAGCAGCAGCAGGGTGAGGCCAAGGCGGCGACGGTCCCGGCCCAGATAGGGCAGCAGCCGTTGCAGCCGCTGGCGGTCGAGGCGCGCCATCAGCGACCCTGGGGTGTGACGGCCAGCCCGAGTCGATCGACGATCCCCTGGAGCACGCCGTCATCGAGCCGCAGGGCCAGAGGGTGGCCCACCAGCCGGGCGGTGCTGTGGAACAGATCTTCGATGGCCACCAGGCCGTTTTCCTCCAGGGTGCGGCCGGTCGCCACCAGATCGACGATCGCCTCACTCATGCCGGTGATCGGCCCCAGTTCGACCGATCCCGCCAGGTGGATCAGCTCCACCGGCAGATCGAGGGCATCGAAGAAGGCCTGGGCGCAGCCGGTGAACTTGCTGGCCACGCGGCAGTGGGCGGGCAGATCGGCGGCGCGGCGATAGCCGCTGCTGGCCTTCACCGCCACGCTCATGCGGCAGCCGCCGAAGCCCAGATCCAGCAGCTGGGCCACCGGCAACTGGTGCTCGCGGATCACGTCGTAGCCCACCACGCCCAGCTGGGCCTGGCCGTAGGCCACATACACGGGCACATCGGCATTGCGCACCAGCAGCGCCCGGGCCTGATTGCAGGCACTGGGCACCATCAGCTGGCGGTTGCCAGGCTCGAGCAGGGCCGAGAAATCAAGGCCGGCGGCGGCGAAGCGCGCCACCGAATCCTTCAACAGGGCGCCTTTGGCCAGGGCGACGGTGATCATGCCTGGACTGCAGCGGTGATCATGGGGAGACGCCACAGGCAGGACTTTAACGATGCTCCAACTCCACGTTGGACTCCTGCCGGTGCTGCAGGACAACTACGTCTTTGTACTGCAGCGCCAGGGCCAGGCCGCCGTGGTGGATCCCGCCGTGGCGGAGCCGGTGCTGGCTGCCCTGGAGCAGCAGGGGCTGGACTTGGTGGCGATCCTGCACACCCATCACCACAGCGACCACATCGGCGGCACGCCCGGGCTGCTGGCCCGCTGGCCCGATGCGGCGGTGCTGGCCAGCCGCGACGATCGGGCGCGGATCCCGCTGCAGACCCAGGGGTTGGCGGATGGCGACCGGTTTGACCTGCTGGGCGAGACGGTGGAGGTGCTCGCCGTGCCAGGGCACACCCGCGCCCATATCGCCTATTACCTGCCCACTTCTGGACATCTGTTCTGCGGCGACACCCTGTTTGCCGGCGGGTGCGGGCGGTTGTTTGAAGGCAGCCCGGCCCAGATGCACGCCTCGCTGCAGCGCCTCGGCCAGCTGCCCGACGCCACCCAGGTGTGGTGCGCCCATGAATACACCGCCTCCAATCTGCGTTGGGCCGCCGCCACCGTTCCGGCCGGCGAGCCCTGCGCGGCGGCGATCCAGGCCCGGCTGGCGGCGGTGCTGGCCGCCCGGACCCAGGGGGAGTCCACCATCCCCAGCACGGTGGGGCTGGAGCGGGCAACCAACCTGTTTCTGCGCGCCGGCAGCCCGGAGGAATTGGCTGGCCTGCGCAGCAGCAAGGACCATTGGGCGGGCTAGGCCCGGGTCAGCTCTCCTGGGGACGACTGCTCGCGTGAGGTGCGGGTGGCAGCACCTGCAGCGGTACGCGGTCGGGGTAGAGCACCCCTGGGGCTCCGGGCCGCAGGGACAGCTGGCAGCGCACGCCGCGGTTGTATTCGGCGTCCAGGGGCAGCCTCAGCCGCAGCTTCAGGTGATCGAGCTGCACCCGGTACAGCCATTCCCGGCCCAGGAACTCCCGCCCCTGCACCCAGGCCTGACCGTCGGGGTCGGGGCTGAGCTCGATGGCCTCGGGGCTGATCAGCACCTCCAGGGGCTCCTGCGACTGCTGTGACGCGCCTGTCGCCAGGTTCGCTTCGTCTGGGCGGCTGATCAGGCAGCCGAGGGCTGTATGGATGCGATCGCCCTGCCGCTGGGCTGGCAGCAGGTTGCCCTGGAGCACGAACCGTCCCACGAAGGCCGTGGCCGGCTGTTGCACCAGCTGCCGCGGACTGGCGCACTGGTGCAGCATCCCGTCGCGCAGCACCGCCACCCGATCGCAGATCGCCAGGGCCTCTTCCGGATCGTGGGTGACGATCAGGCCGCTGGCGCCGCAGCGTGAGAGCACGGCGGGCAGCTCACTGCGCAGGCGCAACCGCACCTCCACATCGAGGTTGGAGAAGGGTTCATCGAGCAGTACCACCGATGGACCTGGGGCGAGGGCCCTGGCCAGGGCCAGGCGCTGGCGTTGCCCACCGGAGAGTTCGTGGGGATAGCGGCGTTCCAGCCCCTTGAGCCCAAGCAACTCCAGCAGCCAGCTGGCCCGGCTGCTGTCCTGGCCGCGCCGCAGTCCGAAGCAGGCATTGCGCCAGGCATCGAGATGGGGGAACAGCGCGTAGTCCTGGAACACCATGCCGACGCCGCGGCGCTCAGGCGGCAGCCAGCGACCGGGTCCGGCAACGGTGCGGCCATCGATCGAGACCGAGCCGCGCTCGGGCCGTTCAAAGCCGGCGATCAGTCGCAGCAGAGTGGTCTTGCCGCAGCCCGACGGGCCGAGCAGGCCCACCAGCTCCCCCTGGCCCAGAGCCAGATCGATGCCCTGCAGGGTCCATTCGTCAGGGGCGGTGTTGGCGTAGCGGTGCCAGAGGTCCTTGAGCTGCACGTGCTCGCGCAGCGGCAACTCGGCAGGGATCAGCTCGGTCAGTGGGCTGGCGATCGGCGCAGGGCCAGCAAGGGCCATAAGCTCGGCCACCATCCTGACCTGGCAAGAGCCGACCGATGCAGCCGGAAGCCGTGATCACCACCAGCGCCCCAGCGCCCGTGGGCCCCTATAACCAGGCCGTGAAAGCCGCGGGGGTGCTCTATTGCTCCGGCCAGATCGCCCTGGATCCAGCCACCGGGGCCATGGTGGGCGGTGGTGATGTGGAGGCGGAAACCCGCCAGGTGCTCACCAACCTCAAGGCCGTGCTGGAGGCCGGCGGCAGCAGCCCCCAGCAGGTGCTGCGCACCACCGTCTTTCTGGCCGACCTGGATGATTTCGCCCGGGTCAATGCGATCTATGCCGAGATGTTCGGCGAGGGTGTATCGCCGGCGCGGGCCTGCGTCGAAGTGGCGGCCCTGCCCAAGGGGGCACGGGTGGAGATTGACGCCATCGCCCTGACCGCCTGAATCCTCAACCCGGGAGATCCAGGGGGCAGTCCATCAAGGTGGCGGCCTGGTCGTCGACGGCGCTGAGGCGCTGCAGGATCGACTGCAGGTCGAGCACGGACAGTTCGCCGTCTCGTCCCCACTTCATCACGGAGCGGCCGATGTCAGGGGAGTCGCCGGACTGAGCGGCAAACCCATTGCCGGAGTGCATCGACATGGTTGAAACCTCCGTGTGTTGGTTTCAACACTAGCGAGGCCTCTGTCGCCTGTCTGCTCGGGGGAACGGTGGAGCGCCAAGTCGGCATCAAGACCTCGGAAGCCTCTGCGGGCACAAATGCACTGCTTGGGAATCGGGCTGCTGTCAACCGTCTCGGTGCAGTGTTGTGGCCCGGACGAGATGATGGCTTGCCCTGATTTGAGGCGATCGCCATGAAGCTCCCAGAGGGTTGGCGTGTCTGGCTGCTCGTGCTGGGGCTCAATGTGCTGGCTGGTGCCCTGTGGTTTGTGGATCGCGGCGTAGAAGCCCCTGCTGGAGGCGGCAGTCTCTGGGCCCTGATCCGTTCCATCGGCGGATGAGGTGCTGGCTTCCGGCTGGAATCCCAGGATCTGGGCTGCTCAGCGGCGCCATCCAAAGGCTGTGGGTGGAGACCTTGGTTCCAGGCGACCACGCCTGGGATGCTTCGCGCCTGCCACTGCCCAGAAGGCGGACCCCTAAACTCTTTCCAACGGGGCGTGGCGCAGCTTGGTAGCGCGGGTGCTTTGGGAGCACTAGGTCGCAGGTTCGAATCCTGTCGCCCCGATTCAGTTATCTCAAGGTCTTTCGAGGAATCGGGGGCCCTTTTTTCTTGCTGTCCCAAAGGGGGGTGTGGGCTATGGGTGGGCT
>JBILUH010000087.1:0-5823 GCA_044371095.1 Cyanobium sp.
GGGCAGCTCTGGGGGGAATGGCCCTGGTCGGCTCAGGCAGCGCCGTGCCGGCGGCCAGCATCAGCAATCAGCAACTCAGCGAGCGGGTTGACACCAACGACGACTGGATCCGCACCCGCACCGGCATCGGCGCCCGTCGGGTCTCGGGCCCCGACGAATCCCTCACCTGCCTGGCCACCCGTGCCGCCCAGGCCGCCCTTGAGCACGCCGGCTGGACGCCGGAGGATCTCGACCTGATCCTGCTGGCCACCTCCAGCCCCGACGATCTGTTCGGCACGGCGCCGCGGGTGCAGGGAGCCCTGGGGGCGACGAACGCCGTGGCCTTCGATCTCACCGCCGCCTGCAGCGGATTTCTGTTTGCGCTGATCACCGCCGGCCAATACCTGGGCAGCGGCGCGATGCGACGGGCCCTGGTGATCGGCGCCGACCAACTGAGCCGCTGGGTCGACTGGGACGACCGCACCACCTGCGTGCTCTTCGGCGACGGCGCCGCGGCGGTGGCCGTGGAGTCCTGCGCGGCGAGCGACACGGGCCTGCTGGGCTTCCGCATGCGCTCCGACGGCAGCCGCAATGCCTGTCTCACCCTGGCCCAGGTCAACCGCCACGCCCCCCTGCTCGGGGACCTCACCGCCCAGCAGGGCGGCTTCGCCCCGATCCAGATGAATGGGCAGGAGGTCTACAAGTTCGCGGTGCGCGAAGTGCCGGCGATCCTCAGTGAGCTGCTGGAGGCCACCGGCACCGCCCCGGAGCAGCTCGACTGGCTGCTGCTGCACCAGGCCAACCAGCGCATCCTCGATGCGGTGGCCGACCGCTTCACCATGCCCAACGCCCAGGTGCTCAGCAACCTGGCCCACTACGGCAACACCTCCGCCGCCACCATTCCGCTGATGCTGGATGAGGCCGTCAGAGATGGCCGGGTACAGCCGGGCCATCTGCTGGCCAGCAGTGGCTTCGGCGCCGGCCTCAGCTGGGGCGCGGCCCTGCTGCGCTGGGGTGGGCCTGCGGCTGAGCCCTAATCTCCTGCCCACATCTTCTGAGGCTGGCGGTATGGGTATTGCCTGGGTGTTTCCTGGCCAGGGCTCGCAAAAAATTGGTATGGCCGAGGCCGTGCTGGAGCTTCCTGGGGCCCGGCAGCGCTTCGAGCAGGCTTCAGCCCTGCTGGACCGCGACCTGCTGGCCATCTGCGCGGGCACGGCAGGCGGGTCATCCGATGGCGAGCCAACCGACCTCAACGACACCCGCAACACCCAACCAGCGCTGTTCGTGATCGAAAGCCTGTTGGCCGAGGGTCTCAAGGCCCAGGGGCGCATGGCTCAGGTGGTGGCCGGCCACAGCCTCGGTGAGCTGGTGGCCCTGCACGTGGCCGGTGTGTTCGACTTCGCCACCGGCCTGGGGCTGATGAAAACCCGCAGCACCTTGATGGCGGCCGCCGGCGGTGGCGCCATGACGGCCGTGATGGGCTTCGACCGCGGCGAGCTGGATGCCCTGGTGGCCGCCACCGACGGCGTGGTGATCGCCAACGACAACAGCAGCGCCCAGGTGGTGCTCTCCGGCAGCCCGGAGGCGGTGGCGGCCGTGAGCAGCCAGCTCCAGTGCAAGCGGGCCATTCCCCTGGCGGTCAGCGGCGCCTTCCATTCCCCGTTCATGGCCGAGGCCGCCGCCGCCTTTGCCGCGGAGCTGGAGACGGTGCCGTTCAGCGATGCGGCGATCCCGGTGCTGAGCAACACCGATCCCACCCCGGAAACCAGCGGCAGCCGACTCAAAGATCGACTGATTCACCAGATGACCACCGGCGTGCGCTGGCGCGAAACCATGGAGCAGTTCAGTGCCCTGGGCCTCACCGGCGCCGTGGAGATCGGCCCCGGCGCGGTGCTCAGCGGCCTGATCAAGCGCAGCTGCGAGGGGCTCAGCACCGCCCAGATCGGCAGCGCCGCCGATCTGGGGCTGGGAACCAGCCTGTGAATCGCCCTGTCGCTGCCGTCAAGCGAGTCCTGCGCCGCCGCAAACCGGCCGAGCCGCCGGCCCTGATCCGCACCCCACGGCCCAGCCTCACGTACCGGCTGATCAGTTACCTGCTGGTGTTTCCGGTGTATCGGTTGCTGTTCCGGGGCCGCACCGCCGGCAATGCCAACGTGCCGATGGAAGGTGCCCTGGTGGTTGTGGCCAACCACGGTTCGCACCTCGATCCGCCCCTGCTGGGCCATGCCCTCGGTCGTCCCGTGGCGTTCATGGCCAAGGCTGAGCTGTTCCGGGTGCCGCTCCTGGGCCCGATCATCCGCGCCTGCGGGGCCTATCCGGTGTCCCGCGGCGCCAGCGACCGTGAAGCGATCCGCACCGCCACCGACCGGCTGCTGGAAGGCTGGGCCACCGGCGTGTTCATCGACGGCACCCGCCAGAGCAATGGCCGGGTGAATGATCCCCAGGCCGGTGCCGCCCTGCTGGCCGCCCGGGCCGGTGTGCCCCTGCTGCCGGTGGCGATCATCAACAGCCACCGGGCCCTGGGCCCGGGCCAGCAGGGCGCCCGCCTCGTGCCCATCCACATCCGCATCGGCACGCCGATTCCGCCGCCCGCCTCGCGTCGCCGCCCCGACCTCGATGCCGCCACGGCGGCCTGCCAGGCCCAGATCAATGCCCTGCTGGATCAGGGCCTGATCAGCGGACCGCAGCTGGCCCCAGCCAGGGAGCCAGCTGCACTGCCGCCCAGCTCCTGAGGTCGCGGCCACTCAGCACCCAAAGGGCCGCCCGAACCCCATCACCCCAGATCTTGCGCCGCCCCTCGGGCTGGCAAAGATCGACGCAGTCGACGGACACGGGCGTGAGATGAATGCCGCGGCTGCCCGCCACAATCCGGCCCACCAGCAGGGCCCGATCCATGTGGTCGCTGCTGGTCACCAGCAGGGCATGGCGGATGCGCGCCCGGCGCAGATCATCCACGAGGGACGTGAAGTTGGAGAGGGTGTCGCGGGCGCGGTAGTCGAGTTGCACTTGACTGGGCGGCAGCCCCTGGCTCTGCTCAAACAACCAATGGGCGTACTCGGGATTGCTGCCGCCACTCACCACCACCGGCAGGCCCTGACGGGCCGCCAGGGCTGCGGCCCGCTGCTCCCGCGCCACATCGCCGCCGAGCACCAGAATCATCTGGGGCGGCGGCGGCGCCGGCCACCACCAACCACGCGAGAGCCAAAGCAGGCCCCCCAGCAGCGCCAGCATCACCCCCGCCCGTGGCCCGAATCGAGGGCCCCGGGAACGGCGGCGGCGGGGCACGCCATCCCGGCGCCGGCGGCGGGGACCCCCTTGAGGTGGGTCCACCATCAGAGCCCCGCCACCGGCGATGTGGGGTAGAGCGGCAACACAGGCTGCCAGGGGGCCTCCAGCCCCTCGGCCTGGGCCCCCACACTGAGTTTGAGCAACTGCGCCACATCGTCGGGCAGCTGGGCGGCGGCGGACACCTGCGGACCCGGTGGCACGGGCATGCCCGGGGCGAACAACCGCGGCGCCTCCAACTCGAGGCAGCCCGCGCCGGCGCCGCCGGGCGCTGGGGCGTAGAGGCCGGCCACCACCCCGCGACGGGGCAGCTCCTGCACCAGCCAGGTGGGCGCTGTGAGTCCCAGACGCTGGGCCACCAGCAGAAAACTGCCCACCCCATCCAGGGGAACGTGCAATTGCTGGGCCAGGGTGCGAGCCAGCACCACGGTGAGCCGGGTGCCGGTGAAGCCACCCGGCCCCGTGGCCACAGCCAGGCGGGTGAGCTGGGGCCACTGATGGGCCGGCAACACCTGCTCGACGCAGCTGAGCAGCTGGTTGGAGAGGTCGCGACCCAGCGGGAAGGCGCGCACCTCGTCGGCGCCGGGACCGGAGTCAAGCCAGTGCACCGCCACCCCGAGCACGTCGCTGGAACTGTGCAAAGCCAACACCGCGCCCATCACCACCACCTCATCGCGGCAAGGCAGCGCCCGGGCACAGCCGCTGCCAGCGGCCGGCATCGCGCTGAAAGCTGGCGCAGGCCCGCACATCCCATTCCACGCCCGTGCCGCCCTGGGGCAAATCCTGCACCTGCACGTGGATCCGGGGCTCCTGGGGCATGAAATCAGGCTGGAGAGCCAGGTGGGGCACACCGTGCTGGCGCTCCACCGCGTGGTAGGCCTGACAGCGGTCGACCCAGTGGCAATCCACGCAGATGCACATGCTGCCCAGGCCGAGCCAGGCGCCCATTGTGACGGCTGACCGTCCCGCCGGCGAGGTGGCCCAACAGCTGTGGCAGCGCCTGCTGGCCGAGCCCTGGCCGCTGCCGCTGGCAGCGCTCCCACCGGGCACAGCGCTGGTGGGGGGCGCCATCCGGGATGCCCTGCTGGGCCGCCTCGCGCCCCAGCCTGACCTCGACTTCGTGGTGGAGGGCGATGCCATCGCCCTGGCCCGCCGGCTGGCCCGACACCACGGCGGCAGCGCCGTGGTGCTCGATGCCGACCACGGCATCGCCCGGCTCGTGACGAAGGGCTGGAACATCGACCTGGCCCAACGGGACGGCCCCAACCTGGAGACCGACCTGGGACGCCGGGATTACACCGTCAATGCCATGGCCCTGCCCCTGGTCACCGACCCGGGCAGGCCGGTCGAACTGGTGGATCCCACCGGTGGCCTCGCTCACCTGCAGCGCCGCCAGCTGGTGGCCGTGAGCGAGGCCAACCTGCTGGCCGATCCCCTGCGGCTGCTGCGGGGCATCCGCCTGGCCAGCAGCCTCGACTTCAGCCTGGAGCCCACCAGCCAAGGCTGGATCGAGCGCCATGCCAGCCAACTGACCGCGGTGGCCGGCGAGCGGGTGCTGGCGGAGCTGGAAAAGCTGGCCGAGGCCCCCGGCGGTGAGCAGGGCCTGGCGCTGGCCCTGCGCTGCGGGCTGGTGCAGGGCTGGCACGCCGATGCCGCCGCCCCCCTGGCCGCCCTCAGCCTGGAGCAGGCCCAGCGACGGGGGCTGCTGGAAGCCGAGATGGCCTGGGCCCTGCCGCTGGCGCGGCTCAGCGCTCTGCTGCCCCCTGAGGCCCTGATCGCGCTGCGCAGCAGCCGGCGGCTGCAGCAGCGCTGCAGGGCCCTGCGGCGCTGGCGCCTGGAACTGGAGGGCACCGACGGCTGGTCGGCCCTGCCGGAAACCCGCCGACTGGCGCTGCATCGGGACCTGGAGGAGGATCTGCCCGCCCTGCTGCTGCTGAGCGATCCCCCCGGTGACCTGCTGGAGCGCTGGCGCAATCCGCACGATCCGCTGCTGCATCCATGCCCGCCGATGGATGGCCGCCAGCTCCAACAGCAACTGGGGATTCCAGCCGGACCTGAACTGGGTCAGCTGCTCGATCACCTGACCCTGGAGCGGGCCTTCGGCCGCCTGGGAGAGGGCCCGGAGGAGTGCCCAAAGGCCCTGGCAGCAGCAGAGCAGTGGTGGATGCTGCGCAAACACAGCGACGGGTTGGACAGCCGGCGTGATTAACTTTCAGATGCAAAGGCGCATCGAGAGGCTTCTCCTCGCCTGCAGAAAGCTTTCCCCATCCCTTCCCCATGAGCATTCGCCTCTACGTCGGCAACCTGCCGCAGACCTTTGATGCCAAGGAGCTTGAGGCTCTGTTCAGCGCCGTGGGCGAAGGGGTGCGCTTCAAGGCCGTCAACGACCGTGACACCGGCGCCTGCCGTGGTTTCGGCTTCGCCAACGTCGCCGATCAGAAGCTGGCCGACACCGTGATCGAGCAGCTGAATGGCAAGGACTTCGGTGGCAACGCCCTGCGGATCGAGGTGTCCGAACGCAAGGACAGCCGCAGTGCAGCCCCCGGCGAGCGCCGCAGC
>JBILUH010000088.1:0-5799 GCA_044371095.1 Cyanobium sp.
TGGGGGCCAGCCCCAGGCTGGGCTCATCCAGCATCAGCAGCTCGGGCCGGCCCATCAGCGCCCGGGCGATGGCCAGCATCTGCTGTTCGCCGCCGGAGAGGGCCCCGGCCAGCTGCTGGCGGCGCTCGGCCAGCCGCGGGAACAGCCCATAGCAGCGCTTCAAGTCGGCGGCGATGCCGGCCGTATCGCGGCGGAGGTAGGCACCGAGGATCAGGTTGTCCGCCACGCTCTGGCGGCCGAGCACCCGCCGGCCCTCGGGGCAGTGGCCGATGCCCAGCTTCAGCAGGCGATGGGCGGGTACCGCGGCCAGCGGGCCGCCGCGCCAGAGGATCTGCCCGGCACTGGCCGGCACCAGCGCCGAGATGGCCCGCAAGGTGGTGCTCTTACCGGCGCCGTTGGAGCCCAGCAGGGTCACCAGCTCGCCCTGGTGCACGGTGAGATCGATGCCACTTAGGGCCTGCACGCTGCCGTAGCGCACGCTCAACCCCTGCAGTTGCAGTAGGGGCGTGCTCATGGGGGGCTATCTCCGGTGCCACTCCCGGTGCCGAGGTAGGCCTCGATCACCTTCGGGTCGCGGCGTATGGCTTCGGGCGTGCCGAGGGCGATGCGCACACCGAAATCAAGCACCGCCAGGCGGTCGCACAGGCGCATCAGTAGGGGCACGTGGTGCTCAATGATCAGCACGCTGAGCTGGTGGCGCTGGCGCAATTCGCCGATCAGCTGGCAGAGCTGGTCTTTCTCGGCCGGGTTGAGCCCGGCGGCCGGTTCATCCAGCAGCAGCAGCTGTGGGCGCGTGGCCAGGGCGCGGGCCATCTCCAGTCGGCGCCGATCGCCGTAGGCCAGGGTGCCGGCTGGACGCGCGGCCATGGCTGCCAGCTCCAGCTCCTCCAGCAGCTGCCAGGCGGTGTCCAGCCGCTGGCGCTCGGCCCGTTGGTGGGTGGCGGTGCCCAGCAGGCCCGCGATGGCGCTGCTGCGGGGGTGGCGCTGCAGCGCCACCAGCAGGTTGTCGAGCACCGAGAGGCCATCGAATAGGCGCAGGTTCTGGAAGGTGCGGGCCAGGCCGAGGCGGTTGAGCCGATGGGGCGCCTGGCCGGTGATGGCGCCGCCGCACCAGAGCACCGCTCCATCGGTGGGGGGTGTGACGCCGGAGATCAGGTTGAACAGGGTGGTTTTGCCGGCGCCGTTGGGGCCGATCAGGCCGAAGATCTCGCCGGGCTGCACCGCGAAGCTGACCCGATCGAGGGCAAGCAGGCCGCCGAAGCGGCGGCTCAGATCGCGCACCTCCAGCAGGGGAGTGCTCATGGCTTTGGCTCCTTGCCTCTGCCACCCAGCCGCTCCAGCAGGCCCGGGGTGATCAATCCCTGGGGGGCCAGCACCGGCCCCAGCAGGATTACCAGGCCGAACAGCACTAGGCGCACATCGCCTACGGGGCGTAGTAGTTCTGGCAGGGCGGTGAGCAGCAGGCCACCCACTACAGGCCCCAGCCAGGTGCGCGATCCCCCCAGGATCACAAAGGCCAGGGTGGTGATGCTGGCGTCGAAGGTGCCCTGGCGGGCGTTCCAGGTGTTGAGGAAGTGGGCGGCCAGGGCGCCGGTGCTACCGGCCAGCACGGCGCTGAGCACGAAGGCGGTGAGCTTCACCCGGGTGGTGTCGATGCCCATGCAGCTCGCGGCCAGTTCGTCGTCGCGAATGGCAGCCATGGCGCGGCCGAGGGGCATCGCGTCGAGCCGCTGGCAGAACCAGCCCGCCAGGGCCAGTAGCGCCAGCGCCGGCAGCAGGTAGCCGGCGGCGGTGGCGAAGGGCTGGGGAATGGCGAAGATCCCCACCGCACCGCCGGTGAAGGGCAGATTCAGGATCGCCACCCGCACGATCTCCACCAAGGCGATGGTGGCGATGGCCAGGTAGATCCCCTGTAGCCGCAGCACCAGTCGCCCCACCAACAGGGCCAGCAGCCCGGCCAGCAAGCCCCCCAGTAGCAGCAGCAGCAGCAGCGAGGGCACGGGAAACCCGCCAGTGGCGCTGGCCCCCAGGGCGCGCCAGCGGGTGGAGAGCAGGGCGGCGAGGGTGCCACCTACGGCGTAGAAGGCCGGCGTAGCCAGTGACAACTGCCCCGCCGCCAGTGGCAGATACACCGAGAGGCCGAGCAGTGCCCCCAGCAGCATTTGAACGAGCAGGCCGTTGTCGATCACAGGGCAGACCTCCTCATACCTTCTCCACCGTGCGCCGGCCGAGCAGGCCACTGGGGCGCAGCAGCAGCACGGCAAACAGGATCGCGAAGGCCAGGGCATCGCGCCAACCGGAGGCTGCGCTGGGCACCAGCGCTTCCGCCAAACCCATCAGCAGCCCACCGGCGATCGCACCGGGCACGCTGCCCAGGCCGCCGAGCACGAGCACCGCCAGGCCCTTGAGGCCGTAGCCGATGCCGAAGTAGGGGCCCGGCAGGCTGACGCTCACGCCAATCAGCCCGCCGCCCAGGCCCGCTAGGGCACCGCTTAGGAAAAAGGCCAGCCGCACCATCGCCTCGCTGTGGATGCCGAGCAGCTGGGCGGTGGTGGCGTCTTCCGCCACGGCCCGCAGCGCCCGGCCGCCCTTGCTGCGCTCCAGCCAGAGGCTGAGGGCCAGCACGGCGGCGGCGGAGATCAGTAGCAGCAGCAGTTGGATCGTGCGGATGCGGGCGCCGCCGATCACCAGCACGGCGGGCAGGCCGGCCAGGGCATCGGCGCTCGGGGGGAAGGCGTAGCCCTCGGCCCCCATCAGCAGTTGCAGCAGGTTGACCAGCACCACGCCGGCGCCGAGGCTGGTGATCAGGGCAAGTAGGGGCTCGGCGTTGCGGCGCCGCAGCGGCGCAAAGGCCAGCCGCTCCACCAGCAGGCCGATCAGGCCCGAGCCGGCGGCCGCCAGCAGCAGCGCCAGAGGGAAGGGCAGCCCGGCCGGTAGGCCCCAGCCCGGCAGGGCGCCGTTTACGCCGATTTTGCCGCCCATTAATAGGTAGGTGAGGTAGCCCCCAACGGAAAACAGGGCACCCTGGGCGAAGTTGATCACGCCGAGCACCGAGAACACCAGCGTGTAACCGAGGGCCACCAGGGCATAGACGCCGCCGCTGGCGGCGCCGTTGAGCAGGAGTTGCAGCAGGGCTTCGATCACGGCTTGCGCTCTTGCAGTTGCAGCCCACGCACGAGGGAGAAGCGCCCATCACGGCCGCCGGGGGCCATGCGCACTTCGGCCACGTAGAAGCGATCCTGCAGCACCTCGCCTTCGGGGCTGAAGGCGATCGGGCCCAGGGGTGTGTCGTAGGTGCCGCTGAGCAGTTCGGCCATGAGGTTGGCGCGGGCCTGGGCGAGGGTGACGCCCGTGAGGCCACCCTGGCGCTGCAGGCGCTGGATGGCTTCAAACAGCACCTGGTAGGCGGCGAAGGCCTGGGCGGTGATCTGCGGCGGCGGGCGATCGCCGTGGGCTTGTTGGAAGAGTTGCTGGAAGCGGCGGTTGATCGGGGTGTTGAGCTCGGGGCTGTAGGCCTGGGCGATCAGGATGCCGTTGCACCAGCGCTGGCAGATCGGGTAGATGTTTGGCGTGTTGAGGCCGTTGCCTACCACGATTTGGCCGCGGTAGCCAAGCTCGCGCAGCTGGCGAATCAGGTTGCCGCCGGCCACTGCCTGCACTGAGAGCACCACCAGCTGGGGGTTTAGCTGCAGGGTGGCTGTGATCGGCGTCTGGAAGTCGTTGTCAGCTAGTTGGGTGCGCTGCACCGTTATGGGCGTGAGGCCGCGGGCGGCGAGAACCTTCTGGAAGATGGCCACCTCGGCGGTGCTGTAGGCGTCGTCTTGGGCGTAGAACACGGCGACGCGCTTGATCGAGGGATCGCGGCGCAGGGCCTCATCGATCGAGAGCGGCGCGATCACCGAGCTCTGGGCCGATACGCGGCTGATGAAGTGGCCGATCTCGGGAATGCCCTTGGCGGTGTTTGAAGGTGCCACCACTGGCACCCCCTGGCGCTGGGCGATCGGATCGGCGGCAAAGGCTTGCTGGGAGAGGGTGGGGCCGATCAGGGCGATTACGCCCTGGCGGATCAGCAGGTTGAAGGCGGCGATGGCGCTGGGTTCATCGGAGGCGCCGTCTTCCAGTTGCAGGCGCACGGGGCGGCCGCCTGGGGCGCTTTGTTGGGCCCAGCGCTCGGCCACAGCCAGACCCATGCGTTGGTCTTGGCCGTAGAGGTTGGCGTTGCCGGTGAAAGCGATGGCGGCGCCGAGGGTGAGGGGCCCGGTGGTGAGCGGCTTGGCGGCCGGATCAGCGCTGCGGCCCAGCCAGGCGAGGGCGCCGATGCCGGCTGCCAGCAGGGCCGCGAGCCTCAGTGCTCCGCGCTGGCGGCGCGTGATCGGGGAGGAGGTAGTCATCGGCAGGGCATCGCTGCGGATGCTGGGCGCTGGGGCGGGCGCTGTCAACACGGCCAGGCGCTGTTGGCTGGTCTAGTCTGGTCTAGTTGGCGTTTGTGGGTCATGGAAAGTCGCGTCCGTGCCACGCGCATGGTGAACATGCTGGAAGCCAAAACGCAGCTCTCTCGCCTTGTGGAAGGGATTGAGCGAGGGCTGGAGACGGAGGTGGTGATTGCGCGCAATGGCCGTCCTGTGGCCCGGCTCACCAGCCTGGCGTCTTCGCCGCGGCCGCGACGGTTGGGCCTGGCCAAAGGGATTGTTGTGGCGCCGGAGTCGATTGATGGAGCCAATTCGCTGATCGCTGATCTGTTCGAGCAGGGCTGATGCGTGTGCTGCTGGATACGCACACCTTCCTCTGGGCCATCAGTGACGATGCTCGGCTTGGAGCTGTCAGCCGATCTCTGATCTTTGATCAGGCTGAGAGGGTGTTGCTGAGTCATATCTCACTTTGGGAGATTGCGATCAAGCACGCCCTGGCGAGGACTGATATGCCCGTCTCGACCGCTGAGGCGAGCAGCTGGGCTGACGCATCCGGTTTTGAGTTGCTCCCCCTGGCACTGGAGCACGTTCTCACCCTGGAACAACTCCCGCTCCATTACCGCGATCCCTTTGATCGCCTGCTGGTGGCGCAGGCGATCAGTGAGCCTTTGACCCTGCTGAGTGCTGATGCTGCTTTGGTTGCCTATGGAGCCATGCTCCACGATGCACGGCGTTGATGGCTTTGGATTGGGTGGTTGCTGCCCGATCCCCTGGCTGGACCGATCCCCAAGCAAGGATCTGGCCGCCGGCTATGGCCGGGTGGAACTTCCCCACGCCCTGGCCAGAAAGTATCCCAACGCCCCGGTGGAATGGGGCTGGCAGTGGGCAGCGCCGTGCGCCGAGCCGTGCTGGCGAGCGGCATCCATCAACCCGCCACGCCGCATACCCTCCGTCACTCCTTCGCTACCCATCTGCTGGAGCGTGGACAGGATATCCGCACGATCCAGGAGTTGATGGGGCACAGAGATGTAAACACCACCATGATCTACACCCATGTGCTCAACCGAGGCCCTATGGGAGTGAGCAGCCCTGCTGACTTTTTGTAACCCCAAGAACCGTCTTATACGGACCCGTATAAGGCGGCCAGGACATAGCCCGCATTCATGCAGAAGCCAGGCTATTTAAGGATAAGGCTATGGAGCCGTAGTTGACATATGCTGCTGGAGAAGGGAGTGGAGTCTGCTTCAGAGGGTCCGCCCATTTAGCGTTGGACCAAGCCGCTGCGCGGCAGATTTCAAGAAGTAAGCATACGATAGTGGCACGGGCGCAGGCGCCAACAGGCCACACAGCTTAATTCAAACCGAAGGTTCTTCTGATCCCGCCTGCCTGA
>JBILUH010000101.1:0-4119 GCA_044371095.1 Cyanobium sp.
CCTGCATCAGCTCAGGCAGCTCATGCCGACAGGCATTCTGGATCACCCTGTTAGCTGATAACCAGACCAAGGTCCCATCGTGCCCGCCGCTGACCAGCTCGCCATTGCCCAGGCTGATCACGGCCCACACCAGCGCCAGGCCTGTCTCGATCCGATCACCCAGGGGCTTCCCGTTGCGCCAGCGCCGCAGGCTGCCGTCCTCGCCGCCGCTCACCAGCTCCCCGTTGCCCAGCTCGATCAGGCTCACCACACTCCCCTGACCGGTTTCAATCTCATCGCCCACCGGGTTCCCACTACGCCAGCGCCGCAGGCTGCCGTCCTCGCCGCCGCTCACCAGCTCGCCATTGCCAAGCTCGATCAGGCTCAACACGCTCCCCTGCCCCGTCTGGATCCCCTCCCCAAGCGGCTGGCCAGCGCGCCAGCGGCGCAGGGTGCCGTCGGCTCCGCCGCTGATCAGCAGGCCATTGCGCAGCGCGACCAGGCTCCACACGATCCCCTGGCCCGTCTGAATCGGCGCACCCACCGGCCTGCCCCCACGCCAACGTCGCAGGCTGCCGGTTCGGCCGCCGCTGATCAGCTCCCCATGGCCCAGGTCCACCAGGCTGTGCACGGATCCCTGGCCGGTCTGGATCGGTTCCCCCAGGGCTGCGTCATCGCGCCAGCGCCGCAGCGTGCCGTTGTCGCCGCCGCTGATCAGCTCCCCATCGCCCAGCTGCACGATTGTGCGCACCATCCCCTGGCCGGTCTGGATCGCCGCCCCCAGCGGCTGGCCCGCGCGCCAGCGCCGCAGGCTGCCGTCGTCGCCACCGCTGATCACGTCCCCGTTCCGCAGCTGCAGCAGGCTCTGCACGCCCCCTTGGCCGGTGGGGATCCGTTCGCCCGGCTGCCGGCCCGCGCGCCATCGCCGCAGGCTGCCGTTGTGGCCGGCGCTCACCAGCTCGCCGTTGCGCAGCTGGAGCAGCCGCGACACCTGCTCCTGGCCCGTGCTGATCGCTTCTCCCACAGGCGTGCCAGCACGCCAGCGGCGCAGGCTGCCGCTGTCACCGCCGCTGAGCAGCTCGCCGCTGGGGAGCTCTGCCAGGCCAAGCACTCTCCCCTGACCGGTCTGGATCGGCGGGCCCACCGGCTGGCCATTGCGCCAACGGCGCATTCCATCCTCTCCGCCACTGATCAGCTCGCCGCTGCTGAGCACCGCCAGGCTGTACACCCCGCCCTGGTTGGTGGCGATCGGCGCCCCCAGCGGCGCCCCGTTGCGCCAACGCCGCAGCCTGCCATCCTCACCACCACTGATCAGTTCGCCGCTGCCGAGCACCACCAGGCTGTACACGCCACCGTGGTTGGTGGCGATCGGCGCCCCCACCGGCGCGCCGTCGCGCCAACGCCGCAGGCTGCCGTCCTCACCGCCACTGATCAGCTCGCCGGTATTCAGCTCTGCCAGGCTCCACACCATCCCCTGGCCGCTCTGGATCGGCGGGCCCACCGCCTCACCATCGCGCCAGCGCCGCAGCGTGCCATCGCTGCCGCCGCTGATCCACTCGCCGGTGGTCAGCTCGATCAGGCTCAGCACCCTCCCCTGGCCGGTCAGCAGCGGGCCACCCACCGGCTTGTCGTTGCGCCA
Source organism: Cyanobium sp. (assembly GCA_044371095.1). Lineage (GTDB taxonomy): Bacteria > Cyanobacteriota > Cyanobacteriia > PCC-6307 > Cyanobiaceae > Cyanobium_A. The sequence goes on from JBILUH010000101.1 coordinate 1,619, forward strand.
GCGCCGCAAGCTGCCGTCGTCGCCGCCGCTCACCAACTCGCCATTGCGCAGCTCCACCAGGCTCCACACCCGCCCCTGACCTGTGCTGATCGGCGTGCGACCCACGGTGAGGTTGTTGTCGATGGCCCGGGGCAGCGTGGCGCTGAGCATCAGGCGCTTGCCAGGGTCGCTGTTCAAACTCCGGGCCAGGGCAGCCAGACCATTCACCACGCTCTCCAGCGGGTTGGCAACGAGCGTGCGCCGATGGGTTTCGACAAAGACCTCCGTCTGCCACTGGCGGATGTCCTGCAGCTGTCTCCAGATCACCGCCGTGAACGCCACCAGGGCCAGGCCTGCGCTCCCCGCCAGCAAGCCTGTGCGCCGCCGCCGCCGATTGCGGGCCTTAAGGCTGGCCTGGATCAGGCGCCGTTCCGGTGAGTCGGCGGCTGTCTCCAGCCGCCAGCGCTCGGCCTCCTGCAGGGGTCTGCCACCCAGCACCGTGCCGCTGCGCTCATACTCCGCCAGGGCACCCTGCACGCGCCCGCGCCAGAGCAGGAAGTCGCGGCTGGCCTGCAGCCAGTGGTTCAGCACGGGCCAGGTGCGCAGCAGCGCCTCGTGGGCCACCTCGATCGTGCCGGTGTGCTTGCCGGAGATCAGCAGGCGAGCCTCCACAAAGCGCCGCAGCGTTGCCCGGCTGGCCAGCGGCATCGCCTCCCAGCGCGCCACAACGCGCCCAAGCTGCCCTTCCTCGTTGATGCGGCACATCTGCAGGAAGGCTTGGCGCAGGGCCTCCTGTTCATCGGGACTCAGGGGCCAGGCGGCGAGCAGACCATCGGCAGCCCGCTGCACCGACCCCGCCAAGCCGCCGAGACGCTCGTACGCGAGCAAGGTGAGATCACCGTTGCCGCCGTGGCGCTCCCACAATTCCCGCAGGGAGAAGGCAAGCAGGGGCAGGGCATCGCCTCTGCTGGTGTCGGCCACCATCCGCTCCACCAATGCCGGCTCCAGCCCCACACCGGCAACCTCGGCAGGGCCCGCGATCACCTGGGCATAGGCCGACATCTTCATCGGCCCGAGTGTGAGGTCTTCAAACGCGATCCCAGCGATGGCGGGGTGGGCCTGGAAGGTGCCCAGAGCATCCGAGCGCAGCGTGGCGATCACCAGCACCCGGCCATCGCCATCGCCCTCGCCCACCACGTCGCGGAGCTCGGCCAGGAAGCGCTCCGCCGGGGTTGGATGGCCGTCTTGGGCAGGCGCTCCTGCGACGGTGCCAGCGGGGGAAGCGTTGCTGGAAAGCAGCTCCTCAAACTGGTCGATCACCACCACCACACTGGCCTCCCGCTGGCCACTGCAGCGCCGCAGGGCCTCCAGCTGGCTCTTCAGGCTGGCCAGCGTGGCGGGTGAAGCCGGTGCGGTCCCGCCCGCGGCCTGGAACGCAGACGCCAGGGCCTCCGCAAGCTCGCCCATGGGATCGGCGCCGGGGCGAAAAGGATCCAGCACCAGCCAGGTCTGCCGGTCGCGCCGCAGCCGCGGCACGATTCCGGCCCGAACCAGCGACGACTTGCCGCAGCCCGACGCTCCCAACAGCACCAGCAACGCCTTGCCCCCAAAGCGGCGCAGGTTGTGCAGCCGGTCCAGTGCCTCCTGGAGCTCCCGGTCGCGCCCGAAGAACACGGCCGCATCCGCCTCCTGGAAGGCCATCAGGCCTGGATAGGGAGGGCGGCTGCCATCCCAGCTGAAACTGGTGCCCGGGTCGAGACCGGCAGCCACCAAGCCGCGCGCCAGCCTGCGCAATCCGCTGTCGGGATCGGTGGTGAGATCAATCGCCTGGAGGCGCCCCAGCATCTGGGGAAGATCACAGGCGCCCACCTTCACGGGGAACAGACTCTTGCCCAGGTTGCTGGCGATCCACACCTCCCCCTTGCACCATTCGGAGGCAACGAAGTGCTCACTGACCAGGGCGATCACCGCCCGGCAGCGGCGGAGCTGGTGGTGCAGCTCCCTGTCCCAGTCGCGCCCCGCCGGGATGCCGGACTGGGGATCGAAATCCAGGAACAGCGACTGATGGCCCTGCTCCCGCAGCCAGGAGGCCAACCGCTCCGCCCAGGCGGCGTCCCTGCTGCTGTGGCTGATAAAAATCGCGCGCATTGCTGACTGGGCAGAAGCGGAAGGGGGAAACGGCCTAGGAGGGCGTAGCCATTACTACAGCGGAAAGCGCTTACAGCATCGCTGGATCGCGTAAATGAATCGCCGGCCGATCATTCGGGAGTTTTTTGTAAAAGGAGAGACAACTATCCCAGCAACTCAACCATAACTTGAATTTGCGGCCATTGTATTTTGGCATTGAATTGTATTTTGGCGTTAAATTGATGGTCCCTGTTTCGCCATGCCTAACGCGGTGCATCCCAAAACAATGAGCCAGCGCCCTTCCGCTGGTTTGGCCGCAATCCTCCTGCTGGTAGTGGAGCTCAGCACCGGCCTGTCTGCAGGGGTTGCCCAGACGGCCAAGCCAAGCCAAGCCA
>JBILUH010000089.1:0-5650 GCA_044371095.1 Cyanobium sp.
GCCAGGGGGAAACAGCCCACAACCGCAAGCCAACAGCCAGGGTTAAGCAACAGCCAGTGTTGAGGGATTGAGGGTTTAAGGGTTAAGGGAAGGGCCCTGGGGGAGGCAGACCACACGGAACCCAACGTCGTCGCCGGCGATGACGGGCCGGACGCGGAGGCGAGAAGCCGAACGGCAGAGCCCGGGGAAGGAGTACCAGGAGCCGCCGCGCAGCAGCCTCTGCTCCTCCTTACTGGCGCTTGGCGTCAGCCAGACGCTGCCATCGCTGGGTGCTCCCTCGTAGCTGTCGTGCCAGTGATCCAGGCACCATTCCCACACGTTGCCGTGCATGTCGTGCAGGCCCCAGGCGTTGGCCGGGAACAGTCCCACCGGCGTGGTCTGCTCTCGATATTCACCTTTGGGGCCATCGCCATAGGTGCTGCTGGCTCGGTAATTGGCCAGCTGGTCTGTGAGTGTGGCGCCAAACGCAAAGGGCATGGTGCTGCCGGCCCGACAGGCGTATTCCCACTGGGCTTCGCTTGGCAGGGTGTAGTGGCGCCCTGTGCGCTGGCTCAGGCGGTGGCAGAACTCGATGGCGTCGTGCCAGCTCACATTGTCAACCGGGCGCTGGTCGCTGTCGGCCTGATCGCCGAAGTGGGAGGGATTGGGGTTGAGCTCGCGGCCCCAGCGCTCAGCCTCCCGCTCCTGCCACCCCGCCACCTGCCGCCACTGGGCCTGGGTGATCGGCGATTGCGCCATGAACAATTCCTGGACAGTGACCTCATGCTGAGGGCCTTCATCCTCGAAGCGTTGGGGTTCATCTTCCTGGGAACCCATCAGGAAGCTGCCGGCTGGGATCTGAATCAGGGTGAGCGCACCGGGGCCCAGAGGCTCTTGGAACCTCCAGGCGCTGCCGGCGCTGCGCAGGATCGTGAGATCAGCCCCCAGCCTGGCGGTGGTGAAAGAACTCGCCACGAGCTCCAGCTCCACCAGCTGGGCGGCAACCGTGCGGATCGGCCCCAACTCCGGCGTGTCCACCAGCTGAGCGGCCTCGAAGGGCTCCTCGTCGAACACCATGGCCGCGGGCCAGAGGGGCGGAGGTAGCAAGCCGCTACCAGAGCGAAGCTCCTGGGCCAGCTGCCGGAACGGCTGGCCGGGCAGCCTGTCGAGCCTGGCCGCAGTCACATTGGCGAAGTGGGCCAGGCCCTGGGCCTCCTCTGGCAGCGGTGTGCGGGGGTCGGTGAGCAGGGCCTGAAAGCTGTCGCGGTGACCCTGCTGGTTCCAGCGACGCTCCAACAGATCGGTGATGGCCTGAATCACGCGCACCTGCTGATGGGGCGCAAGCTGAGCCTCCAGCAGCTCCTGCACCGCAGGCAGAAGTTCAAACTGAACCAGGTTGGGGTTGAGTTGGTTATCGCCAGTGATGCGGCGAACCAGCCCGCTTACCAGCACCTCGGCCAACGGCAAGGGGGCCACGAGCTCGGGCAACTCGGCCGCCAGCAGCATCCGCAGGAAAGGCAGGGTGAGCAGCGGCGCAGCCGCCATGTGCCGCATCAGCCGCTGAGCTTCCGGGCTGGCCTGCCGGCAGAAAACCTTCCAGAGGTTAGCCGCATACTCAGCTGTGATTGAAGCATCCGGCGCTGCCGCCTCGGTGGGCATAGCCAGCGGCTGGCCAGGATCGGCAAGGGGAAGCACCGTGCCGCCGCTGCGGGCCAGGCCATCACCCATCACCAGTGCCGCCCAAGGCGCCAGCTCCCTTGGATCAAGCGACAGCACCGGCAGCTTCAGCCCCTCTGGTGGCGGCACCACCGCGGCCGCGGTCCGCCGCCGGGGATCCTGGCTGGCCAGGGGCACGGCCCCATAGCCGTTGTTAGCCCCCAGCCTTTTGTTGCTGTTCAGGGTTACCGGCGCGCCGCGGCGCAGAGCGGTGCGCCCCCGATAGCGAATCGGCAGCATGTGCATGATCGCCACAGGCTGATGCCGCGCAAGCCCCGCCAGCCATTGCGCCATCGATCCATCCCACCAGTGGCGGCCGGCCGTGTCGCTGAGCACAAGGTGGAGGGTGGTGGCAGCTGTGCTCTGGCCCCACTCGCCGGCCGCCGGCGCAGTGGCCGCTGGCGCTTCCAGGCCAAAGCAGTGCAGCTGCACACGCGCAAAGGCCTGACTGCTGGCCAGCAGCCGCTGCAGATCCTGAGCCAGGGGCTGCCACACAGCCATCGCCACGCCCGCATCCAGCCAGAGGCGCACCTCCATGGCCGGCACCCGGCGGGGTACAAACGTGGGCCAGGGCCGCCCCAGCTCGGCGCTGCGCACGGCGCTGCGTTCCTCATCCAGCAGGCTCCAGCGGGGGTGGGGCTGCTTCTGCAGCAGGGGGCGCAGGGCCAGAAGCAGGGGCAGCGGGCGCTGCAGCAACGGCATCTGGCTCAGCAGCAGCGGCACCGCGCCCGTGCGGCGCAGCAGCTGCTCCCGCACATCCTCATCACTGGGCAGCAAGGACGAACTGAGCAGGCGAGCTGCCGCCTCCTCGTCCGCCGATCCCTCCGGCATGGGGGCTGGCGGGAACACGCTGGGGCTGCGGGGATCGGGCGCTGGCGGTGGGCTGGGCTGAGGAGCTGGGGAGGGTTCGGGAGCCTGTGGCCTCGCCTCAACACGCTCAGTCACCAGCACCACGGGCGCAGCGGGGGCGGGCAACCCGCCAGCAGGCAGGAAGCGTTGCGGCAGCTGTCGCCCTCTCAGGCTGTCATTCAGCCACAGCCAATCGGCGAAGCCCCTGGCATCGCCGGGATCACCGCCTTGCTCCAGCCACCAGTCGAGCAGCTCATGGAGGACCTCCAGCCGGGGGTCAGCCACTGTCGCTGAGCCGCTTGAACAGGATCGCTTCCAGCGCCTGCATCTGCTTCTCCCCGGGCCTGCTCTGCTCCGGGCCGCAGAGCAGGTGCAGGGCATTGAGCAGCTGGTCGGTGGCGCGGTCGAGCTGGCCCTCGCTGCCCAAAAAGCTGTCGATCCTGGCCAGGGCCGCCTTCTCATCAAGGCCTGTGGCCTTGCCATCGTGGCCGAAATGCTGTCGCGCCACATCCAGCAGCGTTTCGCGCTGCGTCGGCATGGGCATCTCCACCCGGATGCAGCGGCGATGGAACGCGGGCGGGAAATCGCGCTCGCGGTTGGAGGTCATCACCACGATCGGAAAGGCCCGGCACTGCACCCGGCCCGCCTGAATCGGGGCGAGGCAGCCGGGGTCATCGGTTTCGACCTGTTCAGGAACGTCGCTCCGGTGGCGGGCTTCGCGCCGCAGCTGCGGAATCTCGTAAGTTCCCTCCTCAAACAGGTGAAGCAGTTCGTTGGGCAGCTGCAGATCCGACTTGTCGATCTCATCAATCAACAGCACCCGTGGCGTAGCGAACGGCAGAAAGGCGGTGCCAAGGGGGCCGAGGGTGATGAATTCAGACGTCGACACCGTGCTCCCGGGCTGGGATTCGCGCAGGCGATCGAGGGCCTCATAGCGATACAGCCCGTCACGCACCTCGCTGCGGGGAGTGATCGGCCAACACAACACCCGCCCCAGGCCCAGTTCATGGGCGATGGCGTAGGCAAGGCTGGTCTTGCCGCAACCGGGGGTGCCGGTGATCAACAGCGGCCGGCGTAAATGGATCGCGGCATTCACCGCCAGGCGCACCGCTTCGGCCTCGGCTGTAAAGGCATCACCACATGTGCGAGGCAGTCGGAACACCTCTCCTCGCTGGCGCTGCTTGCCCTCGAGTTCGGGCACCGCATAAGGAGGATCCACACCTGGGTCAAACCGTCGCCAGGGCGGCGGTTCGGGCAGCTCCGCCGTTGAAGAGGCGTCGTCGAGGTGGGTGGCGTTTGTGAACACGCCCCAGGGAAGTTCGTTGGCAATCGGGTTTGGCTCGGTGGTCATCGGGTTCAGAAGCTGAGAATCGGGGCCTGGTCCACCGCCGCGGCGGGAGCCCGCTCGGGATGGTCGAGCAGGAGGGCGATGTCGTGAACCACAGGGTCGCCGGCAATGGCTTTGCGTTGCAGCGGCAGGGCTTGAAGGCGCTTGGAGTCACCGCTCACCGGGTTGCCGGTGTTGTGGCCGGCGAGAGGCTCGCCATAGCGATCGAGGTGGGCGTGGAGCCTCTGGAGCGGGCGCTTGGTGCTCTCCGGCAGATGCCAGAGGGCAACCGGAGCCATCGTGAGCAACATGTTTTCCAGCCATTCATGCCGTCGTTCTCGATCGCTCTCCAAGGGGCGAAGTCGCTTGATGCCCACAATGGAATGGTCTGTTTCCGCGGCCCTCAGCTTCTCGCTAGAGCACGCATCAGCGCCAGCCAGCCAGACGCCAACTCCACCTGCAAGTCGATCGTATTTTGCTTCGAGTAGCAAACGCGCTGCTGTGTAGCAGGGATCTTCAATGCGCTCCCACGAGCGCAACACGAACGGCACTAAGGCCTGAAGGCAAGACACCGGAGCATTGCGTCTGCGGTTGTCACGCAGCGGCAGCGTGCTCCAGCCGAAATCCAGCCACTCCAGAGGCACAAACAACTCCAGCACACAATTCAGGCCGAATGTCTGCTGCGGCAACCAATCCACAATCACCTGCAGGAGATCCACAATGCTGCTGTGGGCTTGCCCCGCCGCCGCAACAGCTGCCGGCGTTGGCTCCCTGGATTGCCTCACCAAGGGGCCCAGGCTGCTGGAGGAAATGGTGCACGGTTCATAATCGATCTTGACTGGCTCTTTCAGATCCATTCGCCAGCTGTATAGGAAATCACCGGATTCACCGCTGGCTGCCTGAGCCAACTGCAGGGTGAGAGCTAGATAATATGGCTCGGAATCAGTGCGGTGCAGCACACCAGCACGGCCCTTGTTGCTGGGCGGCAAGCGTGAGGGGCTCAACCGATCAGCAAGACCTTTCTCCTGCATGCGCTGTAACACCAGAGCGCGAATGGCGCCATACCCCTGCTCCCGCATGGCTTCAGCGCCGCGCGGCATCACACGGATGCTCAAAGCCCGAATGAGATCGGGCAGTTTCCTAAGTAACTCGGCAATTTGATCCACATCTTGCCAGCTTTCAGGTGATCCTTTTCTATCGGGATCTGCAAGCTCCATCACGGCTTTCTTTTGCTCAAACCACCCTGTCCAATATTGAACCAACGGCAGGGGTTTGTTAAAGTCATCCTGCGCATCCTCCAGCACCAGTGCCAGCACATCAGAACCAAACTCTTCAGCGCTGAAGTTGCGGCGCCGGAATGCCTGCAGCAACTCATGAACCATGCACCAATCGGAGCGCAGCGACTTGTGGCTGATCACCGCCAGGATCAGGCCTCCACGAGCGATATCCCCAGCAAAATCAACAATGGAGTCGCCGGTTTTTACCAGTTTCTTATCGCGCCCCACCACGATCTGATCCTCCTGATCCAGCACCCGGCACAGCTCATCCACGATGACTTCGCGGTCGTCGGATAGGCTCAGCTGTGCGGCCTGGCCATCGGGGCTGCGGCTCCTCCAGGCGTAGGAGACGTACACCAGCGGTTGATTGGCGGGAGGCATCAGGGAGTTCCCCCACCAGCCACCGGCACCGGCCCGCCGCTGAGCACCGCCACCAGCAGCAGCAGATAGAGCAGGGCGAACAGGCGCGGCACCCAGTGCTCCACCCGGGTGAGGGGCAGGT
>JBILUH010000040.1:0-19785 GCA_044371095.1 Cyanobium sp.
TCTCGGCGGATCGCGTCGCCTCCCGGCGACTCAGAAAACTTACAACACCGTCGGCTCTCGCCTTCTTCGTCGTAAGCCTGCTCGCTTCGGGTTCCCCCTTGCGCGCAGTCCAAAAACATAACACCCCTCCTGTCCGCGAGGCAAGGATCAGGACACCAGGGCCTCAGCCCACGGCATGAACCGGGCGAGGGTTTCCGGCCGATCCGCCGCCAGCACTGGGAAGTCGGCTGTCGAAAGGTCAGCCCCGGCAGCGATCGCCTCCGGAGATCGCACCAACCAACGGATCGGACAATCGAGCTCACTGAGCACCAGCCAGGCCGCCGCCAGATCCCAGATCTTGGGGGTCGCTTCCAGCGCGGACACCGTCTGCCCCATGGCCACACTCACCAGGTTGAGGCTGGCCACACCAAGGAGGCGGATCTTGCCGGGAAAGCGTTGGTCGGGCAGTTTCTGCAACACCCCGATCGAGCGGCTGCACAGCGATGCACAGCCGGCGGGGTGGCTCTGGCGGGACGGGGGCTGGAGCAAACGGTCATTGCGCCAGGCTCCCTGACCACGGATCGCGACGATGCGCTGCCGCAGCGGCGGCACATCCAGCACCGCCAGCACCGGGACACCGCCTTCAAAACGAGCCAGGGAAATGGCCCAGTAGGGGATGCCGGCGGCAAAATTGGTGGTGCCATCGAGCGGATCCACCACCCAGTAGGCATCGCTGCCAGGAACGGTTTTGTCCCCTTCTTCGCTGAGAACCCCCTCACCAGGGCACAACTGAGCCAATCCCTCGACCAAGGTGGCGTCACTCCAGCGGTCGCATGCGGTGATCAGGCTGCCGTCCGCTTTGAGATCGGAAGCCATGTGGCCAAAATCGGCCCGTTGGCGATCCGCCACCCGATCGAGCAGGGCGACCAGACCTGGGCTGAGAACTGGGGCCGGGAGGGTGGTGGGATCAGCGTTCATCCGAGCTCGAGGGCCAGCACCTTGCTGAGGCTCCTCCCCGTATCCTCCCTGAACTGACGCAGGTTGACGCGGCTCAGCAACACCAAAGCCGCAAAAGCCACAGCCGCTTCCACGCTGAACACGAGCGCGTACGGGGCATAGGTGGAGGACGGCAGCTCGAGAACCTGCTGCAGCGTCCGAGCCAAATCAAACAAGCCCCCGCCCACCACCTTGCCGAGGGCCCGGGAGAGGGCCTGAGCCAATCCCCACACACCCACAAAGGTGCCCGCCGCCTCCGGCAGGGTGAGATCCAGCATCAGCACCAGGGCGCTGTTGGTGCCAATGCCCGCCGCCAGGCCAAACAGCAGCATCACCACCTGGAGCACCGCCACCTGCCCCACCAGACCAGCCAGGGCCAGAAGCAGGAGGCTGGCGAGAATCAGTTGACATCCCAACCGGGCCGTCGCCAACTTGCCGATCCGGGGCACGATCCAGAGGCCGGCGGCCAGCAAACCCACCAGCGTGCCCATGCCCCAGATCGCATTCAGGGAGGCCGTGGCGGCAATCGCCATACCAAAGACGTCGGCGCCGTAACTCTCCAGGATCGGATCCTGAAGAAACAGCGCCAGGGTGAACAGCACAAGGAAGGAGAAAAACACCAGCACCTGGCGGCTGGAGGTGATCAGGGTCCAGGCCTGGGCGAGGGTGATGGCGTCGTCGCGGCGCTCGCTGCCAGAACCAGACGGAGCCCTGACGCCGCCGGGCTCCAGCCCCAGGGTGGCCACCACCGTGAGTGCCATCACCGCCGCCACCACCTTGGCCATGAACCCCAACAGCACGGGCTCCAACTGAGCAGGATCGGTGATGCCATCCAGGCTGCGGAGGTTGAGGCTGATGGCGATCGCGCCGATGACGATGCCCACCGTGAGCAGGCACCAGATGATGCCCACCGCCCGGGGCCGCTCGGCTTCGCTGGTGCGATCGATCACCAGGGCCAGATAGGGGGTGGTGGCCAGAGAAATCGCCAACCCATAGAGGGCAAACAGGCCGCACAGGCCCGCGATCCCAAGGCCCAACTCCGGCTGGGAAGCGCTGTCGAGCAAGCGACCCACATGGAAGATCATGGGAATCGACAGCAGGGCCAGGCCACAGAACAAAGCCGTGCCAAGCCAGATGTAAGGGGTGCGATGGCGCCCCACAAGCGGATGGGCGTCCGAGATCTGACCGAACAGCACCCGCGATGGGGCCACAAACTGCTCAAAGGCCAGGGCACCTCCCACCAGGAGGCCGGGGAAGGCCAGCTCGCTGAGCATGACCCGGTTGAGCAATCCGGCAAAAACCACGGCAAGGCAGCCGAGACAGCCTTGAAACAACCCGAGACGCAGAGTGTTGGCCAGGCCCAGGCTGGGGCACTGACCAGCCGGAGCCACGCTCACCGGATCAACCCGCCCCCTGGACAGCGGCCAGACAGGCAGGGACCAAGGGGGTGGGTTCCACGGGCACATCGGAGACACCGGCCGGTTTCACCGCCGGCAGAGACTGCGGCGTACAACCACCCACCTGATCAAGACCGGTGCGACGACGCAGCTCCGCCAGACGCTTGTTGTAATCGGTGATGGCATTGGAATAGCGCACCTCGGCTTGGGTGAGATCACGCTGGTTGTCCACCACCTCCCGTTGGGTCGTGACACCGGCCTGGAAGCGCAGTCGGGCCAGGCGCAGGGATTCCCTGGCTGAAATCACTTCCCGGGAGGTGGTGACGATGTTGCGGTTGTTCTTTTCGAGCTCGTAGAAGCTCGTTTCCACCTCCTGTCTGATGCCGTCGCGGCGCTGGGCGAAGCGGAAGGTGTTCTCCTGAGCGCGCTGCTTGTTCTGGCGCGACTCGGCGACGGCAGCACCGCCGTCGAAGATCCGCCAGTCCAGCTTGAGACCGATTGCGGTGTCGTATTCGGTGCGATCCGCGCCGGGCTCGGCCGTGATGACGGACTCGTTGCCGTTGAAAACGTTGCCGGTGAAGCCGGCAAAGACATTGAGAACCGGCTGAACGTCACCCAAGGCCGCATTGGCCCGGCTGTTGGCGATTGAAATGTCGAGCAGGGCCTGATCCAGCTCTTCGCGGAAGGTGTAGGCCGCGATGATGCTCTCCTGCAGAGAGGGCTGCCAGACTCCGTACACCCGGGCCGGATCCTTGGCGGTGGGGGTGACGTTCTGAGGCAGGTCCAGCAGGGCCGCCAGGGTGCGGCGCGCAATCGCCTGGGCCGCCAGGGAGTTGGTGAGCAGCTGCTGGTCGCGGGAGAGCTGGGTTTCGGCCTCCAGCACCTCCAACTTGGTGGCGACCCCGGCCTGAAAGCGGGCCTTGGCATCCCGCAGGCTCACGATCGAAGCCCGCACCGACTCCTGACCGATGCGCACCTGGTCGTCGGCCAGCTGCAGATCGAAATAGGCCGTCGCCACCTGGAGACGCAGTTCCCGCAAGGTGATCACATAGAGAAACTTGGCCTTCTCAAACTCGTCACGGGCGGCTGCGATCGTGGGCACCCGCCGGGGATTGATCAGCGCCCACTGGGCCGTCAGGGAGGCACCGAGAGCCCAACGATCAATGGATGACACTGAAGCTGTGCTGCTGCTGTTGGGCACCTGCGAACGCACCTGCCCTGTGGTGAAGGTCGGCAGCGTGTTGGCGTTGAGGTTGAGGTTGGGGTACCAGAGGGCGATCTGGGCCCGCAGGTTGCTCTGGGCCTGATCCACCTGGCTGGCGATCGCCTTCAGTTCAGGGTTGTTGACCTCCGCCAGGTTTTCCACCTCCAGCAGGCCGAGGGGCCGCAACTCGAGGATGCGCACCTGCTCCGGCTTGACCGGCAGGGCCAGGGACGCTGGAGCCGGCAGGTTGTCCAGGCCGGGGGCCAGCTTGGTGGCCGCCGGTGTCACCAGCGTGGGATTGACTTTGGGTCGGTAACCCCGCACTTGGGTAGGGCTGCCGCCCAGGGGCGTTTCAGGGGCGAGGGGCAAAGGCGGGGGCATCGATGAGCCCTCTGGCTGCTGGGCCTCAGCGGCGAGCGCAACCATCGGAGCCCCCAGGAGGCCGAGGAGCACGAATCGCGAGATGGTTCTGGACACGCCTGTTACAGCCTTATGGGGCAATCTTAAGGAGATTGAGAAATCTCGCCGAGACAGGAGGCCACAAGGTCGTCTGCACCCCCCATCAGCCGCACCGGCACCGGCAGCCGGCTCTCCAGCTCCGCCAGGGTGAGGTCATCGAGAAAGATCGGCTCCCCCTGGCGCAACATCACGGCCGGCAGCAGCAGGCCCTCGCCCAGATCGCAGCCCTCCAGGCCGGTCAACAGATCCGAACCCGTCAGCAGGCCCGTCACCACCTGCTCCTGGCCCCAGTAGGGGCTGGGCAGGCCGTGCAGGATCAACTCCAAGCCGTCCACGGCATTCAGCCGGGCCACCACGGGCTCAAGCGCTTCGGCCACCAACTGGCCCACCACCCAGCTGAGGCGCCGCGGACGGGGCAGGGACTGGGGCAGGTTTTGGGTGGCCTCGTCCAGCGCTTCCAGAAAGGCGCGAATGCTGCCCACCCCGTTCTCCTGCTGGGGGAGATCCTCATAGTCCGCCCGGGGCGGCAAGGGCAGACCGGCCATCAGATACCACTCATCCGACAACCAGGCAAAACGGCTGCCCAGGTCGTGCTGGAACTGCTGTTGCAGGGGTTCCACCAGGGCGATCACCTGGCGCGCGGCGTGGCGGTTCACGGGCACCAGGGCATCCCCATCGGGACGAAAGCGGGTGAGGCCAACCGGCACCACCGCCACCGAGAGCACCGCCGGCCAATCCCCACCGGCGAATGCGGCCAGGTCGTGCAGAGTCCGCAGCAACGCCGGGCCGTCGTTGATCCCTGGGCACACCACCACCTGGGCGTGGATCTGCAGATTCCGCTGCGCAAACCAGCCCAGCTGCTCGAGCAGCAGGCCCGCCCGCGGATTCACCAGCAACCGGCTGCGCAGCTCCGGCTCGGTGGCATGCACCGAGACAAACAGGGGGGAGAGCCGCTGCTCCTCAATCCGCTGCCAGTCGGCGGCGGTGAGATTGGTGAGCGTCAGATAGGAGCCATAGAGAAAACTCAGGCGGTAGTCGTCGTCTTTGAGATAGAGGCTGCTGCGGCGCCCGGGCGGCTGCTGATCGATGAAGCAGAAGGGGCAGGCGTTGTTGCACTGCTTGAGCCCGTCGAACAGCGCCTCGGTGAAGCCCAAGCCGAGGCCTTCGTCAAGATCCTTCTCCAGCTCCACCGTGTGGCGGGTGCCGTCGGGATCCTCCACCTCCAAGGTGAGCTCCTCCTCCCCCACCAGAAACTGCAGATCGATCAGATCGCGCGGACGCTTGCCGTTGATGCTGAGCAGCCGATCACCGGGCTGAAAGCCAAGCTCCTCGCCGATGGAGTCGGGCTCCACCGTGGCCACCACGGCAGGCGCCGGCAACCGGGGGGACGTGCCATCGAGGGCAGCAAGGGCAATCCCCGCAGAGGGCTCATTCCACACGGCGGCAGGGGCTGGTCAAAGGACTATCCCTCCACTCTGGCGCCCAACCAGATCAGGATGCAGACGCCGAACAGCAGCCGGTAGATCACGAACACCCAGGTGCTGTTGTGCTGCAGAAAACGCAGCAACCAGGCAATCGCCAGCCACGACACCACCGCCGCGGCCACGATCCCCACCAACATCGGGATCACGCCGCCACCGGCAGGTTCGCTGAAGGCCTCCTTCAGGGACACAAGGCCGGCCAGAGTGATCGCCGGAATACCCAGCAGGAAGGAAAAACGGGCCGCCGCCGGACGCTGCCAGCTGTCAAACAAAGCGGCGGTCAGGGTGCTTCCGGAGCGGGAGACGCCGGGCACCAGGGCCAAGGCCTGGGCCAGACCCACCCACAGACCATCACGGGGCTGCACGTCGTCGAGCTGCCGCTGCCGGCGGCCCACCAGCTCGGCCCAGGCCAGCAACAGGGCCATCACGATCGACACCACTGCGATCGAGCCCATGCTGCGCAGCGGCGAATTGTCGTAGCCCGGCACCCACAGCTTCAGAGCCAGGCCCGCCAACACGATCGGCACGGTGCCCACCGCAATGGCAACCCCCATGCGGGCGGAGGGATCATTCCACTGGCCGTGGCGGAAGGCCCGGGCCACCCCCCGCAGCACCTCGGCGAGGTCGGCACGGAAATAGGCGAGCACTGCCGCGATGCTGCCCAGCTGGATCACGGCGGTCACCGCCACACCGGGATCACCCCAGCCCAGCAGCACCGGCACCACCTTGAGATGGGCCGTGCTGCTGATCGGCAGGAACTCCGTCAGCCCCTGCACCACACCGAGGATGAGGGATCGGAAGCAGGCTTCCCAGATCCCGATGGTCGGAGCGGGCAGATCCGTGAGGACAGCAAATGGGGCCATGCAACGGCAGGCAAGCTCGGCCGACCCTATGGCCGGCGCCCCCATCCGACCCCTTAAGGTTGGACAACTTTCTTCACATCCCTTGGTGGTCGGGGCCCGTCCCAGCGCACAGTCACCCGCCCTGGCCCGGCCGCTTTCCGCAGCGGGCACTGGGTTTTGGGGCTCCACGCCATCGACCGGCGCCGGTCTCTGGGGGTGGTTCCAATCCAGTGACCATCCAGGGCTCCTGCTGATCAGCGGGGTGCTGGTGACCTTGCCGGTGTTCCTGCAGGCCCCCTGGGTCCGGCTGGCCCCCTTCAGCGCCACCCTGTTCACCGCGCCTCTGCTGGGGCTCGCCCTGGTCCTGGCTCATCACCCCGCCGCCCGGGTCCGCCGCTGCGGCGAGTTGCTGGTGGGGTTCTGCGGCAGCTGGTTGGCGGGCTGTCTGTTCTGGGGTTGGTTGCGACTGCATCCCCTGTGGCACCTGCCGATCGAGGCCTTCGCCCTGCCGTTGGCCCTCACGGGCCTGCGAAGCCGCTGGAAATTGGCCTGCGGTTTCTATCTGGGCTCCCTTCTGGGTACTGCCTTCACCGATGCCGCCATGGCCGCCACCGGGGTGATGCCCTACTGGCCCCAGGTGCTGAGTGCCAGTCCTGCGGAGGCGCCGCTGCTCCTGCAGGCCGCCGCCCAGCAGGTGCTGGCCCCTCTGCCCCTCGGTCTGGTGTTGCTCTGCGGAGCGTTGCTGCTGCAGGTCTGCCGCTGGCTCTGGCAGCTGGGGCCGGTGGGACGCACCAGCGCTGCCGCCCTTGCCACCACCCTGGCGGTCGATGCCCTGTTTCTGCTGGCTGCCCTGCTGGCGCCCAACCTGAGCGGCCTGATCTGAAGATCTGCAAAATCCTGAGGCCGCCAACCGAGGGATCCAGGCCCAACTCTGTAACGTTGGACTCCTGGTGGCTTCAACCACCTCCCGTCCCGTAGTTCAACGGAGTGTCGTGATGAAACGGCTGGTTGCCTGGCTGATGAGTGGGGTGGTGCTGGCCGGCCTCCTGATCACGCTGCTGATTCCCCCCGCCGCCTATGCCGCCGAGCGGCGCAACCTGGCCGACGACAAAATCGCCGAGCGGGCCGGCAAGGTGGATCTCAACAACTGCTCCGTCCGCCGCTTCCAGGCCTATCCCGGCATGTATCCCACCCTGGCCGGCAAGATCGTGCTGGGCGGTCCTTACGAGAGTGTCGATGACGTGCTCAGCCTGGATCTGACCGACCGTCAGAAGGAACTGTTCAACAAGTACAAGGACAACTTCACTGTCACCGAGGCAGCGATCGCGCTCAACGAAGGCGACGACCGCATCAACGATGGCCAATACCGCTGAGCCCTAAGCTCACAGCCACCTTGAGAGCCGTCGGGGCCTTCCGGCGGCTTTTTTAGTGCCGGCCCTTGCCGGATGCCTTCAGCCGCCATGGCAGAGCAATTCTGGGATGTGGTGGTGGTCGGCAGCGGAGCCGCCGGACTGATGGCCTGCCTGGAGTTGCCCAGCCACCTCAGCGTGCTGCTGCTCAGCAAAGACAGCGATCCCGGCAGCAACCCCCGTTCGGCCAGTCGCTGGGCCCAGGGGGGTATCGCCGCCGTGACCCGGCCCAATGACAGCTTCGCCAGCCACATCGACGACACCCTGAACGCCGGAGCGGGCCTGTGCGACCGGGCGGCTGTCGAACTGCTGGTGCATGAGGCTCCGGCCTGCGTGGAGCGCCTGCTCCAACTGGGCATGGCTTTTGACCGCGACGGTCATGACCTCAGCACCACCCTGGAGGCGGCCCACAGCCACCGGCGGGTGCTGCACGCCCAGGACCGCACAGGTGGCGCCCTGGTGGATGCCTTGGAACGGGAGGTGGTGCGGCGGCCCCGACTCGAGCAGCGCAAGGGGGCGTTGGCCCTGCAGCTCTGGCTGGAGCACGGCCGTTGCGTCGGCCTCCAGGTGCTCGAAGGCTCCCGGATTCATTGGTTGGGGGCGCGGGCCGTGGTGCTGGCCACCGGTGGAGGCGGCCACCTGTTTGCCCACACCACCAACCCGAGCCTGGCCAGCGGCGATGGGGTGGTGATGGCCTGGCAGGCCGGTGCCGTGGTGCGCGATCTGGAATTCGTGCAATTCCATCCCACGGCCTTGATGCTGCCGGGGGCCCCCCATTTCCTGATCTCCGAAGCCGTGCGCGGCGAAGGGGCCCATCTGGTGGACGGGGTGGGCAACAGCCCCGTGGCTGCTCTGCCGGGAGGGGATCTGGCCCCCCGGGACGCCGTGAGCCGGGCCCTGGCCCGACAGATGCGGGCGCTGGGGGTGGACCATCTCTGGCTGGATCTGCGCCCCGTGGGCGTAGCCCGACTGGAGCAGCAATTCCCCACCATCCTGAGGCGCTGCCGCGAACTGGGGCTCGAACCCACCCGCGCCCCGATCCCTGTGGCGCCAGCCGCCCACTACTGGATGGGGGGCATCTGCACGGATCTGGACGCCGCCACCAGTCTTCCCGGGCTCTACGCCGTGGGGGAGGTGGCCTGCACCGGCGTCCACGGAGCCAACCGACTGGCCAGCAACTCCCTGATGGAGTGCCTGGTGTTTGCCCGACAATTGCGGAGCATCCGGCTGTCACCCGCTCCAGCCCAGGCCCGCCGAACACAACCCGACCCCAGCGGGGCAGGAGATCTGCCAGAGGTGGCCACGCTGTGCTTGCCCCACCCGGGGACCCTTGACGCCCAGATCAGCGCCCTGAGGGACCTGTGCTGGCAGGTGGCTGGCGTCGAACGCAGTGCCCATGCCCTGACGCCAGCCCTGCTTGACGTGCGATGCCAGCGCCAGCACCTGGAAGCCAGCCCTGCCTGGCTGCGGCTCCAGGCACTAGCACCCGGCCAATCCCTCCAACTCGCCACCACCGACGTGCCGGCCCTGAAACGGTTGCAGGAGCTGCATCAGCGCCTGGTGCTCGCCGGGCTCCTGATTGAAGCCGCCCTGTTTCGAGGCGAGAGCCGCGGCGGGCACCACCGCACCGATGCCCCTGCCGCCCAGCCCTTCTGGCAGCGTCACACCGACCAGCAACAGCACCGACCGACCTGCACCACGCCCCTGCTCTGAGCAGGGTTAAGGCACCCGGCCGGTGTATCCGGAAAGCTGGGCCAGATCAGCCAGAGATTTCACACCGGAGTCGAGCTTGCCTTTGATCTCCCAGCTGGGGAATCCCTCGATGTTCTTGGTGTCGCAGAGGGCTTTCTGACTGTTTCGACCATCGGCAGCACACTCAACCAAGGTGAGCTTGGTGGTGGCTTCCTGACCGAAGAGTTCCTTCTGCTCGTGGCAATGGGGACACCAATAGGCCGTGTACATCACGGCACCGATGCGGGTGAGATGGTCGGCCAGGCCGATCGCCTCGGGGCTGCTGGTGGTCTCCACGACCGGAGGCACGCCGGCGCCCTGCACCGCCGCGGGACGATCGACCGAGGCAGCCCACCCGAGACCGAGCATCGCCACCAGCAGAGCCACAATCACCGCCCGGAACACCACCTGGCCGCGGTCATCCCACTCACCGCCCACCAGGCTGATCACAAACAGCGCCAGGCTCAGCGTGGCCGACAGCACGCAGAAGAAGCAGAAGGCCTGGATCTTCACAACCATCAGCCCCATCAGCAGCAGGCTGAACACCGCCATGCCCGTGCTGAGCACCAGCAGGCCCCACCAGCTGCGCTGGGCCAGGGCTGCGCGGGAATCACCGCGCAGCACCAGCGGCAGCACCGCCAGCAGCACCACCACCCCGTAGGCCAGCCAACCAAACAGGGAGAGGGGCTGGCCCAGCAGGCTGCCCCAGGCGCTGTTCAGCACCTTGTCGCAGCCTTCAGCACCACCGGGACAACTCAATGGACCAAGCAGCCCCCAGCGCTTGAGGGTGATGGCACCCGTGTCGATGGCACCGATGGTGGCCAGCACGGCCATGGCCACCCGGGCCCAGCGACGGGCCGGGTCGCTACGACGCCGGGTGGAATTGAGGCGCTGGCTGAGGCGGGTGGAGGTCACGGCATCGGCTGCATTGGGTGGATTCTCGCAGCCGTAACCGCCGACGCCCCCATAGGGTGGAAGGTCGGCTGCCCGGCCGCTGGGGTCAGATGGATCAGCACACCATGAGCAAAAAGACCGTCGCCTTCGCCCACCTGGGCTGCGAGAAGAACCGGGTGGACACCGAGCACATGCTCGGCCTGCTGGCCGAGGCCGGCTACGGGGTGAGTGCCGATGAAACCGATGCCACCGTGGTGGTGGTGAACACCTGCAGCTTCATTCAGGAAGCCCGTGAAGAGTCTGTCCGAACCCTGGTGGAACTGGCGGAGCAGGGCAAGGAGCTGATCATCGCCGGCTGCCTGGCCCAGCACTTCCAGGACGAGCTGCTGGAGAGCCTGCCCGAGGCCAGAGCGATCGTGGGCACCGGCGACTACCAGCACATCGTGAGCGTGCTGGAGCGGGTGGAGGCCGGCGAGCGGGTGAACCAGGTGAGCGCCAACCCCACCTTCGTGGGTGACGAGCACCTGCCCCGCTACCGCACCACCAGCGAGGCGGTGGCCTACCTGAAGGTGGCGGAGGGCTGCGACTACCGCTGCGCCTTCTGCATCATTCCCCACCTGCGCGGCGACCAGCGCTCGCGCCCGATCGAAAGCATCGTGGCTGAGGCCAACAGCCTTGCCGCCCAGGGGGTGCAGGAGCTGGTGCTGATCAGCCAGATCACCACCAACTACGGCCTCGATCTGGCCGGCAGGCCTCAGCTGGCCGAGCTCCTGCGGGCTCTGGGGGAGGTGGAGATCCCCTGGATCCGGGTGCACTACGCCTACCCCACCGGCCTCACATCTGACGTGCTGGCGGCCTACCGCGACGTGCCCAACGTGCTGCCCTACCTGGATCTGCCCCTGCAGCACAGCCATCCGGAGGTGCTGCGAGCCATGAACCGCCCCTGGCAGGCCGAGGTCACCGGCGGCGTGCTGACGCGGATCCGCGAGCAGCTGCCCGACGCCATCCTGCGCACCACCTTCATTGTGGGCTTCCCCGGTGAAACCGAGGAGCACTTTCAGCACCTGCTGGATTTCGTAGCCGAGCAACAGTTCGACCACGTGGGCGTGTTCACCTTCTCTGCTGAAGAGGGGACACCTGCGGCAGAGCTACCGGATCAGGTGCCTGCTGAGGTGGCCCAGGAGCGCAAAGACCGCCTGATGGCCCTGCAGCAACCCATCGCCGCCGCACGCAATGCCGCCTGGGTGGGCCGCATCGTCGATGTGCTGATCGAACAGGAAAACCCCAGCACCGGTGAAATGATCGGCCGCTGCGCCCGCTACGCCCCCGAAGTGGATGGCGAGGTGCGGGTGTTTCCAGGCGAAGGCGGCCTCTGCGCCGCACCGGGCACGATGGTGCCCGTGCGCCTCACCGCCGCCGACACCTACGACCTGATCGGTGAGGTGGTGGGTGCTCGGGCGATGGTGGATGAAGCACAGGCCTCGCTGCGGGCCGGCGCTTGAGATGGCATGCGCATCAACGCACCACCTTTCTGGTGGCCTCGGGGCTGAGCACGGCTGGATCCTTCGCCGGTCTCACCGCCAAGGGCTGGATCCTGATGGATGGCAGTGGCAACCCAATGGTGCTGGCCCTGCATTTCGCCGCCCTGGCCATGCCCACATTGCTGGTCAGTGGCCCGGCCGGCGTAGTCACCGACCGACTCGGCTGCGAAACCGTGCTGATCCGTTCCCAGTGGGGGTTGTTCGGGGCTGGCATGCTCGGAGCCATTGCCATTCCCCTCAGCGATGGGGCCCTGCAGATCGGCCTGTTGCTGCTGAGCACGCTGATGATGGGTGTCGCCAGCGCCTACGAGCTCACCGCCCGCAACAAATACTGCGCCCTGCTGGTGGAGAACCCTGAGCAACTGGCGCCCTACATCACCAGCTTTTCAGTGGTGTTCAACGTGGGCAAGCTGGTGGGCCCGCCCCTGGGCGGCTGGCTGCTGGCCTGGACGGGTGCAGGAATGGCGCTGGCAATCGATGCCGCCACCTATCTCCTCCCCATCGCTTCGGTGCTGTGGCTGCTGAGTCCCCACCGAAACCAGGAGCACCGCAGCGTCGCCGGTGCCAGCAGCAGCCTCAGGGCCGCATGGACCGGCAGTGGCCCGGTTCTGCGACATGTGTTGCGCTACACGGCGCTGGCCTGCCTGGTGGGATTTTTTCACCCCGGCCTGGCACCCCTGATGGCCCGGGATCTCCTCGGTCCATCCCCACAGGCCCTGGGCCTGTTCACCAGCGTTCTGGCCGCCGGCAGTATCAGCGGCGGACTCGTGCTGCAACGCCACAGCCGCTGGCTGAGTCAGCGACCTGCACTGCTTCTGGGCAGCTGCACCGTGGTGACGGCAGCCGCCCAGCTGGGCCTGGCCCGCTTCGGCCAGCCAGACACCAGCAGCATGGGGCTGCTGGCCACCTTTGCGATCGGGGCCGGCACCGCCTGCCTGCTCTCGGGGGTGAACCTGATCAGCCAGGTGGGCGCCCCGATGGCCATCCGCGGCCGGATGGCCGGACTGGGCCAGATCGCCTTCCTCGGCGGTGGAGGGCTGAGTGGGCTGATGGCGGCCGGCCTGAGCCTGACGCTGGGCCTGCGCGGCACGTTTGCCCTGCTCGGGACAGCAGGGCTGGTGCTGGGCTTGGTCGAACTGCGCCAGCGGGGCCGCTTGCGGCTGGAACTCAGATCAGCTTGATGCCGCGCAGCACGATCGAAGCGGCAATGGCAACGGCCAGTCCACCACCGAACAGGCCCAGATAAATCGCGGCACCCATGGCTGCCCTGCAGAAGTTCCAGCCATTACAGCAGAACGCGGGCAGCCATCAGGCCTTCCGTAAACCATCTAGGCTTTATGCCATCCCAGACGCATCCCAGCGCAGTCCAAGCGCCCTGGTTCAGCCCCTTTCCAGCTCTGCTGCCTGTATGCGCACCCTCTTTGTTTATCCCGAGTTCCCGAAAACCTTCTGGAGCTACGAAAAAATTCTTGAGCTGATCGACCGCAAGGTCCTTCTACCCCCCCTCGGCCTGGTGACGGTGGCTGCCCTTCTGCCCCAGAGCTGGGACATGAAGCTGGTGGATCGCAACGTGCGCGAGGTCACCGATGCCGAGTGGGATTGGGCAGAGCTCGTGGTGATCTCCGGAATGATCGTGCAGAAGGCCGACATGGCCGTGCAGATCGCCAAGGCCAAGCAGCGTGGCATCCCCGTGGCCGTGGGCGGCCCCTTTGCCAGTTCGACGCCAGATGCGCCAGAACTCGATCTGGTCGATTTCAAGATCCTCGACGAGGGCGAAATCACCCTGCCGATGTTCATCGAAGCCCTGGAGCGGGGTGAACGCCAGGGGCGCTTCAGTGCCGATGGGGTCAAGCCGGACGTCACCGGAACACCGATCCCACGCTTCGACCTGCTCGAGCTGGACGCCTATTCGGAAATGTCGGTGCAGTTCTCCCGGGGCTGCCCCTTCCAATGCGAGTTCTGCGACATCATCGTGTTGTACGGCCGCAAACCACGCACCAAAGCGCCGGAGCAACTGGTTGCGGAGCTTCAATCGCTCTACGACCTGGGCTGGCGACGCTCGGTGTTTCTGGTGGATGACAACTTCATCGGCAACAAGCGCAATGTGAAACTGCTGCTGCCCCTGCTTCGCCAGTGGCAGATCGACCATGGCTATCCCTTCAGCTTCGCCACTGAAGCCTCGGTCGACCTGGCCGCCGACGACGATCTGATGCAGATGATGGTGGAATGTCGCTTCGAGAGCGTCTTCCTCGGCATCGAAACTCCGGACGAATCAAGCCTGGAAACCGCCGGCAAACTCCAGAACACCCGCAGTTCCCTGGAGGATTCCGTCAACAAGATCACCTCCTACGGCCTGCGGGTGATGGCGGGATTCATCATCGGCTTCGATGGTGAGAAAGAAGGAGCTGGACGCCGGATCGTTGAGTTTGTGACCCGCACCGGGATCCCCCACGCCATGATGGGTATGTTGCAGGCCCTGCCCAACACAGCCCTCTGGCATCGCCTCGAGAGGGAAGGCCGGCTGATCGAAGGCAAGGCAGCCGCCAAAGGCGTCAACCAGACCAACCTGCTCAATTTCATCCCCACCCGCCCGATTCGCGATATCGCCAACGAATACGTGGATGCCTTTGGGGCTCTTTACGAACCCAATGCTTTCATCGATCGGGTTTATTCCTACTTCCTGAAGTTACCACCCCAGAAATACAAAGAGCTGATCGTTCCTGGCAGCCGCCCGTCCAAGCCTCCCAGATGGGTCGACCTGCGGGCTCTCGGCATCATTCTCTGGCGCCAGGGGGTAAAGCGGAACACCCGGGTGCGCTTCTGGAAGGCCCTCTATGGCATGGCGCGGCACAATCCCAAGCGCTTCACCGGCTTCCTCTCGATCCTGGCCCACAACGAGCACTTCCTCGAATACCGCGCCATCGTGCGCCGCGAAATCGAAGAGCAGCTCGCCACCCTGCCGCCCGATCCCCCCAAAACCGCAGCAGAACCGAGCCGCGAACTGCAGCCGGTCTGACTCCCCGGCAAGGGCACAACAGATGCTCAGCCCTGCGCAGGGGCAACTCGGAACACCTTCAGTCCTGCACGTAGTCGAGGCCCTGCTCCAGGCAGGCCTCGGCGCGCTGCAACTCCCGGCCCAGATAAAGCGCGTGGTTGAGGAGGCTCAAGGGATGGGGTCCAGAACCCTCCGTGAGGGCGATGCCCAGCTGCTTGGCCGATCGCCCCCGGTAAACCGCCACGGGCCGGCGAGGACCGCCGCCACGGCAGCTCAACACCTCACCGGTCTCTGGATCGGTGGCCAGCCCGCGCTCATCAATGCCGTTGGCGTAGTGCTCGGCCACCAGCTCGGAGGCCTCCCGATCGATGCGAATCAGGAAATAGCCCGCAGGATCGAGGTCGATGAACCGCTGGGAAAGCTGGTCGTCGAGCTGCTGGCGGGAGGATTGGGCATCAGGCATGGGGAGGATCGTAGGAAGCCGTGAAGGGCAACTCGGCATTCATCGCCGCCATCGCCTCAGCCATCTCGGCATTGGCCCCCGGCAACCAGCGGCCCAGGATCCCGGCAAAACGCGGATCGCTCCAGCGGTGCAGGCTGACGCGGGGCTGGGCCACGAACCCCCGGCGGCGTTTGTGGCTACCACCGGCCCCGGGATCGAAGCCGCGGATGCCCCGTTCGATCGCCCAGGCGATCGGCGCGTAGTAGCAGACCTCGAAGTGCAGGCAGTCGATCTCCGCGTCGCTGCCCCAGTAGCGCCCCCACAGCTGATCGCCGGCATGAACGCAGAGCGACATCGCCACGGGTTCCGTCGGTTCACCGCGGTGGGCACTGAACAACACCAGAGAGCGCCGCAGCTCAGGATCGGTGGCCAGGGCCTCAAAGAAAGTCTCACTGAGATATTTGCTGCCCCAGGGACCCCAGCGGCTGCAGTGCTGGGCGTAAAAGTCGTGCATGCGCCGCACCAGGCCAGGGGGGATGGCGTCCCCGGCCAGTGGAGTGACCGTCAGACCAGCGGCCACCACCGCCTGGCGCTCCCGCTTGATGTTGCGGCGCTGGTTGGCATTGAAACTGGCCAGGTAGGCATCGAAATCGCTGTGGCCGGGATTGGTCCACAGGCTCTGCTGGTTGACCCAGGTGGCGCTACCGGCCGCCTCAGCCAGGGGCTGCCAGCCGGGATCGACGTAGAGAAAGTTGCAGCTGAGGATGCCCTGCTGGCGGCAGAAGTCGTCGATCAGCTCCAGCATCAAGGCCGTCAACGCGGCAGCGTCTTCGGCGGGATCGATCAGGAAGCGGTAGCCCTGCACCGGACTCACCGGGCTCATCCCCACCAACTTCGGGTAGTAGCGCAGGCCCAGTTGCCCCGCAAGCTGGGCGAAGCTCTGGTCGAACACGAATTCGCCGTAGCTGTGGCCCTTGAGATAGAGGGGGGCCACCGCCAGCAGCTCCGCACCGCGCCACAGCCCCAGATGGCAGCTCTGCCAACCCTCGCGCGGCACGATGCTGCCGCTGGCCTCGAGCTGGTGCAGCCAGCGCCAGCGGTAGAAGGGCAGTCCCTGGGGGTGGGCGGCAGCGAGCAGGGCATCCCAGCGGTGCTCCGGGATCTCCGTGAGGCTCTGATGCCAGCGGGCCTGCAATTCAGCCATGGCTGCCACGACGGCCGGCAAGGAGGGAAGGGGCAAAACTAACCACAGCTGCGCTGCCCTGGTGCCCCAACCGATGCGTGCCCTCCTCGCCCCCGTGCTGCTGACGAGCCTGCTGCTGCCGGTGCTGCAGCTGATGCGCCCCCAGCTGGAGCAGCGGCTCAAAACCGTGTGCGTGGAAACGGCGGCCGGCGGCAATGCCAGCCTGGCCGCCAAGCTCGAGGCCCCCTGCGCCCAGTTGGCCAAGCCCACCAGCCAGTGCCTGGTGCAGGAAACCGCCTCCGGCGGCCGCAGTCTGGCGGTCTTGGGTGAACTGATCCGTGGCGACTTCGGCACCGACAGCGAGCTGGTGGTGAAACGCTGCCTGGCGCGCATGCTGGGTCTTCCCGCCAGCAGCCTCCAGCACATCCCCCTCAAGGAGCTGGCTCAGGGCTTCGCCAAAACGCGGCTGTAACGCACCAGCAACTCATCGCCCTCCAGGCGGCGATGCTCGTCGAGACGCCAGGCGCCTGCCTGGATCGCCGCCTGCAGCGGCACCCAGCTGTGGGGTCCACCCAGCACCTGGGGGCAAAGGGTGAGCTGCAGCTCCTCGATCCAGCCTTCCGCCAGCAGGCCCGCCGCCAGGGTGGAGCCGCCCAGCACCACCAGCCGCTCCAACCCCGCAGCCTGGAGAGCAGCCAAGGCCGCAGACCAGCCCTCCAGGCCCAGCTGCCGCTCACAACCCGGCAGGGGAGGTGCCCCCTCCGGAGCCAGCAACCAGCGCTGCAACGGCTGCTGCCAGAACGGCAGTTCGGCGGGAATGCGGGCGCTGCGGGTGACCACCACCGCCACCGGCTGCTCGCTGCGGCCAGCGGCAATCCGCTGGGCAAGCAGGTCGGGAGCATGGATCAGACAGGTGCTGCCATGGCGCCGCAGGGTTTCGGCGCCGATCAGGCAGCCATCGGCCCAGGCCAGGGCCTCCTCCAGCACGCGACGATCACCTGCACCACCGAGCTGGGCCGCCCCCCCCTCCGGGGGGGCGAGCCGGCCATCGAGGCTGACGGCGAGCACCAGGCGCAGCATGGGCACCGGTAAAGAGGGCACCGGCGGGCCAGACACCAGGCGCGCTCAGCCGGCCACCAGGGCTTCGAGAGCGGCGGGCACCATCTCCAGCTGGGGGGTTTCGGCAAACACCTCGGCGGCGTTGTTGGGGCTCTCCTGCAGGCGCACCTTGTGGAGCCGGGCGCCGGTGGCGGCGATCGGGGCGCTCAGCAGATCAGCGATATGCAGGGCGATGTTCTCGGCCGTGGGCACGGTGGCAGAGAAATGCTCCACATCTTTGTTGAGGAAGGTGTGGTCGAAGGGCTCCACCACCAGGTCGTCGACGAGCTGCTGCAGGGCCGCCAGGTCGCAGACCATGCCCGTGCGCGCATCGATCGGCCCCCGCACGGTGACATCGAGCAGATAGTTGTGGCCGTGGCCGTGGGGCCGGGCGCACTTGCCGTAGATCGCCTCGTTCTCACTCTGGGAGAGCTCGGGCCGGGCCAGGCGATGGGCAGCGGCGAAATGGGTGCGGATCGAGAGAAAAGCTTCCATGGGGGTCGGGGTGGAGCCGGGGGCGAGCAGGTCGACCCAGAGCGTGTCGGTTTCATGCAGACGCAGCCCCACCAGGGGCAGCTTGGGGGCCAGGCGGGTCCAGATGGCCTGGCAGAGGGCTTCGGTTGTGGGCAGCCGACCCTCCGGGCGGCTCAGGTCAAACTCCGGCC
The DNA here is from genome assembly GCA_044371095.1 of Cyanobium sp. Lineage (GTDB taxonomy): Bacteria > Cyanobacteriota > Cyanobacteriia > PCC-6307 > Cyanobiaceae > Cyanobium_A. The sequence continues at coordinate 18,317 of JBILUH010000040.1, forward strand.
ACGTTTCGTTGAGGTAGCGGAAATCGAGCTGGGCCGTGACCTCGGCGCGAATGGCGTGCTTCACCTCCGAAAGGTTGAGCACCATGCCGTCGCCGTCCAGGGGGCCACCCATCGCCACGATCAAGGTGTAATTGTGGCCGTGGCCCGGCGACAGGCTGCAAGGCCCGAAGCGGGCCTGGTTGTCCTCAGGGCTGAGCTCGGGAAGCCAGTACCGGTGGCTCGCACTGAAGGTGGCCCGGCGAGTGATCACGCAGGGGCGACCCCGACCATGACCCTGGTGGACCTGCTCCGGAGTGGACCCTTGGGCGGTAGCTGTGGCCGTCATCGCCCGGGGTTGAAGGCCCTGCATCCTAGAAACGGGTCCGGAGCCGCGGCGTTGCCGCCAGGACGAACCTCGCCATGACCACCCCCAGCCACCACGCCCTGGCCCAGCGGCTGCAGGGGCTCAACCTGTATCTGGTCGGGATGATGGGTGCCGGCAAGAGCGCGGTCGGTCGCCCCCTGGCCGAAGCGCTGGGCTACCGCTTTCTGGACGCCGACGACGCCCTTCAGCAGGTGGCGGGCCGAACCATCCCGGAGATCTTCACCAGCGACGGAGAGCCTGGATTTCGGGAACTGGAAACGGCGGTTCTGGGCCAGATCGCCGGCTGGCATTCCCTGGTGGTGGCCACCGGCGGCGGGGTGGTGACCCGGCCGGAAAACTGGGGACACATGCGCCAGGGCGTAGTGGTGTGGCTGGATGCGCCGGCTCCGCTGCTGCTGGAGCGCCTCCGGGCCGATCCCACCCCCCGGCCCCTGCTCCGGGCGGACGATCCAGCCGCCCGCCTGGGCGAGCTCCTGGCCGAGCGGCACCCGCTCTACCGCCAGGCCGACCTGCAGGTGCAGCAGGGGGGTGAGGACCCGGCCCAGGTGGCCCAGCAGGTGCTGACGGCCCTGCCGGCCATTCTCAAAGAGCCGGCCACGGCCCCCGAGGACCCGGTCCGCCTCCAGAACGGCGACGGTGAGATGACGGCAAGCCTGAACTGAGCGGCCAGCCAGCCGCGCTCAACCGGCCTGAGCGCCGCCAGGGGGCTCCACGCGCACGGCGAACCATTGGATCGACAAGCCCGGGGCGAGCTCCAGTTCGCAGGCTGTTTCCAACAGCCGCTGGGCCTGCTCCAAGGGGGTGGTCAACGTGGCCAGATCCGCCGGCACCTGCTCCAGGGAGGTGAGCTGGTCCACCAGCCAGGCCAGGGTTTCGGCGGCCGTGAGAATCCGCTCCTCGCCGGCAGGCTCGAGCACCACGTAATGATCAAGCTCCCGCAACAGCGGATCGGACATGACTGACGCCCTACTGGCTCCCATCCTGGCGCTGCTGCTGGCGGTCAGTCCCGGCGTTCTGGCGGAGCGTGCCGCCCACTGGCCCGACTGGCGCCTGCCCGCGCCCCTGGCGCGGCCCTCAGCCCTGCCTGGCCAGCAAGACCTGACCT
>JBILUH010000090.1:0-5613 GCA_044371095.1 Cyanobium sp.
TGCAGCTGTTCAGCCTGGCCAACCCCCTGCTGATCCAGGTGATCATCGACAAGGTGATCAACCAGCGCAGCCTCGACACCCTCCAGGTGCTCGGCTTTGCCCTGGTCGTGGTGACCCTGATGGAGGGTGTCATCGGCGCCCTGCGCACCTTCCTGTTCAGTGAAACCACCAACCGCATCGACCTGCGCCTCGGCGCCGAAGTGATCGATCACCTGTTGCGGTTGCCGCTCAATTACTTCGATCGTCGCCCCGTGGGCGAACTCGGCACCCGCGTCGCCGAGCTCGAGAAGATCCGCAATTTCCTCACCGGCCAGGCGCTCACCACCCTGCTCGATACGGCCTTCTCGGTGATCTACATCGCTGTGATGCTGCTCTACAGCTGGCTGCTCACCCTGATCGCCCTCTGTGTGTTGCCGATTCAGATCGGTCTCACCGTGCTGGGCGCCCCCCTGTTCCGCCGTCAGTACCGCGACGCGGCCCAGGAGAACGCCCGCACCCAGAGCCACCTGGTGGAGGTGCTCACTGGCATCCAGACGGTGAAGGCACAGAACGTGGAGATGATCAGCCGCTGGAAATGGCAGGACCTCTACGGCAAATACATCTCCCGTACTTTCGAGAAAACCATCACCGGCACCGCCCTCACGGAAACCTCCCAGGTGCTGCAGAAGCTTTCTCAGCTGCTGGTGCTCTGGGTGGGTGCCTCTCTGGTGCTCTCCGGCGACATGACCCTGGGCCAGCTGATCGCCTTCCGGATTATTTCCGGCTATGTCACCCAGCCCCTGCTGCGGCTCTCCTCGATCTGGCAGAGCATCCAGGAACTCAAGGTGTCGTTTGAGCGTCTTGCCGATGTGGTCGACACCCCGGAGGAATCCGACGAGGCCGACAAGCAGAAGATCCCCCTGCCCCCCATCGCGGGTGAGGTGCGCTTCGACGACCTCTGTTTTTCCTTCACACCCGGTGGGTCCCAGGTGCTGGGCCACATCAACCTCACCATCCCCGCCGGCACCTTCGTGGGGGTGGTCGGTCAGAGCGGCAGCGGCAAGAGCACCCTGACCAAGATGCTGGCCCGTCTCTATTCCCCGAACAGTGGACGCATCCTGATCGACCATTACGACATCGACAAAGTCGAGCTCTATTCCCTGCGGCGCCAGATCGGCATCGTGCCCCAGGAGCCCTTGCTGTTCACCGGAACGGTGGCCGAAAACATCGCTCTCACCGATCCCGATGCCAGCAGCGACGCCATCGTGCAGGCGGCGCGGCTGGCTTGTGCCCACGACTTCATCATGGAGCTCCCGGCCGGCTACAGCTCCAATGTGGGCGAGCGGGGCGCCGGCCTTTCCGGCGGTCAGCGCCAGCGCCTGGCTCTGGCGCGCACCCTGCTCTCCCAGCCCCGGCTGCTGGTGCTCGATGAGGCCACCAGCGCCCTCGACTACGACACCGAGCGGCGCGTCTGCGACAACCTGCTCGACAACCTCAAGCACTGCACCGTCTTTTTCATCACGCACCGGCTCTCCACCATCCGCCGGGCCGATCTGATCGTGATGCTGCATGAGGGTGCGGTGGTGGAAACAGGCACCCATGACGAACTGATGGAGCGTCGCGGCCGCTATTACGCCCTTTACCGCCAACAGGAGGCCAGCTGATGTCGATCATGCGCCGTTCCGGAGGCCTCATGCGCCGGGCCCAGAACTCCATCGAGCGGCGGGTGCAGACCAGCCACGAGGAGATGGCCCTGCAGCAATCCCGCTTTCTCACCCGCACCATCATCTGGGCGCTGCTCGGCACCACGGCGGTGGGTCTGGCCTGGCTCGCACTCGCCAAGACCGACGAGGTGGTGGTGGCCCCCGGCAAGCTCCAGCCGATCGGTGATGTCAAAACCATCCAGATGCCGGTGGGCGGTGTGCTGCAAACCATGCTGGTCAAGGACGGACAGCGGGTCACCAAAGGGCAGGTGTTGCTCCGCCTCGACAACGAAGCCACCCTCGACCGTCAGCTGAGCCTGCGCACCACGATCGCCGCCAAACAGGCGCAGCTGCGGCTCAAGGAGGTGGAGCTGGCCCGTTACCTCAATCTCAATGACACCGAGCAGACGGTGACCGGTCAGAACCTCGTGCTGGAGAACGAGATTCTGCAGCGCCTGGAGGGGCTCAAGGCCGTGGGAGCTTCGGCCGAGTTGCAGTATCTCCAGCAGCGCAACAAAGTGCGCGAGGTGGATGGTGAGCTCTCCAAGCTCAAGGTGGATCGGCTGCGCCAGAGCGCAATCCTCGAGCAGGCCGTGGAGCAGCTGCGTGGTGAACTCGCCGATCTGGGCAGCAAGCTGACTGAGCTGCGCGTCAACATCCGCTACCAGGATGTGCGCTCACCGGTGGACGGTGTGGTGTTTGATCTCAAGCCCACGGGCCCCGGCTTTGTGGCCCAGGGCAGTGAGCCGGTGATGAAGATCGTGCCGTATGACGCTCTCCAGGCCAAGGTGGAGATCGAGAGCAGCGATATCGGCTTCGTGCGGGTTGGCCGCCCTGCCGACATCAGCATTGATTCCTTCCCGGCCACCGATTTCGGCGTGCTGCTCGGCACGGTGAAGGCCATCGGCTCCGATGCCCTGCCCCCCGACGAGCGCCATCAGACCTATCGCTTCCCCGCCACCATCGCCCTCAACACCCAGCAGCTCAAGCTCAAATCAGGGAAGAGCCTGCCGCTGCAGGTGGGCATGTCTCTCACCGCCAACATCAAGCTGCGCAAGGTTACCTACCTGCAGCTGCTGCTGGGCGAGTTCAAGGACAAGACCGATTCACTCAAACAGCTTTGATCTGCGCAGATGGCTCTGACTGTGGCAGCCGTTGCTGGGCGGCTTCGATCAGGCCGCGAAACAGCGGATGGGGTTTGCCGGGGCGGGAGAGGAATTCCGGGTGATACTGGCAGGCGGTGAAGAATGGATGGTCCTTCAGCTCGATCAGCTCCACCAGGCGCCCATCGGGCGAAGTGCCGCTGATGGCGTAGCCCGATTCCAGGAACAGGTTGCGGTAGGCGTTGTTGAATTCATAGCGATGGCGGTGGCGCTCGTACACCACCTCATCGCCATAAAGGCGCTGGCCCAGGGTGCCGGCCGTCAGGCGGCAGGGGTAGACGCCCAGCCGCATCGTGCCACCCAGATCCACCACATCCTGCTGCTCGGGTAGCAAGTGGATCACGGGGTGGGCCGTGTCGGGATCGAGTTCGGCGCTGGTGGCGTCGCTCAGACCGGCCTGGTTGCGGGCCCACTCGATCACGGCGCACTGCATGCCCAGGCACAGACCCAGGAACGGCACCCGCTGCTCGCGGGCCCAACGGATCGCCGCCACCTTGCCGTCGACGCCGCGGTTGCCAAAGCCGCCGGGCACCACCACCGCATCCATGCCCGCCAGCAGCGCTTCGGCTCCCTGGGTTTCGATCTGTTCGGCGCAGATCCAGTGCAGATCGAGCGAGGCATCCCGATCCAGGCAGGCGTGGCGCAGGGCCTCCACCACTGAGAGGTAGGCGTCGTTGAGCTGCACATACTTGCCGACCAGGGCCACTTTCACCGCGGGGCCGGGGTTGCGCAGTTTGGTGACCAGCTCCTGCCAGCGGGCCATGTCGCTGTTGTGGTCGGCCAGCTGCAGCACATCGAGCACTTCGCGGCAGAGGCCCTCCTGCTCCATCGCCAGCGGCACGGCGTAGATGCTGTCGGCATCGAGGGCCTGGATCACAGCCCGCTCGTGCACACCACAGAACCCGCCGATCTTGCGCTTGAGGTCGTTGCTGATGGAGCGGTCGCTGCGGCACACCAGCACATCCGGTTGGATGCCGATCGAGCGCAGCTCCTTCACCGAGTGCTGGGTGGGCTTGGTTTTCAGTTCGCCCGAGGTGCCGATGAAGGGCAGCAGGGTGACGTGCACGTAGGCCAGGTCGTGGCGCCCCACATCCCCCCGGAATTCCCGGATCGCTTCCAGAAACGGCAGCGATTCGATGTCGCCCACGGTGCCGCCGATTTCGCCGATCACCACATCGGCGCCTGAGTTGGCGGCGACCCGGTGGATGCGCTCGCGGATTTCACCGGTGATGTGAGGGATCACCTGAACGGTGCCGCCGTTGTAGTCGCCACGGCGCTCCTTGTTGATCACCGACTGGTAGATCGAGCCGGTGGTCACGCTGTTGAGGCGCGACATGGCCGTGTCGGTGAAGCGCTCGTAGTGGCCCAGGTCGAGGTCGGTCTCGGCGCCGTCCTGGGTGACGAACACCTCGCCATGCTGGTACGGGCTCATCGTGCCCGGATCCACGTTCAGATAGGGGTCGAGTTTGAGGATCGAGACGCTGTAGCCGCGGCTCTTGAGCAGGCGCCCCAGGCTGGCGGCGACGATGCCCTTGCCGATGCTCGACACCACACCGCCGGTCACGAAGACGAACTTGCTCATATCCCGGTGGCCGACCCCTCAATGTACCCGGCGCACCAGGGGGCGCGCGGGAGGGCGCGCAGGTAGCCCCTCAGGGCTGTGCGAACCCCACCCGCGCTTGCTGAGCTCATGGTTCCGGCGGCGGCTTGGCACTGGTGAGAGGCCGGCGTTAGCCGCCCAGCGGCTTCGCCCGGCCGACGCCAGCGCCAAGCCGCCGCCGGCAGGAGCTCAGCCCTCCAGCAAGCTTCTGAGCATCCAGGCGGTCTTCTCGTGGATCTGCAGCCGCTGGGTGAGCAGGTCGGCGGTGGGCTGGTCGTTGGCCTCGTCGGCGGTGACCATGACGCTGCGGATCGTGCGGGCCACGGCCTCATGGCCCAGCACCAGCTCGCGCACCATCTCCAGGGCCGCTGGGACGCCCTGGGTTTCAGGGATGGAGGAGAGTTGGCCGTAGGTGGCGCCACCGAAGGGTGCGGGGCAGCCCAGCGCGCGGATGCGTTCGGCGATGGCGTCGAGGGCTGTCCAGAGCTCGGTGTACTGCTCCATGAACATCAGGTGCAGGGTGTTGAACATCGGCCCGGTGACGTTCCAGTGGAAGCCGTGGGTTTTGGCGTAGAGCACGGTGCTGTCAGCCAGCACCCGGCCCAGCCCCTCGGCGATCTGCAGGCGCTGGGGTTCGGGGATGCCGATGTCGATGGGAGGGGCGCTGGGGGCCATGGGAACTTATCCGGAGTGACTTCGTTTTAGCCCGGGTCGGTTGGTTTAGTCGAGGCTGCCCAGGTAATCCTTCACCCGGCAGCGGTTCTGGGGCTGGCGCAACTTCAGCAGCGCCCGCGATTCGATCTGGCGCACCCGCTCGCGGGACAGATGCAGGGCCGCACCGATCTCCGTCAGGGTGCGGGGCCTGTCGTCCTCCAGGCCAAACCGCTGGCGGATCACCTCGGCTTCGCGGCTGTTCAGTTCCTCGAGCAGGGCCTCAAGATCGTCGTGGAGCTGCTCGCGGGTCAGCTCCTGCTCCGGGGTGCTGTGGCTGTCCTCCAGCAGGTCGCCCAACTGGGTGTCCTGGTCTTTGCCCACCCGACCTTCCAGGGAGACGGGACGGGGCACCTGCAGCAGGATGTGCCGCACCACCACGGCGCTGAGATCCAGATCCCGGGCGATCTCAGCCACGGTTGGGCTGCGGCCCAGGCGGGCGGTCAGTTCCCGCTGC
>JBILUH010000041.1:0-19637 GCA_044371095.1 Cyanobium sp.
AGATCGCGCCCTACTTCGAGGCCGCCAACGTCGCCACCGACCACCAGCAGCTCACCATGACCGTGCTCAAGAGCACGGCCAAGAAGCACGGCTTCACCTGCCTGCTGCACGAGAAGCCCTTCGCCGGTGTCAACGGCAGCGGCAAGCACGTCAACTGGTCGATCGGCAATGCCACCCAGGGCAACCTGCTCGACCCCGGCCAGACCCCCCACGACAACCTGCAGTTCCTGCTCTTCTGCGCCGCCGTCATCCGCGGCGTCCACTGCTACGGGCCGCTGATGCGGGCTGTGATCGCCACTGCCAGCAACGACCATCGCCTCGGCGCCAATGAAGCCCCGCCGGCGATCATCTCGGTGTATCTCGGCAGTCAGCTCGAGGATGTGTTCAACCAGATCCGCGAAGGCCTGCTCACCGGCTCCGCCAGCGGCGGCTCGATGTCGCTCGGGGTCGACACCCTTCCCGACCTGACGAAGGACCCCGGCGACCGCAACCGCACCTCACCCTTTGCCTTCACCGGCAACCGCTTTGAGTTCCGCGCCGTCGGCTCCGGCCAGTCGGTGGCCGGCCCACTGGTGGCCCTCAATACGATCCTGGCGGATTCGATCCAGTGGGTGGCCGACCAGATCGAAGAGCAGCTCCACAGCGGCTCATCGCTGGAGCAGGCGGCCTTTGCGGTGTTGAAACGCACCATGGATGACCATGGCGCCGTGATCTTCGGCGGCGACGGCTATTCCAGTGCGTGGCATCGCATGGCCGTGGAGGAGCGCGGGCTGGAAAACCTGCCCACCTCCGCCGTCGCCCTGCCCGTGCTGCGGCGTCCGGCCATTCGCGAGCTGTTCGAACGCCAGGGGGTGCTGAGTGCTCTGGAACTGGAGAGCCGGTTCGAGGTGTACAGCGAGCAGTACGTGCTCGCCATTGAGGTGGAGGCCAAGCTGGTGCTGCGGGTGGCACGCACCCAGGTATATCCGGTGGTGATGGCCTACCTCGACGATCTGTCGCGATCGATCAAGAACCAGGAGGCCATGGGCATCAGCCCCGACCACAGCCTGATCGACCAACTGGTGGCCCTCAACCAGCAGCTGGTGGGGCAGTGCACCGTGCTGGAACAAGCCCTGAACACCCCTCCCCACGGCAGCGAGGCCCACATGGATCACTGCGCCGAAACGCTGCTGCCCGCGATGCTGCACGTCCGCGAGGCCGTTGACGGCCTGGAGCTGTTAGTTGACGACGCCGACTGGCCGCTGCCCAGCTACCAGGAGATGCTGTTCGTGCGCTGAGACGCTGCTGGGCCGCTAGGACTCCAGCTTCACTGCGGAAACACTTCGATGCTGGCGCGTTCGCGGTAACTGGGGTCGGCCATGGTGTCGACCTCAAACCAGGTCCAGGTGGCGCTGGATTCGGGAGCCCGGCGCAGCAGCGGCCACTCGATGCGCCGGCGTTGGTAGGTCAGGCCGACGCAGGTCAACGCCTCGTCGTCCGCCATCAGCGACCACAGCACATGCACCTCGCCACGGTCGTAGGCGATCGGGGCCTCCTGCACGCCCTGCTCCGGCAACCAACCCGGGGCTAGGGTCAGGCCGGCCTCGTTGTCCCAGCAGAGGTAGCTGCCGTTTTCGGTGGGATAGAACCAGCAGGTTTCGTTTTCTGCCTCAGCCAGCGGGAAGCGATCGAGCAGCTGCACAGCCTGGACCTGAAGGGCGGCTTCCTGCCCCTGCCGCGGTGCAGTGCCAGCAGGACCATCCACGGCGCTCCAGGCCGGTCCGCTCAGGGCATAGACACCGATCCACAGGCTGGCCACATCCAGCTGCGTCACCACCGCGTCGCAGATCAGGCCGTGACGCTCGCCCGGCCCATACAGGGGATCGTCCCCGTCAATGGTGGCGCAACCGCTGCTCACCAGTGCGTCGAGGCTGCTGTGCCATCGGTCGGGCAACCGGAACAGCCGCAATGCCCGACCTCTGTTGGGGCCCTGCTGCTGGGCCGCCACCAGCTGCTGCCAGTCGGCGCCATCACCTGGAAGCTCCGGGCCCCGGGCAAGCACAAATGCAAGGGAATGGAGCATGGGAGCGAACAGGACAACGGCCCAAGACCCTTGGACCCTAGAAGCCCTGCACCAACACGGCGGTGTGAATCGCTGCTGCTCAGATGGGACGCAGCACGAGTTCCACAATCACGAACCCCACCAGGGCCGCCAGCGCCAACAGGGAGGGCAGAGGCAATGGCTGATCTTCTTCCAATTTTGTTCACAACCTTAGGAGTCTCCAGGTCAGCGGCCCAGCCAGCTGGGAGCGGAGAAACCGTCAGCACTGCGAGACTCAGATTCCGCCCGTGCCTCGGAGTGGCCGATGCCCAGCCGAGACGGCGGCTACCGCACTGTCTGGAGTCTGCTGGTGCTGCTCGGAGTGGCGATCGGCCTGCATGTGTACGCCGTGCGCATCAAGGACGTCAAACCCTCCAGGCGCGTGCCGGAAACCAGCCTCAGCCGCAAAGGAAAGACCACCCTTCCAGCCGGCCAATCGAGACGCATCCAAGAGTTGATCCACCGCTGAAGATTCAGAGCGCATTCAGTGCGCAAAAGCCAATCCCACCAACGAGCGGGTGGTCCCCTTGACCTGCCAACACCCCTTCACGGGGCGGTAGCCGCAACCGCGGCCATGGGCCTGGGTGATCAGCACGCCATGGCCCCCTGGGGGCAGGTCGAGCTGGGGCGCAACCCACACCGCCACCCCACCGGCACTGAAGTTGGCAATCTCCACCGGAATGGCGGGCAAAGGGCGACCGTCCCACTGCAACCACCCCTCCATGGGCTGCTCAACCGGCCAACGCTGCCCCTCGCGCTGGTTGGAGGGGCGCACCCAGGCCGCCCGGCTGAATCGAAACCTGGACAGGGACCCCATACAACCTCCTCTGCAAAGTGAGCTGAGAGCACGGAAGCCAGCCGTGGCGAGCGGTTCACTCCTTTTCTCAAAGCTAGACCCATTCGCTGCCGGGCTGGCCCGCGAATTCGCAGCGCCTCCAAAACCGAGCCCTCCGCGGCTCCATCTGCAAGACCCTCGGCCAAGTTGATCCGGCTGCGCAGAGGCCAAGCTCGGCAGTCGCCCTTCAGGGCTTTTGCGAGAGTGGAGGAATTGCGGCAGAGCCGATGCCCCGGAGCCTGCGACCCAATCCAGCAGGGCTTGTGCCCACGGCCCCTGCTGGTGGACAGAACTCTCCCGATGGGTCCGGCGGCGAGAGCCGCAAGGGCTTCGGCGGATCGGGCCAGCCCCGCAGCGGCCGGCGCAAGGGGGGCCGTAAACGCAGTCCGGCCCTGAGCAAGGCCGACTGGGGCCCCCTCGGCAAGCATCCCGATCGCGAGGCGATCGTGGCCCGGCAGCGGTTGCATCTCCCCCTGGCCGGTCGCATCGGCCCAGACGACGTCAACCGGGCCTGGAAGAGTGCGGCCGCCCAACACCATCCCGACCGCGGCGGCAGCCACGACACGATGCAGCGGGTCAACGGAGCCCGGGATCTGCTGCTGGGCCGCAGCAGCGACTGAGCCGGCACCACCCCGGCCGAAGCCGCCAGAGTGATGGGTGAGGTCTGGAGCGAGCCGCCATCGACAGCACCGTGCCCGACAGTGCCGTGCCCCTCTGCCCTCCGCCCCTGGTGCTGGTGCATGGGCTGCTGGACAGCCCTCGGGTGTTCGACGGGCTCAAGCGCGCCCTGGGCGACGGGCGCCACCCCCTGCTGATTCCCGATCTGCCGCTGCGGCTGGGGCTCACCCCGGTGCCGGAGGCTGCGGAACTGCTGGGGAGCCACATCGAAGCTGCCTTCGGGCTTGAGCAACCCGTTGATCTACTGGGTTTTTCGATCGGTGGCGTGATCGCCCGCACCTGGATCCAGCTCCTGGGGGGACACCACCGCACCCGGCGCTTCACCAGCGTGGGGAGCCCGCAGCAGGGGACCCTCACCGCCCAGCCCTGGCCGGGGCGCCTGCTGGCGGGCATCGCCGATCTGAAGTGGGGCAGCCCGCTGCTCGCGCAGCTCAACGGCAACCTCGACAACCTGGCAGGGATCGACTGCTGCAGCTTCTATTCAGCCATCGATCTGGCGGTGCTGCCGGGCTGGAGGGCCGTGCTGCCGGTCGGTCGCACCGAGATGCTGCCGGTATGGGCCCATCCCCAGTTGCTGCGCTCCCCCCAGGCGATCGCGCCGCTGGCGCAGGAGCTGTTGCGGCCGTGATGGAGCACTCCACACCCCTGATGGCGGCGATCACCAGCGCCCTGGGGTGGCTGCTGTGGAGCGTGATCGTGGGTGCCTGCGCCAATCGGCTGCCCAGTGGCTGGCTGGCACGCGACCACTGGTTTTGGCAGCGGCCCTGGCACGAACAAGCCCGCAATTTCGAGGGGCGGCTGGCGATTCGCCGCTGGAAACCCTGGTTGCCGGATGCCGGCTCGGCCTTGCCGAGTGGCGTCGCCAAGGCCAGTCTGGTGGGGCGCGACCAACGCAATCTGGAGCGGCTGGTGCTGGAAACCAAGCGGGCCGAGTTGGTTCACCTGGTGCTGTGGCTGTTCTGGCTGGTCACGCCCCTGTGGCTCCCGCCGGCGGGGGTGTTGGTCAATCTGGCGTTCGCCACCCTGTTCAACCTCCCCTGCCTGTGGGTGCAGCGCTACAACCGCCTGCGGTTGCAGCAGCTGCTGACCCGCCCCTGACCCAGACCAATCCATCAGGGGCCCAGATCGGTGGCGGGGCAGATCACCTCCACCACCAGCCCCTCGTCTTCGCTGTGCTGGGCAAAGCGCAGACGGTGCGGGCCCGCTTCAATCCAGAAGTGGCTGGTGGCTTGATCGAAATAGGCCAGACGCCGCAGCGGGATCGCCAGGCCGATCCGCTGGGAGCAGCCAGGCTCCAGGGCCGCCCGGCCAAAGCCCACCAGCGTGCGCCGCGGGCGCTCCAGCGCCAGTCCGGGCGGCTCGAGATACACCTGCACCACCACCTCACTGGCCATCCCACCGGCATTGGACACCTCCACGGCCGTCTGCAGCTGCGCCCCCACCACCAGCTCGGCCACCGCATCCCTGAGCTGAAACGTGGTGTAGGAGAGGCCGAAGCCGAAGGGGAAGGCGGCCGGGTGGCCGTCGCGCTGCAGGCGGCGGTAGCCATGCCAGAGGTCGTAGCGCACCTGCCGGGCACGGGGCTCGAAAGCGGGCCAGTGGTCGGCGTTGGTGGGAATGGCGAACGGCAGGCGGCCGGAGGGTGACACCCGGCCAAACACCACATCAGCCAGAGCCTGGCCTCCCCGTTCGCCCGGATACCAGAGCAGCAGGATCGCCGGCACCACCTGGCGCCAGGCCTCCATCAGGATCGCCCCACCACCCATCACCACCACCACCGTGCGGGGGTTCGCTGCCACCACGGCCTGGATCAGAGCCACCTGATGGGCGGGGAGATCGAGAGATGTGCGATCCCCCGAGGCGAAGTCACCCCCCTGCCGGGCCGAGCCATAGCTGGTGATGGCCGCAATGGCCCGGGCCACCGGCGGCCACCAGCGCCGCAGCAAGGGGTGGGGCGGGGGCATCTGGCGCAGGATCGGCGCGAGGTCGCCGGGGTGGATGTGCTCCCCCTCCAGCCGCCAGTCGAGACCGATCACCAGCAAGGCCGTGTCACTGTCGGCAGCAAGCGCAACGGCGTCCTGAAGGCGTTCACCTGGGGTGTGGCGCACGGCGCCGGGTGCGGCGGCGGCCCGCAGCCCCTCCAGGGGCGTCACCACCACACCCGGTTCGGGCCGGGTATCGGAGGAGCCACGATCGCCCAGATTGGCCGCAGCGGCCAACGGACCGATCACCGCCAGCGACCGGCGGGGATCCAGGGGCAACAGGGGCTGCGCGCCGGGTGGGGCGCCCCGTGGAGCCTCGTTTTTGAGCAGCACCAGCGCCTTGGTGGCCGCTTCCTGGGCCAGGGCCCGGTGCTCTGCACAACCCCGCAGGCTGGCGGGATAGGTGCCCTGTGGAACGGCCAGCTGCACCCGCAGCTGGCGCAGCACGGCGTCATCGAGCCGATCGAGCGGCAGCCGGCCGTCGGCCAGGGCGTTCCCCAGGCAACCCGCAAAGATCATCCGAAACGGCATCTCCAGGTCCTGGCCGGCCCGCAGCGCCGCGAGCCCATCCCGCACCCCGAAGATGAAGTCGGTCACCACAAAGCCGCGAAACCCCCAGCGCCGCTTGAGGATCGCCGAAAGCAGCTCCGGGTGCTGGCCGCACCATTCTCCGTTCACGCTGTTGTAGGCGCTCATCACCGAGCCCGTCCCGGCCTCCACGCAATCGCGGAAGTGGGGCAGGTAGAGCTCGTGCAGCACCCGCTCACTCACCTGCACATCCACCAGGAAGCGGGAGCTGTCGATCGAGTTGAGGGCGAAGTGCTTGACACAAGCCACCGCATGGCGCTGGATGCCGCAGGTCATTGCCGCCCCCAGGGCCCCGAGCAGCACCGGGTCTTCACCGTAGGTCTCCTGGGCTCGGCCCCAGCCGGGGTGGCGCAGCAGGTTGACGCACACCGCCGCCAGCCAGTTGGCGCCAAAGGCGCGGGCTTCCATGGCCATAGCGGCCCCGATCCGCTCCTCCAGATCGACATCCCAGCAGGCACCGCGGGCGATCGGGGGCGGGAAGGTGGTGGCTCCACCCTTGAGCACCACCCCCCGGGGCCCATCCACAAACTGCAGCCCCTTCAGCCCCAACCGGGGGACGGCCCCCGCCGGCCAGGGATGCACGTGGGAAGCGTCGCGGCTGGCGATGTCAACCATGCCAGGCCAGAAGTCGGTATCGCCCTCCAGCAGAGCGAGCTTCTCAGCGCTGCTCAGCTGGGCCAGAAGATCCCGGGCCCGGCGCTCGACCGCCTGAGCGTGTGTCTGTGCACATGCACCGTCAGCTCCCTCGTCTGGCGACGCCGGCACGAGATCCCCCACTTGGCTGTCCTGAGGCTAGGAACCCTTGCCGCACCCGGCCGAGACAACAATGCCCGGAGCGCGGGCCCCGGGCGATTGTCTGCTGAGCCGTGGGGCCGATCCTCGGGGGTACGGGCGCAGCTGGGCAAGGTTTTTGCTTGGACGTCAGATCAAGAGATCTGTTGGTCTTCAGTTGTTGGATCGGAGCTGCCGACGCTGGCACCTGGGGCCAGGTGACTAGTGGGACGTCCCGATTGCATCCGGGGCACCTGAGACCGGTCCGTGAGGTCAGGCCGTAAACGGTGCAGTGGAGGCGTGAAGCCAAAGGACGTCAGAGATCCGTCGAGAGTGTTGGAGCAGGGACCGGATCGTCAGCGCGCTCCTGATGACTGCTCAGGGGGGGTGTCTTCCATCAATGGAGCCTCCGAATCCCGATGCACACAGCTTCGCGCCGGGTGTCAGAGGTGGCAAGAGGCAAGGCCCCCAGAGCAATGGCTCTTCACCGACGGACACCTGACTTCATGACGGTGGCTTCATGACGGGGGCTTCATGGTGCCAGTTCAGGCATAACGACCTGCTGGGTGCTCACACCCTTCTGGGTTGCCTGCCTGGCTGGGTTGTGGCCGCAGAGATCATCTGGCGATGATCCATTTCCGAGGAGCTGGGTGCTCCTGCCCAGTCAGACCGGCAACACCAAGGCCTCTGGTTCTGGCTGCTGACGGCGGAACAGGCGGTCATCGGCTGCGCGCCTGCAGGTGAGCAGGAACAGGGGCATGTCGATCCTGAAGGTGAGCTCAAACAAACCCAGAACGCCTGCAAACAGCTTGTTGAGGCGGTAGTCCTGCAGCGCATGGGCGGGCGTCATGCCACGAATCCGATCAAAGCTGAAATCCAGGCAATCCTCGCTGATTCCCCGCATCTAGGCCAACTCCCCGATGGCGATGGAATCGCGAAAGTGCCTGCCGAAATAGTGAAGCGTGTCGGCAACAATCTGCATGGGGCTACCACAAGCCAACGGGCCAACCTCGGCACTCCAGTGCACAACATTCTTAGATACCAAATGCTTAGACGCCAAATCCTTAGATGCCAAATGCATCTTGCTTGGAGCCGCTGTCACGTTGTTCTTATGAGTCCATGCTGCTGAATCCCATCGACGTGCGAGGCGACGGGGCCTGGGACGCCGGCAGGGGCCGAAGCTGCTGCTGCGGGAGGACGATCTGCGCGTCAAACAGCTGCTGCGCAAGGCCGGAGCGCTGGTGATCTTCGTGGTGGATGCCTCGGGGTCGATGGCCCTCAACCGGATGCAGGCCGCCAAAGGGGCAGCGCTGCAGTTGCTGGAAGAGGCCTACCGCAGCCGCGACCAGGTGGCGCTGATCACCTTCCGCGGCAGGCGCGCCGAGGTGCAGCTGGCCCCCACCCGCTCGATCACTGCAGCCAGCCGCGACCCGGCAGGAGATCGCCGCCACCACGCGCCAATGGCTCAGCCACCGAGAGGCACCCTGATCTGAAGATCAACACCCGGTGTCACGCCCAGTGCTTTGCCCAGAACATCGAGCTGAGTCACCGACAGCAGATCAATCGAGTTGGCAACCTGCTGGCAGGCCAGCGTCTGGAGAGTCCGGCTATCTGCGCGCCTGCAGTCAGCCACCAACGCCAGGGCCATGCAGACAACAACAGGAACACCCCTCCCCATCATGGGCTGTGCTGAGCACCCGGATGACACAGAGACCCGAGACCAGGATTGGTTCGCCGGGAGGCGGACGACAACCCTGTCTCTCGCCGGCTGCTCCGGGCTGAGAAGACCGTGACAGGCGCAGATGCAGGGGCGGGCAGAGCAGAGCAGGAGGATGGCGCTTGCTGAGGTTGCACTGAATGCAGGCCAATGGCCTATAGCGGACCCGGTCCGCCTTGAGGACCAAGCGATAGCTCCAGTAGGTAGGCCGCCAGATTGCTGAGTGATCGTCCCTCCAGATCGCTACGTTCCTGCATGACACAAAAGGTGTGGTGAGGAACAGTGATGGAGATCCGACGCGGCTTGCGAAACAGCGGTGCGGAAAGGCTGCGGAGTGAGTCCATAGGGCCGTGAGTTGCGGACAAATCCAGTGTTCTGCACCAGATCAGGCTCTGAAAAGATCCGTCTTGTCTCTACCTGGCTCAGGGGTCCTGATTCTGGGTATGCAGGATCAGCGGAAGCGTTCGGAGTGTTTGCCCATGTCAAGCGACTCAAAAGCGGTGGGCATGTCATGTACCTGCTTGGTTGTGACCGACCACCGTTTATGCGGCCAGGCCTTGGGTGGTCTTCTCAGCGAACAATGTGGATTAGAGCTCTTAGCAGTGAGCCAAACGGTTCGCGAGGCTCTTGAATTGATGGAGAATGAGACACCTCCGGATTTACTGGTGCTTGACGTTGCCACAGTCGGAGGCGACTGGCACAAAGCTATTGAAACGCTACATCGACTTAACCCAGATTGGCGATTGATCATGCTGAAAGCTCAGGGTGATGAATTTGTTCCATCTGAGGTGATCGGATCAATCCTGCTTGGGGTTGTCGAGAAGTCGTGCTCCTGGGACAACCTGATTGGCCTTGTCGCAAGCTGGCAACAAAGCCATCGCTCACCGGTTCTGAGGCGTCAGGCTGCAGCGCTAGTCCAGCTGCAAAGGCTGACCCCGAGGGAGCTTGAGGTCTTTGATTGTCTTGGCAAAGGAATGCAGAACAAAGAGATCGCCACTTTCCTTGGCATTCGAATCAATACAGTGGAAACGTATCGAAAGACGATCAGCACTAAGCTAGGACTCAATGGCGTCGAGTTGGTACGCGCTGCAGTTCTAAAGCGATGCACAAATATCAAAGCCCATGAAAGCAAGAATGGATCCCATAAGCCCATGGAAATTAGACGTTGACAACAAAACCGGTGCTCCTGGCTGCCGATGCCCAGGTGCCGTAGCGGAACTCGCTCAGCAGGGGCTCGCGGGCCTTCTCGCACTGGGCGGGTGCCTCACTGGAATCGGCGGCGCCATCGCCCTCAGCACGCTGGCTGCGCCGCTCGGTAGTGATCAGCAGGGTGTGTTCGGTGGCCTTTACGTCGCTGACGGCCTTGTCGGCGCCTTGGAGTTCGAGCACCACCGAATAGGCCTTCGGTGATTCGTGCACCTCGGCGGCAGGCACTCGCTCGGCGGTCTGCAGCTGCTGGCTGAGCTGCTGCTCGAGGCGGTCGAACAGATCAAAGGCAGAGGAAGAACGCAGAGTGCGCCATGTTCCGATGGCGAAGGTTGCCGTTGCGGGGTCGTGGTTTGCCCCCGGTGCGCTTACTGCCGGCGCTGTTGAACAGGACCAGGGAGCACCGAACCGCCCTGGAGGGGCAACCGATTCGTGCCCGCTTGAGCCCAACCGGCAGCTGGCTGGAATCAGGGGATGGGCTCAGGCCTTTGATGCCCCGCTGTTGGCACAGATTCCAGAGCTCCCTGATCGAGCGGACGTTCAGGCCCAAGCCCCCCGCAGCAATGGCTCTTCACCGAACGGCCTGGACCGTCACCGTCTGCTTGCCGTCGTAGGCAGCAACGCGTTCGGCCAACAGGACCTGCTCCTCATCGGTGCACCCCCAGTCGGCCGCCATGCCAAAGCCGGGGACTGGCCTCAAGGATGCGAACGACCCCCACCACCTCGCCGGCCTCGAGTTACGGAAGATGGGCATGGTTGATCGTCGCGATCGGACGCTTCGAAGAGGTGCTGCTCCCGGCAGAAGATGGCGCTGCGCAGATCCCAGCAGCCCTGAAGCAAAGGGGAGCGGTGCCGCAACAGATGGAAGGAGACCTCCACCGCACCGAGGGGGTGAAGGCGACGCTTCGCCAATGAGTTCAGTGTTACGACTCGATCAGAGGCCAAAAGGATTCAAAAGGTTTCCAACAACCTCCCTTCCACGCTGATCCAGGGCGATCGCAGCAGGGGAAGCAACGGCACCTGGTGATTGCGTCCCATCAGCTAGAACTTGCTTGAAATGATGGTTTTTGGCCGCAAACGCATCTGGTTGGGTGAAAGCCCGCTCCGGGAGCCATGAACCAATGTTCGCGTTGAGCACTCATCGCTCGGGGTTGTCGACTCGTGCAAGCACTGGGGTCTGAGCCCGAAGTGGCTCGTGAGTCCCCACCACGCCGGCCGGCTGCCTAGCTCCCCGACCTGAAGCTCCCCTCAGGTGTGGCTTGCCCCTGGTTTCATCATCACGCCGGGGTGAATGACATCCCGGTGCTCACCTGCCAGTTATGCGGGGGGCTGGACCGAGGACATGACCCGGCAGCAGGGGGGTGGCCAGGTCGTTCCATTGGATGCCAGCGCAACCGCCCCGGGCCCAAGGAAACCACCGCTGACGGATCAGCCCGCCAACATGGAGTCAACCGCTGTCGCGCCGTGCTTCTGAACCTATTCTGCCCGTTCAGCACGGCCAAGGTGCTGGCCCTCAAGGCCACTATGCTGCTGCTGCTCACCCTGCTGATCAAGGCTAGGCTTCAGATCGTGGCCGGTTCAGCTCTGGGGATCTTTTTATTGCTGCTGCAGACGCTGGTGTTTCTGGCCATCAGCGGTGGGCTCGTGATGGTGGTCGGCGGGGCAGCGTTTAACGCCACGCAGCAGCGCCGACAGGCAGCGGCCTGAGCCTGCGCCATGGCCGTTGAAGTCGCCCTGGCGATGCTGCAGCGGGACGACCGCTGGTTGATGCAGCTCCGCGATGAGATTCCTTCGATCGTCGCCCCTGGCTGCTGGGGGCTCTTCGGTGGGCATCTCGATCCGGGGGAGACGCCGGAGCAGGGGCTGCGGCGGGAGCTGCAGGAGGAGATCAACTGGCAGCCGACAGCGCTGGAGCTTGTGATGGTGCATCCCATCCACCGGCGCACGGCCCATGTGTTCCGAGCTGAGTTGTCGGTGCCGTTGGACCAGCTGCAGCTGCTGGAGGGCCAGGACATGGCCCTGGTCAGCACGGAGGAACTGCTTGCCGGCTTGATCTGGAGCACCCATCTCGGCAGCCATCGCCCCCTTGCCGATGGCTTGCTTGAGGTGATGCAGCACGTGCTCGCACGGCAGGGGAGTGGGTTGGAGCAGGGGCCAGCAAGGTCAGCAGCGCAGTCGATACGGCTCTTCCGCAAAGCCGATGGGAGTTGATGCGGGGGGCTGCACCTGGCCCGCCAGGATGCTGTTGCGCTCGCTTGCCCGTGTCCAGCTGGCCTCCCCGCTGCAGATCCGTACCTTTGATCCGGCCGACTGGCCAGCTGTCTGGAGCCTGCTGGAGCCGGTGTTCCGCGCCGGTGAAACCTTTCCCCACGACCCGGCCATCCCAGAAGAGCAAGCGCACCGGCTTTGGGTGGAGCAGACCCAGGTGGTGATGGTGGCCGCTGATGCGGCTGGGCAGTTGGTGGGCACCTACTACCTCAAGCCCAATTCCCTCTGCCTGGGTGCCCACGTGGCCAACGCCGGCTATGTGGTGGCCGAGCATGTTCGCCGGCGGGGCATCGGCAGCCGCCTTTGCCAGCACTCGCTGCAGACAGCCCGTCGGTTGGGTTTTCGGTTGATGCAGTTCAACCTGGTGGTGAGCACCAACACCGCCGGCATTCGTTGCTGGCAGCAGAACGGCTTTCAGATCGTGGGCACCCTGCCCGAGGCGTTTCGTCACAAGCAGTTGGGCTACGTGGACGCCCTGGTGATGGTGCAGTCGCTGGTGGAGGATCCACGCTCATGAAGGTGGCCCTCTTGCGATCGAAGCCTGGAGATGACCCGCTCGCTCAGCTGAGCCTGACGGTTTCATCGACGCAGTTTTCTGCGAAGCACGAGATCTGCGCGTTCTGGGTGGATTTCTCCCATCAGTGCCAGAAGGTGAGGATCGTGGTCTTATCGGCGATGCTGTCGGTGTCGAGCTCGATCAGGGTCTGCCGCGGCACCAACGCCCACCCCCTCGTCCACCCTTGCCAGAAACGTCTCCCCTGGGGCCTGCCCCTTGGCGGTGGACTTCTCAAAGTTGGAGAGGCTGACTGGATCCCGCCCATTGACCCAGTTGTGGACTGTGATGACAAGGCCTTTGTTTCGTAGATGGGCTGCGCATCCGCCGCACAGCTGTCGCATCCGAGTCAGGCCGAAGAGGGTGTTCGTAGCTTGAAAAAGAACACCTTATGCTTGACAAACCATGGCCCTGATCAAGTGGGAACCCCTCCAAGATATTGAAGACATGTTTGAACGCTATGGCCGATCTCTCGGCGCTTCCTTTTCGCGGCTGTCTGATTTCTCCCGACCATCTGAATTAATGGCGAACGGGGAATGGAGTCCACGGGTGGATATCAGCGAAAATGATACCGCCTTCCTGATCAAGGCTGAAGTGCCAGGCGTGTGTAGAGACGACGTCAAGGTCACCTTGGAGAATGGCATGCTCACCCTTCAGGGAGAACGTCATCAGGAGCATGAAGAGGAGGGACTTCGCTTCCACCGGATTGAACGCTCCTATGGCAATTTCATCCGCCGCTTCACTCTCCCCAACAATGTGGATGCCCAGCAACTCAAGGCTCATTTCCACGATGGTCTTCTGGAGGTGGAGATCCCCAAGACCCCCGAAGCCCAGACCGGCACCGTGACCATTCCGGTGGATTGAACCATTCCAGTGGACTGAACCATTCCGATGAACTGATCCAGTCCGTCGTACAGTTGACCTGGCCGGGGCTACCTGGATTGTGGCGAATGGGTTGTATCACCGCCCACTCTCAGCTGACGGCTCCATACAAAGCCGAGAGATGGAGAAGCCAGCCCCTCCACCCTCTGCCGCCTGGTCGGGGGTGCGGAGCGTCTTCCCAGCCAGGTGCGGAAGCCTGCCTTGAACTCCTGAGAACGTGCCCTGGGCCTCGCCATCGGTGCGGCCTTCTGCCTGTGGGAAGGCATGTGGCGCGCAGAGCCCGGATGGTGCACGAGTGCGAGAAGACCTGTTCAGCATCAGCCAATGATCCGATGCCACCTTGATCGGCGAGACCACCGCCGTCAGGGATCAGGCACTGATCCCGGCGACGCTGCCGAACTCAGCTTGGATGAATCCATGATTCCTGTTCGTTTTCTGATGCTTGCCCGTCTCATGCGCTCGGCCTGGGCCGTGGGTGCGATCGCGCTGGTCACCGCCTCCCTGCTCGAGTGGGGGCTGATCGTTGCCGACCCCGCAAGGCTGTCTTGATCGCCGCGGCTGCCTTCAGCCGATTTCAGCGATGACGTGATCGGCACCGAAAGCTGCACCGAACTGATCAACGCCCAGGCCTGCGTGAATGCGTATGCCGGGGTCTGTTCCGAAGCCCGGCTGACCTTCACGGTCCATCAAGGGGAGGGGGAAGGCCCGCCCCGGTTTGCCCATTCCCAATCACTGAGAGGGCTGCCCTTCCTGAACCCGGGGTCACCTGCCTGGATCGGACTCTCGATGCGGGTTTGAGGCTTGCCGGGGGTCGCCATTGGCTGGTGAAGTTCTTGCGCTCCGGGCAGAAACGCAAGAACTGGACGTGGCAGGGCACCCGCACGTCCCGTTGCCTGGAGCCAGGCAGCCAATCGCTGATGCAGGCAATGATCAGGGCTGCACTGTCGATCTGGGCCTTGGCCGATCCCGCTCCCGAATCGCAAGACGTATCTGCCCGCGTTCCTCCCGCAGGCCCACGTCCCATCCCTGGCTCCAACAGACCCTGGGCACCTTTGGCGGGGAATCTGCGTCCAAAACCCGCTCACCCTGAACGATCACGCGCGCTTTGGCCTGGTCGTCGATTGCGTTCTCATTGGAGTTCTCCGCCATGACGGGCCTTCAGATCGTCTGGTTCAAGCGGGATCTGCGCAGCGTGGATCACCGGCCCTTGCTGGAGGCGGCTGGCTGCGGACGCGTGCTGCCGCTGTATGTGGTGGAGCCCGAGCTCTGGCAGCAGCCCGACAGCTCCGCCCGCCAGTGGGCGTTCTGCCGCGAGAGCCTGATCGAGCTCCGCTCCGCTCTGGCGGGCCTGGGGCAACCCCTGATTGTCCGCGTCGGAGCCATTGAGCAGGTGCTGGAGCGTGCCCGCCGTCAGTTCGGCGTTGCGGGGCTATGGAGCCACGAGGAGACGGGTAATGGCTGGACCTACGCCCGCGACCGGCGGGTGGCGGCCTGGGCCCGGCAGAACGGCATTGCCTGGAGCGAGATCCCTTCCTTCGGGGTGATCCGTCGACTGAACAGTCGTCAGGGTTGGGCCCGGCGTTGGGAGCAGCGCATGGCCGAGCCGCTGAGCTCCGCTCCAGTGCACCTGGCACCCTTGGCTGACCTCGATCCCGGACCCATCCCCACCGCCGAGGCGTTGGGTCTTGCCGCCGACCCCTGTCCCGGCCGCCAGGCGGGTGGCCGTTCCCAGGGGCTTGCCGTGCTGGACAGCTTTCTGGAGCAGCGCAGCCGCTCCTATCAGCGCGGTCTGTCCAGTCCGAATACAGCCGCGGACAGTTGCTCGCGGCTGTCACCGCATCTGAGCTGGGGGACACTGTCGCTGCGTGAGGTGGTGCAGCGCACCCGTCAGCGCCGTGAGGCCCTGACGGTGATGCCCTGGCGCCGTGCGCTGCAGCGCTTTGATGAGCGCCTCCACTGGCACTGCCACTTCATCCAGAAGCTTGAGAGCCAGCCGAGCCTGGAGTTCCGGGAGCTCCATCCCCTCACCGCCGGCTTGCGCGGCGCCGATGGGGCTTGCGACGACGAGCGGCTGACGGCCTGGGCCGAAGGGCGCACCGGCCTGCCGTTTGTGGATGCCTGCATGCGCTCGCTGATCGCCACCGGCTGGCTTAATTTCCGCATGCGGGCCATGCTGCAGTCAGTGGCCAGCTATCAGCTGTGGTTGCCCTGGCGTGACAGTGGGTTGCATCTGGCTCGGCTGTTTGTGGATTACGAACCGGGCATCCACTGGAGCCAGTGCCAGATGCAATCGGGCACCACCGGCATCAACACGATCCGCATCTACAACCCGATCAAGCAGGGACTCGATCACGATCCCCAGGGAGTCTTCATCCGCCGCTGGCTCCCTGAGCTCGCGAGGGTGCCGGGGGTGTTTTTGCATCAACCCTGGACGATGGATGGCGCTGCTCAGATACGCGCCGGCTTCCGGCTCGGCGTTGACTATCCCGAGCCGATCGTCGATTGGGCTGCGGCTGCGGCCACGGCCCGCGATCGGCTGTGGAGCCTGCGGCGGCAGCAGGGTTTTGCTGCGACGGCCGATGCGATTCAGCAGCGCCATGGCTCCCGCCGCTCCGGTCTGCGTGGTTCGTCCCGGCGCAGCCGGCGTGGCGCCACGGCCAACGATGCTGCGGTGGCCCAGTTGAGCCTTGATCTGGCCTGAGCGGGATCAGGCCTGGGCCTGCGCGCGGGAGCCCCAGGCATGCAGCCTTTCAAGCACTGGAATCAACGCCAGCCCCAGTTGGTTACCCCAGGGACCTCTGCCACTTTGAAGTGCCGTCTTGTGCGGATCTGCCCGGCAGGAACACGATGCCCTCAGCTTCGCCACACCGATGGCCGATCTCTTCACCCCGCTGCACCTCGGCTCCCTGGAGCTGCCCAACCGCATCTGGATGGCGCCCCTCACCCGCTGCCGCGCCGAAGAGGGCCACCTGCCGGGGCCGCTGATGGCGGAGTACTACGGCCAGCGGGCCAGTGCCGGCCTGATCGTGGCCGAGGCCACGATGGTGATGGAGGGTCATTCGTCCTTCTGGCATGAGCCCGGCATCTACAGCCCGGCCCAGATTGAGGGATGGCGGCTCACCACCGAGGCGGTGCACTGCGCCGGCGGCCGCATCGTGCTGCAGCTCTGGCATGGCGGCCGCGCCTGCCACCCCCTGCTCAATGGTGGCGCCCAGCCGGTGGCCCCCAGCCCGATCGCCATCACCGGCGATGCGGTGCATACCCCCGAGGGCAAACAGCCCTATGTGGTGCCCCGCGAACTGCGCGACGATGAACTGCCCGCCCTCGTGGCGGGCTTCCGCCAGGCGGCCCGCGCCGCCATGGCCGCCGGCTTTGACGGGGTGGAGATCCACGGCGCCAATGGCTACCTGCTGGATTCCTTCCTGCGCGATGGCAGCAACCAGCGCTCCGGCCCCTACGGCGGCTCGCTGGAGAATCGGGCACGGCTGTTGCTGGAGGTGCTGGAGGCGGTGGGCCAGGAAACGCCGCTGATGGGGCTGCGCCTCTCGCCCCTCAACGGCTACAACGCCATGGCCGATTCCGATCCGGTCGGGCTGATCACCTGGTTGGCCGAGCGGCTCAATGATCTGCCGCTGGCCTACCTGCACCTGATGCGCGGCGACCTGCTGGGCCAGCAGCACGGGGATGTGCTCACCCCCGCGCGCCAGCACTTCCGCGGCGTGTTGGTGGCCAACATGGGCTACACGGCTGCGGAGGCCAACGCGGCCATCGCTGCCGGGGCCCTGGACGCGGTGGCCTTCGGCACCAGCTTTCTGGCCAACCCCGACCTCCCGGAGCGCTTCCGCCGGGGGGCGCCCCTCAATGCGGCGGATTCCAACACCTTCTATAGCTCTGGCCCCGCTGGCTATACCGATTACCCGACCCTGGAGCCCCAGCCATGAGTGCCCCATCCTCCACTGATGTGCTGGTGATCGCCGTCAGCAACGGCCACAACCTCCAGCTGGCGGAGCGCTTTGCAGCGGCCGCCCGTCAGCAAGGCCAGAGCGCTGCCGTGCTCGATCTCACCGCCATCGATCTACCGCTGTACACCCCCCGGGCCCAGGCCGCTTTCACACCACTCACTGCACCGCCTGAGCTGGCGGGGTTGCAGACCCAGCTGGCCGCAGCCTCCCGCTGGGTGATCTGCGTGCCGGAATACAACGGCTCGATCCCGCCGGTGCTCACCAGCGCCATCGCCTGGCTGTCGGTGCAGGGCGATGACTTCCGCGCCCTGTTCAACGGCCGCCCCGTGGCGATCGCCACCCACTCCGGCGGAGGGGGCTATGCCGTGCTCACGGCCCTGCGGCTGCAGCTTGCCCATCTCGGCGCCCACGTGGTGGGCCGCCAGCTGGTGAGCAACAGCAGCCATCCCGCCAAGGACGATTCCATCGCCGATCTGATCACGCGCCTGCACCACCTCCGCATTGCCCAACCATGACCGCCACCCCTGCCTCTGGCTTGGTGTTCCGCCGGGCCGCCGAGCGCTTCCATAGCCAACTCGACTGGCTCGACAGCTGGCACAGCTTTTCCTTCTCCAGCCATGTCGACCCGGCCTGGATGGGCTTCGGCCCCCTGCGCGTGATCAACGACGACACGATCGCCGCCGCCCGGGGCTTCGGCATGCATCCCCACCGCGATATGGAGATCATCACGGTGATGGTGGAGGGTCAGCTCAACCACCGCGATTCGATGGGCCACGCCGAGGTGCTGCGGGCTGGCGAGGTGCAGCGCATGAGTGCCGGCTCTGGCGTGGTGCACAGCGAGGTGAATGAAGGCGAGCAGTCCTGCCGTCTGCTGCAGATCTGGATCGAGCCCAGCAGCGCCGGCATCGCTCCGGCCTATGAGCAGAAGCCCTTCGCGATTGGCAGCGGTTGGACGCCTCTGCTGGATCCCGGGCAGGCCGATGGCGCTATGGCGATCCACCGGCCGGTGCGCCTCTGGCGGGCCCAACCCCGGCCCGGCCAGAGCCTGGAGCTCCCCTTGGCCGTCGGGAGTCGCGGTTGGCTGCAGCTGATTGATGGGACCCTTGCCCTGGCGGGTCTCGGGGAGGCTCCAGCCTGTCCTGCCCAGCTGCGGCGCGGCGATGGCCTGGGGTTTGCGGTGGGAGCTGCCGGCCAGGCTGCTGTCCCCCCCAACGCAACCATCACGGCCACGGCCCCAGGTGCCGATGTGCTGCTGTTTGAACTGCGCTGAGTAGGTTTGCCGAGCCCTTGGCTGCCCTTGTCATGCCCTCCGCTGCCCTGGCCCGAGCCATTCAGCTCTCCCTGGCGCCGGTGTTTCTGCTGGCGAGCATGAGTGGCTTGCTGATGGTGCTCACCAATCGGCTGGGCCGCCTGATCGATCGGGCCCGGGAGCTGAAGCGTCAGGTGCGTGACTCCGACCAGGAGGTGGGGCGCGATCTCCGTCAGGAGCTGCAGGGTCAGAAGCGGCGCATGGGCCTGTTGATGAAGGCCATTGAGTTCAGCACCGTCACCATGCTGCTGGTGGCGTTGGTGGTGGCGATTGTGTTCATCAGCGTGGTGGCTCAGCTTGACCTGGCCCTGATGGTGGCGCCCCTGTTCGTGCTGGCCATGCTGTGCCTGATGGTGGCCGTGTCGCTCCTGTTGCGGGAGCTTCAGCTGGCCACGGCCCAGCTGCGTCGCAATTTTTGAGCCGTCAGCCCATGCCGATGCTCTCCAGCAGCTCCCGCTGTTGGCGCGCCTCCACGAAGCGGTGGGCAGCCATGGCGCCACTCACCGCCACGGGCGGAACGCCGATCCCTGGAAACACCCCGGCTCCGCAGAGCACCAGATTGGCGATGGGCGTGCTGCCACCGGGAAACGCCCCGGCGTTGGCCGGCCAGGCCGGCCCATAGCTGCCCTGGTGAACCCTGAGATAGTGCTGGTGGGTGAGGGGTGTGCCCTGCAGTTCGATCACCAACCGCTCGCGCCAGTCGGGGATCAGGGGATCCAGCACCCGGTGAAACACCTGGCAGCGCTCCTGTTTGAGGGCGGCATAGGCGGGGGTGCCCCGTTTGAGGTCCTTCCACAGCTGCCAGG
>JBILUH010000091.1:0-5558 GCA_044371095.1 Cyanobium sp.
GCGGTAAGCAGCAGGCCATTGCTGGTGAGAGCGATCTCGTGCAGGCCGGCACGTTCCGGGTGTGTGGCGCGCAGGGGCTGCACGGCGGCGATCAGGTCCTCCAGACCGCCGTGCAGGAGGGGTTCTCCCCCGGTCAGCCGCAGGCTGCGGGCACCCAGGCTCACAGCCGCCCCGATCACCTGCAGCCGCTGCTCCAGTGTGAGCAGGCCCGGCGGCTCTACCCCATCCGGTAAGCAATAGGTGCAGGCCAGGTTGCAGCGGGCCGTGAGCGACAGCCGCAGCACCCCGAGGGATCGGTTGAGCTCGTCGGTGACGCTGGCCATGGCGGCCACGCTATGGCTGTCGAACTGATGTTGGCGGTAGCGTTTCAGCATGGTTGCCTCCGCTGCCGAGCGTTTCACGCCGCCCACCATCCCCTGGTGCAAGCCCCTGGCGCTCGAGTCGGCTCCCGACCTGGGTCCTGGGTTGGATCCCCAGAGGTCTGGGGAAGCGTTGGCGCGTCTGTGCGCCGAGCCCGATGTGCAGGCGGTGATCGCGTTTGGTTCGCGGGCCAGGGGTGAGGCGCGGCCCGACTCAGATCTGGATCTGGCGGTGATCGTGGGCCAGCCCCAGCTCACGCCGGTCGAGAAGCTGGCCTGCTGGAAGCGCTTCAACCGAGCGCTGGGCCGGCAGGGAGTAGCTGTCGACCTGGTGGTGGCGGGCAGCGCTGATGCCGACCGCCTGAGTGGCTCCCGCTGGCATGTGTTTGGCGATGTGGCCCGTGAGGGCCGGGTGCTGTATGTCGCCCGCTGAAGACGCCTTGCTGCTCCTGGCGATTGTGCGCCGCCATCTGCGCACCTTGCGTTTTGGCTTGGATGGGGCCTATCCAGAGGAAGACTGGGGTTTCACGGCCCAGCAGGCGGTGGAGAAACTGCTCAAGGCCTGGATTGTGCTGGCCGACCGGCGGCCGCCCCGGGTCCATGACCTCGAAGATCTGGTCGCCCTGGCTGGTCAGCAGCTTGATCCCCTGCTGCTGGAGCTGCAGGTGTTTGCGGTGGAGGCCCGCTATGAGGAGGGACCCTTCCCGCTGCCGGCACCGAGGCAGGAGCTGCTGGCACTGGTCGAGGCGGAGCTTGAGCGTTGTGAGCGGATGGTGGTGGCGCTGGGCGAATCGGCTAGCTGATCGGCTTCGGGCCGGTTGACGTTGCGGATGGTGCGGGGATCCAGCGGCACCGCCTGATACGTCAGCTCCACCAGCCAGCTCTGCAGGCGCCGCTCGCCGCGGTTGACCGCCGCGGCCAGGTGGGCGCGGATCGGTGGGCTGCTCGGAACCAGGCCCAGCAGCGGTTGCAGTCGCTCACCGTCGTGGGCCAGGTGGAGCCTGGTCGGGCTCCTGGCTGCTGCCGCAGCGTCCGCTGCCGCCAGCAGGGTTTGCAGGGCGGCCAGGGTGAGATCCGGCATGTCCACCGGGCAGAGCAGCAGGGTCTCGTCGGGGTGGCGCTGCATCAGCCGGTGCAGCGCCAGCAGCGGCCCCTCCCAGGGGCTGGGTTCGGCCAGGGTCGTTACCGGCGGGCGCAGCGCGAGCGCCGTCCTGTCTGCCAGCTCCAGGTGCGCCGGATGGCGGCTCAGCAGGGTGATCGGTGCCTCCAGCTGGGCCAGCAGGCGCAGGCTGCGCTCCAGCCAGGTGCCGCCTTCAGGGTGGGGCAGCAGCGCCTTGTCGCGACCCATGCGCCGGCTCTCGCCACCGCTGAGCAGGCAGGCGCGCAGCGGCAGAGATGGGCCTGGAGCCACGTCCTGTAGCAACGGCTGCCGGCTGGGTCTGCGCCCCTCCGTAGGGTCCCGCCGCTCCGTTGATGGCTCCATGGCTCTGCCTCCCCACACCACGGCTTTGCTCGACGCCAAGCGCCGCAGCGGTCTCAGCTTCGCCGACCTCGGTGCCCGCCTGGGTCAGGACGAAGTGTGGACCGCCAGCCTGCTCTACGGCCAGGCCACGGCCTCCGCCGATCAGGCCCAGGCCCTGCTGGAGGCCCTGCAGGTGCCCGCAGCGGAGCGGCCGGCCCTGGTCGCCACCCTCACCACCTATCCCGTCAAAGGAGCACTCGATCCGGTGATCCCCACCGATCCGCTGCTCTACCGCTTCTACGAGATCCTGCAGGTCTATGGCCTGCCGCTCAAGGACGTGATCCAGGAGCAGTTCGGCGACGGGATCATGTCGGCGATCGACTTCAGCCTGACGGTGGCCAAGCAGGAGGACCCGAAGGGTGACCGGGTGGTGGTGACGATGAACGGCAAGTTCCTGCCCTACCGCAGGTGGTGAGGCTCCAGCAGCCCGAACTCCGCCAGGGCCCGCGGCAGGTTGCGGTGTTCGTGGCCGGGGTGGCTGAGCTTCACCAGAGCGAACCGCTGCAGCTCGTCCAGCTCCGCCCAACCGCCAGCGCGCACATCCAGGCCCAGCTGGGCGCAGGAGCTGGCCAGCTCCTCAGGCAGCTGGTCGGCCTGCTGCCAGGTCTCTCCGTTGGCTCGGGGCAGCTCCTTGGCCGGGCCCGCGCTGAGGGTGGCGGTGCGGGCCAGCAGGTGCTCACGCAGGGCCGCGATGGCGGCGGGATCGGCGGGCCAGGCCAGCAGCTCGCTGCGCTCGGCCTCGCCCAGCTCGCTCCAGTGTTGGAGCTTGAGCTTCACGCCGGCCAGGTCGAGCTTGCGCCGCACCGCCATGGGGATGCAGCGCAGATCACGGGTGAAGTCGGCCTCGAAGCCGAAGCAGGTGCTGGCCAGGGGGGAGCCCAGGGGAGCGGCAGTAACAACCGCCACCATCATCGGGCGCCCTGGCTTGGTCGAATGGCGCGATGGCCAGTGATCCAGCCGCCAGTCCAGCCGCCAGTCCAGCCGCGCGCCCGGCCGCCCGGGCCCAGTGTCCCTACTGCGGCGTGGGTTGCGGCCTGGAGCTGAAGCCTCCCGCTCAGCCTGGTGTCGGTGAGCCTGGTGCAACCGAGCCGGAGGGCCAGTGGACCGCCCGCGGCGACCGTCACCATCCCTCCTCCCTGGGCCAGGTGTGCGTCAAGGGCGCCACCGTGGGCGAAACCCTGCACCACAACCGGCTCACCAGGCCCCTGTGGCGCGCCCGCACCAACCAGCCGTTCGCGCCGATCAGCTGGGAGCGGGCCTTCACCATCCTGGTGGAGCGCATCCAGGCCCTCCTGGCCAGCAAGGGCCCTGCAGCGCTGGCGATCTACGGCTCGGGCCAGTTCCTCTGTGAGGACTACTACGTCGCCAACAAGTTGCTCAAGGGCGCTCTGGGCAGCAACAACTTCGATGCCAACTCGCGCCTGTGCATGAGTTCGGCGGTCGCGGGCTATGCCCGCAGCTTCGGCTCCGATGGCCCGCCCTGCTGCTACGACGACCTCGATCAGGCTGATCTGGTGCTGCTGATCGGCACCAACACCGCGGAGTGCCACCCGGTGCTGTTCCAGCGGCTGCTCAAACGCAGGCGCAAAGGCTCCGGGCCGCGCCTGGTGGTGGTGGATCCGCGCGCCACCGCCACCAGCGACGCCGCCGATCTGCATCTGTCCATCGCCCCCGGCACCGACCTGGCCCTGCTCTGCGGCCTGGGTCACCTGCTGCTGCAGCGGGGCGGCGTGGATCGGGCCTTCGTGGCCGCCCACACCGAGGGCTTCGCTGCGCTGGAGACGCTCTGGCGGGCCTGGGATCCGGCCCGTGCGGCGGCGGTGTGCGGCATCGCGGCAGCCGATCTGGAGCTGCTGGCTGATTGGTGGATCACCAGCCATGCGGTGCTCAGCCTCTGGTCGATGGGGGTGAACCAGAGCCGCGAGGGCACCGCCACCGTGGCGGGGATCTGCAACCTGCATCTGGTGAGCGGCCAGATCGGCAGGCCCGGCGCCGGCCCCTTCTCGCTCACCGGCCAGCCCAACGCCATGGGCGGCCGCGAGGTGGGGGGGCTGGCTCAGCTGCTGCCCGGCTACCGCGCGGTGAGCGATCCGGTGCATCGGGCTGAGGTGGAGCGCCACTGGGGCTTCGCACCCGGCGCGATTGCGCCTGAGCCCGGCCTGGCTGTGTGGCAGCAGATCGAGGCGATGGAGCGCGGGGAGCTGGGGCTGTGGTGGGTGGCGGCCACCAACCCGCTCGTGAGCCTGCCCTCCCTCGATCGGGTGCGGACGGCGGTGGCCAACTGCCCTCTGGTGGTGCTGAGCGAGGCCTACGCCGGCACCGAAACCGAGGCGGTGGCCCACCTGGTGCTGCCGGCGGCCCAGTGGAGTGAAAAAGACGGCGTGATGGTGAATTCCGAGCGTCGCGTGACCCTCTGCCCGGCCTTCCGCCAGCCCCCGGGCGAGGCCCGGCCCGACTGGGCGATCTTCGCGGAGCTGGGCCGGCGTCTGGGCTTTGCCCAGCAGTTCCGCTACGGCTCGGCTGCCGAGGTGTACGCCGAATTCGTGGCGCTCACCGCGGGTCGGCTCTGCGACGGCAGCGGCCTCAGCCATGCGCTCCTGGCCGAGCATGGCCCGCAGCAGTGGCCGTTTCCTGCCGCCACCGAGCCTGGAGGCGGTCAGGCTCGGCTTTACACCGATCACCGCTTCCCAACCTCCTCCGGCCGGGCGCGCCTCTGGGCCGATCTGCCCCTGGGCCTGGCGGAGCCGCCCGATGCCACCTACCCACTGGTGCTCACGGTGGGGCGTTACCTGGGCCATTGGCACACGATGACGCGCACAGTCCATGTGGAGCGGGCCAGTCGCCAGCATCCCGAACCGCTTCTGGAGGTGCATCCGGACGATGCCGCCCGGGCGGGGGTGGCAGAGGGCGGGCTGGCGCAGGTGCGTTCCCGCCGCGGAGCCCTCAGCGTGAAGGTGGAGCTCACGAAGCGCATCCGCCCCGGCACCGTGTTCCTGCCGATGCATTGGGGTGCCTCCCAAGGGCAGCTGGCCTGTGAGGCCAATCGGCTGATGCACGAGCTGGGCTGCCCGATCTCCAAGCAGCCGGAACTGAAGGGGGCGGCGGTCGCGCTGGAGCCCCTGCTGGAGCCATGACCCGCCTGGTCGTGCTCCAGCATCTGGAGCGCGAGGGCCCTGGTCTGTTCGCCCCCGAAGCACGGCGCCGGGGGTGGCCGATCCATACGGTGCGTCTTGACAAGGGTGAGCCGTTGCCCGCGCTGCTGCCCGACGACCTGCTGCTGGTGCTGGGAGGGCCGATGGGGGTGGCCGACCTGGGCAATCCCGCCTACCCCTGGTTGGAGGGGGAAGTGGAGCTGGTGCGCCAGGCCCTCGCTCGCCAGCAGCCGCTGATCGGCGTGTGCCTGGGGGCCCAGTTGCTCGCTTTGGCGGCTGGTGGTGCCGCCATTCCCCTTGAGGTGGGCGACCCACCCCGCCCGCTGCGGGAGGTGGGCTTCGGCGCGATCAGCTGGTGTGTGGACCCGGCGCGGGATTCTGCCGCTGCCCTTTTGCTGCGCGGGTTGGCCGCCAGCGAGCTGGTGCTGCACTGGCACGGTGATCGCTGCCTGCTCCCTCCGGGAGCCGAACTGTTGGCCAGCAGCCTCCACTGCCGGGAGCAGGCGTTTCGCAGCGGCCCGCGGG
>JBILUH010000006.1:0-64083 GCA_044371095.1 Cyanobium sp.
CATCATTCACCGGGGATAACCGCAGCCATTGGATCAGGGCGTCCTCTCCGTTGCGGTAGTAACCGCGACGCAGCCCGGCATCCTGGAAGCCCAGGCCGCGGTAAAGGGCCACGGCGGCGGTGTTCCCGGTTGCCACTTCCAGGGTGGCGTGTGCCGCCCCCTGCTGCCGGGCGTGGTCCAGCAGGGCCTGCAGCACCTGGCGGCCCAGCCCCTGGCGCCGCCGCTCGAGGGCCACCGCCACCAGGGTGATGTGCAGTTCATCGAGCACCAGCCAGCCGCTGGCCATCGCCACCAGGCTGTCGCCTTGCCACAGTCCCACCCCGGGACGCCGCGGCTCGGCCAGCTCGCTCTGCCACTGGTTGCGGCTCCAGAGGCCCTGGAGGCTGGCCTGGTCGAGGGCCAGGCACTCCTCCAAGTGTGCGGGGGTCAGGTGGCCTGAGCGCAGCGGCATCGGGGCGTTCCGTACATTCATTCTTTCTTCTGCCCCGTTGCGGCCCCAGCCATGGTGATCTCCCGTGAGCCCGTCGCGCTGGCCCAGCCCTTTGAAGCGGATCGGGACACGCTCAGCCCCAACCGCAACCTCACCCCGCTGACCACAGCGCTCGATGGCGAAGGCCGGCTGACGGTGGCGGGGTGTGTCCTGAGCGACCTGGCCCGCACCTTTGGCACACCGCTCTACGTGCTGGACGAGGCCACCCTGCGGGCCACCTGCAGCGCCTATCGCGAGGCCCTGGCCAGACACTATCCCGGCGAATCCCTGGCCCTCTATGCCTCGAAGGCCAACAGCTCCCTGGCGATCACCGCCCTGGTGGCTGCTGAGGGCCTGGGGCTGGATGCGGTGTCGGCCGGCGAACTGCTCACCGCCCTCCAGGGCGGCATGCCCGCGGAGCGGATCGTTCTTCACGGCAACAACAAAAGCCGCGAGGAGCTGGCGCTGGCGGCCGGGCGGGGCGTCACCGTGGTGGCCGACAACTGGCGCGATCTGGAGTTGCTGGCGGAGCTGGCGCCTGGATTCACCGGTTCTGTGCGCCTGATGCTGCGCTTCACCCCAGGCATCGAGTGCCACACCCACGAGTACATCCGCA
This sequence comes from Cyanobium sp., assembly GCA_044371095.1. Classification (GTDB taxonomy): domain Bacteria; phylum Cyanobacteriota; class Cyanobacteriia; order PCC-6307; family Cyanobiaceae; genus Cyanobium_A. The sequence continues at coordinate 1,086 of JBILUH010000006.1, forward strand.
CCGGCCACCTCGACAGCAAGTTCGGCTTCGATCCCGACCAGTTGGAGGAGGTGTTGCAGCACCTGGCGGGCTGCAGCTGGGCCCGGCTCACGGGGCTGCATGCCCACATCGGCTCCCAGATCTTCGAGCTCCAGCCCCACCGCGATCTGGCCGGCGTGATGGCCGATGCCCTGGCCCTGGCCCGTTCGATGGGTCACCCGGTGGTGGATCTCAATGTGGGAGGTGGCCTGGGTATCCGCTACGTCGCCAGCGACGATCCGCCGAGCATTGATGCGTGGGTGAGCACCGTGGCCGGAGCGGTGGCGGCGGCCTGCCAGGAGCGCGGACTAGCGCTGCCCCGGCTGCTGTGTGAGCCTGGTCGCTCCCTGGTGGCCACCGCCGGCGTCACCCTCTACACCGTGGGCAGCCGCAAAGACATTCCCGCGATCCGCACCTACCTGTCGGTGGATGGTGGGATGAGCGATAACCCCCGGCCGATCACCTATCAATCGCAGTACACAGCGGTGCTGGCCGATCGTCCGATCGCTGAGGCCAGTGAGGTCGTCACCGTGGCCGGCAAGCACTGCGAATCCGGTGATGTGCTGCTCAAGGACATCCCCCTGCCGCCGGCCGCCACCGGCGATGTGCTGGCTGTGTTTGCCACCGGCGCCTACAACGCTTCGATGAGCTCCAACTACAACCGCATCCCACGGCCCGCTGCGGTGCTGGTGCACGATGGGGAAGCCGATCTGGTGCAGCGCCGCGAGCAGCCGGAGGACTTACTGCGCTACGACGTGCTGCCAGCTCGCCTTCGCTCGGTAATCTGAATTCATCGATTGGGGGGGTTGTGATCGGGCCGCAACTGGGTGAGTTGCTACGGCTGATCGATCCGCGCCTGGTCCTGGATTTGTTGTTTGCCACCGGCCTGGGCGTGCTGGTGCTGGGGCGGGTCACCGAGGCCCGCACCCTGTGGTTGCTGCGGGGCTACCTGCTGCTGGTGGCCCTGGCCTGGGTGGTGCAGCGTTACGCCAACCTGCCGCTCACCAGCAAGCTGGTGGACGCTTTGGTGTTGGCCTGCAGCCTGGCCCTGGCGATTCTGTGGCAGGGAGAGCTGCGTCGCTTGATGGAGCTGCTGGGTACCGGTCGCCTCGGCGTGCTGTTCGACAGCCGGACCCGCGACCAGCCGGGATCCGGCTCGGTGGCGGTGCTCAGTGAGGCCGCTGGGCGCCTCTCCCAGGCCCGCCGCGGGGCGCTGATCGTGGTGGATCTGGGCAGCGACCTGCGGCCCGAGGATTTTCTCAATCCCGGTATCGGCCTGGACGCCAAGCTGACGGTGGATCTGCTGCTCAACCTGTTTGCCGCCGATACCCCTCTGCACGATGGAGCCGTGCTGGTGAAGGCCAATCGGATCGTCGCCGCCGGCGTGATCCTGCCCCTCTCTCGCCAGGGCATCAATCGCTACGGCACCCGCCATCTGGCGGCGCTGGGCCTCACCGAACGCTTCGACCAGTGCCTGGCGATCGTGGTGTCGGAGGAAACCGGCACCCTGTCGCTGGCGAGTCAGGGCCGGCTGGAGCGGCCGATCACCAGCAGCCGTCTGCACGATCTGCTCAGTCAGGCGCTTGCCCTGCCAGCGGGGCTTAGCGTGACGAAGGACACGCCGGATTCCCGCGGATGAGTCGCGCCCTGGCGACCAGCACTGCGACTGCCCCCCAGGCCGGACCGCCCGGTCTCGATCCGGCGCGGCTGCCGGCCCATGTGGCCGTGATCATGGATGGCAACGGTCGCTGGGCCAAACAGCGCAACCTGCCGCGGGTGATGGGCCATCGCGAGGGGGTCGAAGCGCTCAAGCGCACCCTGCGGCTGTGCAGCGACTGGGGGATCGGTGCCCTTACCGCCTATGCCTTCTCCACCGAAAACTGGAGTCGTCCCGGCGAGGAGGTCAGCTTCTTGATGGCCTTGTTCGAACGGGTGCTGGCCCGCGAGCTTCAGACCCTGGAGCAGGAGCAGGTGCGGATCCGCTTCCTGGGGGATCTCGAGCCCCTGCCCGCGGGCCTGCAACGGTTGATCGCCGATGCCACCGCGCGCACCGCCGCCAACACGGGTATTCATTTCAACGTGTGCACCAACTACGGCGGCCGGGCTGAGCTGGTGCGGGCCGCCCGGCGGCTGGCCGAGCGCTGCGCCGCCGGTGCGCTCGATCCCACCGCCATCGACGAGCAGACCTTTGCCGCCGAGCTCCACACCGCCGGCGAGCCCGATCCAGATCTGCTGATCCGGACCAGCGGTGAGCGTCGCATCAGCAACTTTCTGCTCTGGCAGCTGGCCTACGCCGAAATCCACATCACCGATGTGCTCTGGCCCGATTTCGATGAGGCGGCGCTGATGGGTGCCCTGCTCGACTACCAGGGTCGCCAGCGCCGTTTCGGCGGGGTCAAGCCCCTGGCCTGACCGGTTGCCTCCACGTCACCCTGCCTCCCTGATTCCGTTGTTGCCAGTGATCACGCGTCACGATTGGTCCCGTCCTGAAATCCAGGCGCTGCTGGAGCTGCCCCTGATGGAGCTGCTCTGGCAGGCCCAGCAGGTGCACCGCGCCGCCAACCCTGGTTACCACGTGCAGCTGGCCTCTCTGCTCAGTGTCAAGACCGGCGGCTGCGAGGAAGACTGCGCCTACTGCCCCCAGTCGCTGCACAACAGCAGCGACGTGACGGGCCAGCCGGAGCTGGAGGTGGAGCCGGTGCTGGCGCGGGCCCGGGCTGCCAAGCAGGCCGGGGCCCATCGCTTCTGCATGGGCTGGGCCTGGCGTGAGATCCGCGACGGCGCGCCGTTTGAGGCGATGCTGGCGATGGTGCGCGGCGTGCGGGAGCTGGGGCTTGAGGCCTGCGTCACCGCCGGCATGCTCAGCGACGCCCAGGCCGAGCGGCTGGCGGAGGCGGGGCTCACCGCCTACAACCACAACCTGGACACCAGCCCCGAGCACTACGACCGGATCATCACCACCCGCACCTATCAGGAGCGGCTCGAAACCCTGCAGCGGGTGCGGAGTGCCGGGATTTCGATGTGCTGCGGTGGCATCATCGGCATGGGCGAAACCCCCAGCGATCGTGCCGGGCTGCTCGAAGTGCTCGCCAACCTCGATCCCCACCCCGAGAGCGTGCCGATCAATGCCCTGGTGGCAGTGGAGGGCACGCCCTTGGAAGAGCTCCCGCCGGTCGACCCTCTGGAGCTGGTGCGGATGGTGGCTGTCGCCCGCATCCTGATGCCCCACGCGCGGGTGCGGCTCAGTGCCGGGCGCGAGCAGCTCAATCGGGAGGCCCAGATCCTCTGCCTGCTGGCGGGTGCCGATTCGATCTTCTACGGCGACACCCTGCTCACCACCGGCAATCCGGCGGTTGAGGCTGATCGGGAGCTGCTGGCGGCTGCCGGCGTGCAGGTGAGATGAGCGTGCTGGTGGCGGCGTTTTACCGCTTTGCTGCCCTGGAGGAGTTGCCGGCCCTGCGCCGCGAGCTGCTACAGCTGGCCGACACCGCTGGCGTGCGGGGCACGATCCTGCTGGCTGGCGAGGGGGTGAACGGCACCATCTCGGGCCCCGATGCCGGCGTGCAGGCGGTGCTGGAGCGGCTGCGGCAGGTGGTGGGGCTGGAGCTGCTGCAGGCCAAGTTCAGCAGAGCCGGGGAGCAGGCGTTTCACCGCCTCAAGGTGCGGCTCAAGCGCGAGATCGTCAGCCTTGGCCAGCCCGACGTGCAGCCCTATCTGGCCTCGGCGGTGGGCACCCATGTGCCGCCCCAGCAGTGGGATGCCCTGATCGCCGATCCCGACACCCTGGTGATCGACACCCGCAACGCCTACGAGGTGGCGATCGGCACGTTTGTGGGGGCGATCGATCCGGGCACCGCCAGCTTCCGCGAGTTTCCGCAGTGGGTGGAGCATCAGTTGCGGCGCTTGGTGGAGCTGCGCCAGCCCAAGGCGATCGCCATGTTCTGCACCGGCGGCATCCGCTGCGAGAAGGCCACGGCCTACCTGCAGCAGCAGGGTTTTGCCGGGGTGCATCACCTGCAGGGCGGCATCCTGCGCTACCTCGAGGAGATCCCCGAGCAGGGCAGCAGCTGGCGCGGCGAGTGCTTCGTGTTTGATCAGCGCGTGGCGGTGAACCACCAGCTCGAGCCCGGCGAGCACAGCCTGTGCCATGCCTGCGGCCTGCCGCTCTCACCCGAAGACCGCCAGCTGCCCAGCTATGCCCCCGGCGTGAGCTGCCGCCATTGCCTCGATCGCTTCAGCGACGCCGATCGGGCGCGCTTCGCGGAGCGCCAACGCCAGATCGGGTGGGCCCGTGGGCGAGGGGAGCGCCATCTCGGCGAGCGCAGCGGTGGCTGAAGCTGAAACGTCGCCGGTTCTCTACAGCTTCCGCCGCTGTCCCTACGCCATCCGGGCGCGCCTCGCCCTGGCGGCCGCCGGGTTTCGGCCTGGGGAGACGCTGGAGCTGCGGGAGGTGAGCCTCAAGGCCAAACCCCCCGAGCTCCTGGCGGCCTCGGCCAAGGCCACGGTGCCGGTGCTGGTGGGGGCGGCTGGGCCCGAGGGGGAGCGGGTGCTGGAGGAAAGCCTGGCGATCATGAACTGGGCCCTGGAGCACCGTGATCCCCATGGCTGGCGGACGGGCTGGAGCCCTGCCGCTGCCGCCACCATGGCGACGCTGATCGCCGAAAACGACGGCCCGTTCAAGCACCACCTCGACCGCTTCAAATATCCCGATCGCTACCCGGCCGAGTTGTCCGAGGCCCATCGTCTTGCCGCGTTCGCCATCCTGCTTCGCTGGAACGCTCGCCTGGAGCCGGGGGACTGGCTCTTGGGCGAGCGCCCATCCCTGGCCGACTGGGCGCTGTTGCCCTTTGTGCGTCAGTTCCGCCTGGCGGATCCGGCGGGTTTCGATGCCGAGCCCCAGCTGGTGGCCCTGCAGGCCTGGCTGGGCCGCTTTCTGGACAGCCCGGAGCTGGCGGCGGCATGCGAGCCCCCCTGGGCGGCACGCACGCCGTGGCGTTCTCCGCGCTGGCTCTATCACCTGGCCCTGCGTCAGGAGTGGCAGGCCGCCCGGGCTGAGGGCGTCTACCGCCGCTCCAGTCGCGGCCTGGCGCTGGAGGAGGTGGGCTTCATCCATCTGAGCGAGGCCCACCAGGTGCCGGCGACCGTCGCCCGCTTCTATGCCGATCTGGCCGCCGGCGAGGTGCTGCTGCTCAGCATCGATCCCCAGCGCCTGACGGCCGCGGGCCTGGCCGTGCGCCATGAGCCGGCGGCCCCGAGTGGCGGTACCCCTGGGGGGGAGCTGTTCCCCCACCTCTATGGCTCCCTGCCCCTGGAGGCGGTGCTCCTGGCGGAGCCATGGCGGCCATGACCAGCACGGCCCGCATGCCGACCCTCGCCGACCTGGAGGCGGAGGCCTGCCGCCGGGGCCTGCTGCTGCGTCTGCAGGTGCGCCGGCCGGCTGGGTTGGCCTGGACCCTGCGGGTGGGGGTGGCGCGCCGCCCGGAGCCGGGTGCGATATCGGGCGGGCTGTTGCTGCTTGGCGAGCTCAAGGGCTGGGCCCTCCCCACGGCCGAGGGCCTGCGGCTCGACACGATGCGGGTGCAGGGCGAGGACACGGCCGCCGTGGGCCCGCTGATCTGGGCGGCCACCTTCGCCTGGGCCCTGGAGGCCACCCCCTGCCGCCGCGCCACGATCCTGGCGATCCGCGACAGCGACAACCAGCACCGCCGCCTGGTGCGCTACTTCCGCCAGCTGGGCTTCACACCCCTGCGCGAGCTGGGTGCCGGCCCAGCCGATCTGGCCCCCCGGTTGCTCTGGGGTGGCGCCGGCCTGCTGATGCAGGGGGACTGCATGGACGGTCTGCGCCGCAGTGCCCGCCGGGTGGGTCCAGGGGGGCTGGATGGGCTTTGATCCCCGTCGCTGGCGTCCAGCTTCCGGCAGCCCAGCGGTCACCAGCAACGTTGAGGCCCTCCTGGCTGAGAACGATGCCCTGCGGCGGGAGGTGCGGGCGCTGAGGCGTCGTCTGGAGCAACTGCAGCTGGAGCGACTGCAACAGCCCAACGTCGAGGGCACGCGGTTTGCGTACGGACTGAGCTCCGATCAGGTGGAGCGCTGGGGCCAGGCCATGGCCCGTCATCCCCGCTGGCAGGCACTGCGGATCGGTCCGCCGGCCGGGTTGCGCGGGGTGATCGAGGAGCTGCGCAGTCGCTGCTGGAACCCGGAGCTCAGCCTGGAGCAGGAGCTCGACCGCCGCTGCCCCGGCCTGGGCACCGCCCTGGCTGAGGCGCTTCGGGGGCCCCACAGCCGGGCCCGCTGGGCCGTGCGGGCGGCCTTCGCCCTCTATGGCCAACGGGCGCCGGAGTGGTTGAGCGATGCGCCGTTGCAGGTGGCCGAGGAGCTCCTGCGCCGCGAGGAGCACCTCGGCCAGCGCCGCCGTGGCACCCGCACCGAGAATCACTCCAGCACCGACAATCACGCCCACAGCGAGGCTCGTTCGCACAACAAGACGCGTTCGCGCACCAAAAACCCGGCGGCGGCGCCGGACCCCCGCGGCGATGCCCTGCGGCTGCTGGGCTTGGAGCCCGGTGCCAGCCAGCCGATGATCAAGCGCGCCTATCGCCGGTTGGCCAAGGCCCACCACCCCGATCTGGGAGGTGATGCGACGGCGTTTCACCGGCTGGATGCGGCTTACCGGCTGCTGATGGGGTGACTCAGAACTGCACTTGCAGGCCGACGCCTACCGCCAGGATCGGGTCGGCGTTGCTGCCGCTGGGATTGAGGATCAGCTGCAGCACCGGTTGCAGGCTGAGGTTGCCGTTCACCAGCCAGCTGTAGTTGAGCTCCAGCACGGTTTCACTGCCCTGGCCGGGCGAGAGGGTGGGGCTGAAGCGGCTGCTGCCAACGCCGAGGGCCAGCACATCCAGTGGGCGGCTGGGCAGCACCCCCTGACTCAGCCAGCCGCCGCCCAGAAACAGGGGGACGGGGTTGGTGTCCCAGTTGAAGCCGGCATTCATCCCCAGCCACACCCGGTTGTCGAGCCCCAGCGGCAGCGGTGCCGCCAGGGTGAGGGTGGCGGCCGCGGCGCCATCCAGATGGCCCGTGTTCTGGTTGTCGAGGTAGCCGGTGGCCACCTGCAGCAGGGGCGGCGGCAGCTGGCGGCTGATCCGCTGGCCACCGCGGCGGATGGGCTGTTGCAGGGCGTCGGCCCCCGGCAGTTGCTCGAAACTCCACTGCAGCAGTTGGGTGTGCCCGTTGAGCCTGGGTTGGTCTGGATTGACCCCGAACAGCGCGGCCAGATGGAACTCGGGGTCGAGCAGGAAGGCGCCATAGCGCCATTCGCCCCAACGCCCTGTCGGCTCCGGTCGCCAACGCAGCTGCAGCCCCGGCGCGCTGTAGGGGTTGATCGGTAGACCGCTCACGCTGAAGTTGAGCGTGTCGTTGAGGGCGGAGTGCACGTAGGCATCCAGCACCGGCGCGCTGATGAAGCCTGGATTGAGCGAAAACACCCCCGCCTTGACGCCAACCCCGCCGGGACCGGGTTGCCGCTCCACGCTGGCCTCCGTCAGCCACAGGCCCGTGGGATGGACCGCGCTCTGGAGGGGGAAGGCGGCCCCGATCGTTTCACTGAAGTTGGTGTCGCCGCTGAACAGCATCAGTTGCAGGCTGGTGCGCCAGTGGTCGGCCTCGCGCCACTGCTCCTCGGGTTTGGCCAGCCCTGATCCGGCCACCACCTCCAGGCTGAGCTGCTGCATCCAGCTGGCGCTGCGGCGGTTGCCCCCGACGGGGTTGGCCAGGGGCTGGGCCTGCAGTTGCAGCTGGAGCTGCAGCCAGTCGGGCACCCGGAGCCAGTCATCCAGGCTCGGCCCCTCCGCCTGAATGAGAGGTTGCTCGGGCGGTATCTCGCACCGACCCGGGAGGGCGGGGACGGCCCATAGGACCAGTGCGACCCACCAGGTCTGGGATCTGGTTGGCCTCGGCCGGAGGGGCTCAGGGGGGGGCGGCTGATGCTCCCGCACCTTCGGCGGCGTGATAGCTGCTGCGCACCAGCGGCCCGCTGCGCACCTGCTGAAACCCAAGCTCCCTGGCCATGGCCCCCAGCTCCTCGAATTCCGCCGGATTCCAGTAGCGGGCAACCGGGATGTGGGCGAGGGATGGGCGCAAGTATTGCCCCAGGGTGAGGCGCTGACAATCGACGTCGCGCAGGTCGCGCAGCGTCTGCACCACCTCCGCGTGGGTTTCGCCCAGTCCCAGCATCAGGCCGCTCTTGGTGGGGATCTGCGGCGCCAGGTTGCGGGCGGCCGCCAGCAGCCCCAGGGAGTGGCGGTAGGTGGCACCGCGGCGCACTTCGCCCTGGAGACGCTCAACGGTTTCCAGGTTGTGGTTGAAGCAGGCCGGTTCGGCGGCGAGCACGCTTCCCAACCGTTGGCGTTGGGCGGCTAAACCCTCCTGTTCGTTGCGATGGCCGCCCCAGAAGTCGGGGGTGAGCACTTCGATGCCAACTCCGGGCGTGCGGCGGCGGATGGCGGCCATGGTGTGGATGAACAGGCTGGCGCCGTGGTCGGCCCGGTCGTCGCGAGCGACGGCCGTCAGCACCACATAGGAGAGCCCCAGGGTGGCCACCGCTTCGGCCACCCGCTCCGCTTCGCCGGCATCGACAGGATGGGGCGCCTGACCCTTCTCCACCTGGCAGAAGGCACAGCTGCGGGTGCAGATCGGGCCGCCCAGCAGGAAGGTGGCGGTGCCGGCGGCGTAGCACTCGGCCCGGTTGGGACAGCGGCCCTCTTCGCAGATCGTGTGCAGCCGTTGCTGCTTCACCAACCCCTGCACCGTCTCCAACGCGGAGGCATGGCCGACGGGACGTCGCAGCCAGGCCGGCAATCGCTCAGCGGGAGCGATGGTGCGGTAGCGGTTGAGGCCGCTCACTCGACCCGGCGCCGCCCTTCGAAGGCCCGGGCGAGGGTGACTTCGTCGGCGTATTCCAGCTCGCTGCCCACGGGGAGGCCGTAGGCGATCCGGCTCACCGTGGTGAAGGGCTTGAGCAGCCGAGCCAGGTAGAGGCTGGTGGTGTCGCCCTCCACGCTCGGGGTGAGAGCCAGGATCACCTCGCTGATGCCCTCCTGATCCACCCGGTGCACCAGGGGCTGGATCTGCAGCAGCTCCGGGCCGATGCCATCCATCGGCGAGATCAGGCCGCCGAGCACGTGGTAGTGCCCTTTGAACTCCCGGGTGCGCTCCATGGCGAGCAGGTCGCGGGAATCGGCCACCACGCAGAGCTGGCCGTTGCCGCGCTCGCTGTTGCGGCAGATCTCACAGACAGGCTCGGCCGAGAGGTGGAAGCAGCGTTGACACTGACCCACCTGGCTGCGGGCGTCCAGCAGGGCGTCGGCGAAGCTGCGGATCTGTTCCTCGGGCTGACGCAGCAGGTGGAGGGCCAGACGCTGGGCCGTGCGGGGGCCGATGCCGGGCAGCCGCTCGAACTGGTCGATCAGCCGGGCCAACGGGCGCGTGAAGCCGCTCAGCGTTCCGCTCCAAGTGGCTTGAATTGTGGCAGGCCTGGCCGTCAGCCGGGATGGGTGCTGGCGGCGTCCAGGAGGGTGCCGCTGAGGTCGGCACCCTCCATCTGGGCTCCTGTCAGGTCAGCCCCCTCCAGAATGACGTCGCGCAGATTCGCCCCACGCAGATTCGCCCCACGCAGATCGCAGCCGCGCAGGTTGGCGCCGCGCAGATCGGTGCCGGTCAGGTTGGCGCCGCGCAGCACACTGTTTTCCAGATTCACCTCCTGCCAGTCGCCATGGGGTGCCTGCAGGTTGTGCAGGTCGAAGCCGGCGAGCTGCTGCCCGGCGAGCGACAGGCCGGCGCTGTTGAGACTCTCGAGGGCGTGGATGCGACCGATCAACCAGCGTGCTCCGGAGGTGTTGCAGGTTTGCAGCAGTTCATAGGCCTCCAGGTTTTCGCGCTGGCGGCGCTTGTGGCCTTCCAGGAGGTACAGGAAGGCTGCGGTCACGATGCTGAGCGACTCCACATTGCCGACGCTGATCAAGGCCTCGGCATCCCGAAACAGGCAGCCTTCGCTCCAGTTTTGGTTGCGGCAGGTGGCGTAGCTGTTCACCACCAACAGCAGGGCCAGGGCACTGCCAGCAGCCAGCGCCAGACGAAAGGCAAAGGAGCCATCGAGCAGTCGGAACAGCTGGGAGTCGTGGCGCCGTTGCTGCCGTTGGGCCCAGGTTGGCGGCCGTTGGCCCCCTTTTTGCGGCCGTTGGCCCCCTGTCTGCGGCCGTTGGCCCCCTGTCTGCGGCCGTTGGCCCCCTGTCTGTGGCCGTTGGCCCCTGGTGTGCTGGCGGGGCATCGCTGCGATGGGTGGATTGGGCCCATGCTGACGGCCCAGCAGAATGACGCCACGCATCGAGCCCCGAGCCATGGCTGTTCTCCGCAATCTGGCGCTTTCCCGCAAGCTGGCTGTTCTCCGCAACCTGTTGCCGCGCCTGGTTGCCGTGCTGTTGGCTGGGGTGCTGGTGGCCTGCAGCGCTGCCGCGGCCGGGCTCAACAGCTTCCAGAGCCCGGACGGGCGCTACGCCTTTCTCTATCCCACCGGATGGACCCGGGTGCAGGTGAGTGGCGGCCCCCAGGTGGTGTTTCACGACCTGATCAACAGCGACGAAACCCTCAGCCTGGTGATCTCGGAGGTCAATCCCACCAATGATCTTGAGAAGCTCGGCAGCGCCGTGGCCGTGGGTGAGCAGCTGCGCCGCACGGTGATCGCGCCGGAGGGCAGCGGCCGGGCCGCTGAGCTGGTGGAAGCCTCGGAGCGTCAGGAGGGGGCCCGCACCTTCTACGACCTCGAATACGCCGTTCACCTTGACGACCGCGATCGCCACGAGCTGGCCACCGTGGTTCTCGACCGCGGACGGCTCTACACCTTCGCCGCCAGCACCAATGAGATCCGCTGGTTCAAGGTGAAGGAGATGTTCCACCAGGTGGTCACCTCGTTCACCCTGCTGGTCTGATGGTGGCTGCCCCCGCCGCCGATGTGGTGATCGTCGGCGCTGGGGTGGCTGGGGGCCTGCTGGCCCTGGAATTGCGGGAGCTGGGGGCGGCGGTGACCCTCGTTGATGCCACCTCGCCATCCATCGCCCCAGCTGAACTGTGCTCAGCCACGGCGATCAGCTATGGCGCCCTGCCGGGCTGGCCCCTGGCCCCCACACCCCTGGCGCGCCTGGCGGCGGGAGCATCCAGGCGCTGGCGAGGCCTGCAAGGGCGCCATGGTGCGTTGGGTTGGCGCCCCTGCCGCTTGCGTTTGCACGGTGGGGACTTCGGGTTGCGGGCGGTGAGTGCCTGGTGGCCGCTGCCGTTTGCCCAGGTTGATACAGCTGTGCTGGCTGCGCGCTTGCCGCTGGTGCTGGCGGCAGCGGGGGTGACGTGCCGGTCGGCCCGGGTGGAGCACCTGGATCGCCAGCCAGCGGCAGGTTGGGAGCTGCATCTGCGCGATGGCACCAGCCTGCAGGCCTCGCAGCTGGTGCTGGCCGCTGGCGCCCACTGCCGCCAGCTCTGGCCCAACCTGCTGCCGCGCCTGCGCAGCAGCTGGGCCGCAGTGCTGGAGCTGGCCTCGTGTCCGGCGGCCCTGGGACGCCCCGCCGCCTGGCTGCCGGTCAGCTTTGGACGGGTCGGCCTGGAGCGCCGCGCCGCTGGCCTGAGCCAGCCGGAGTGGCTGGTGGATGGGGGCCTGGTGCGCTGGGGCGCAGGGGCCCTGCTGGGCCAGCACACCCTGGTGCGCCCGGGTCTGGAGCTGGGAGCACCGCCGCCGCCTGCGGAGGTGGAACAGCAACTGCGCCAGGAGCTGGCGGGTCAGTCCTGGGGAGCGCCCCTGGCCCCATTGCCGGGTTGTCTGCGCCAGGCGGCTGTTGCTTTCTGCAGCGAGGGGGTGCCCCTGGTGGGTCCGCTGGCGGAGGCACCCGGGTTGTGGGTGTTCACCGGCTTCAGTGCAGGGTTCAGCCAGGTGCCGGTGTTGGCACCTCTGGTGGCCCAGGCCCTGGTGTCGGGGGGAGCGCGGGCGGAAGCGGCGACGCGGCGCCTGCAGCAGCTCGGTCTGGGACGGCCTGATCAGGCAGGGGCTGACAGGTGCCGCTGAATCCTGCAAGCTGGGCGCCATGACCGAGGCCACCCCCGCCGCTGCAGCACCCAGGCACCGCGGCCCAGTGCAGCGGTTGCAGGCCCGCTGGCAGGGGTTGAGCGATCACAACCAGGTGGGCCTGAGCCTGGCGGGGGTGGGCGGCGTCCTGGTGCTGTGGGCCCTGTTCTGGCCCGTACCCACTGAAGTGGAAGGCATGGGAGTGCTGATCTACCCCAACAACGCCGGCATCCTCAACGCCCGTGCCGGCGGCCAGGTGCGGGAGGTGTTCGTGAAGGAGGGTGAGCCTGTGGCGCGCGGCCAGGTGCTGATGCAGCTGTATCTGCCCGTGCTGGAGCGCCAGCTCGACCAGCAGCGCGGCAACCTGCGCCAGCTGCAGCGGCACAACGCCCAGCTCGATGAGCGCGATGCCCTGCGTCTGCTCACCGAAAAGCGGGCCCTGGAGACGTCTCTGGCCAAGTTTTCCGACGATCGCCGTCGCTACGGCGAATTGCAATCGACGTACTCCAGCAAACTGCGCAACCTGGATTGGCTGGCCCAGCGCGAGGTGGTGGCCCCGCTCTCGACCGAGGTGGTGTCGGCGGAGCAGGGGCTCACCAGCACCAGCGTGAATCTCGATGACGTGAAGATCAACGAGAAGAACGTGGTGACCAACTACCAGCAGGTGAAGCTCACGATCGAAACCCAGGCCCTGCAGCGTCGCTATCAGATCGACGATCTCAAGCGTCAGATCCAGGTGACCGAAGCCAAGATCGCCTACGACGGCAAGGTGCATGCCGATCGGGACGGCACGGTGTTGGATCTGCAGGTGATCGCCGGCCAGACCGTGGGCACCGGCCAGCGGCTGGGCACGATCGGTCGGCCTGAGCAACCCAACGCCAAAGACCGCCCGCTGCGGGTGGTGTCCTACTTCGCGCCCGCCGATGCCCGCCGTCTGCCGCTGGGGCTGCCCGTGGAGGTGGTGCCGCAGTGGAACCAGCGCGGCCGCTTCGGCGGCATCGTGGGCAAGGTGACGCAGGTGCTCACCCTTCCCGCCACCGAAGACGACATCTCCACCACCACCGGTAATGCGCAGCTGGCCCAGGCGCTCACGAAGAACGGGCCGGTGATGCGCAGTGAAATCGAGCTGGAGCGGGATCCCTCCAGCGTGGACGGCTACCGCTGGACCCTCTCGGGGGGGAGTGGCGTGTTCCCGATCCGCGACGGACTCACGGTGTCGACCCATGCCTACGTGGAGTGGCGCTCGCCGATCAGCTACGTGATTCCGGGCCTGCGCTCCCTTACCGGCGGCTTCCGCACCCCTTGGATCGATCTGCGCTGGAACCAGCCCTCCCTGCGCCAGCCCAACACCGTTCCATGAGCTCCCCTGTGAAGTCGCCGTCCCTCCCCCGGATCCGCAATCCCTTGCTGCGCCAGGAGTTCCCCTGGCTGGTGAGCGAGGTGGTGCTGCTGCTGATCCTGTTCAACGCCAACCCGCCGGAGCTGTGGTTCTGGCTGGTGGTGCTGCTGGTGGTGCTGCTCTATCGCGTCGAGCGCTGGTGGTCGTCGCGGCCAAACGCCTGAGTGCTCAGCTCACAAGCTCTCGCCATTGGCGTTCGGTGCTCTCCATGGTGTGGTCCATGCGGTTGAGCACCATCAACTGAGCGGCTACCCGTTGCAGTTGCTCGGGGCTTAGCCGCCTGTACGCAGCCTTGGATTCGGGCGACTGCAGGGCCTCCAAGGACAGCGTCGAACGCGGTTGGCTCGGCGGTGGCTGTAGTTGGGTTGAATCGCTCAGTTGCTGTCGCCAGCTCAGCAAACGCTCGACCACACCCTGCACAAAAGCCAGGCCTGCGTCGTAGTCGACCTGTAGACCCCAGCCCTGCCAGTCGGCATTCGGCAGGCGCCGCAGCTCGTCGAGATCCAGGATCAGGGCCTCGCTGGCCTGGTCCAGCAGTGCCCACATCCGTGCCACTGGATGCTCGCTCGCCAGTGTTCCCAGTTCCAGCAGGGCGCCCTGGCGTTGGTCGCGCAGGCCCTGCAGGCTGGTGCGCAGGCTACGGATCTGCTGCCCAAGCTGGCGGCGACGTTGCGGCTGGGATTGGATCGCTTCCGGCGGGTGCTGCACCACCTGCAGCAGGGTGTGTCCCAGATCCACCAGCAGCTGCAGCAGTCCATCCCGCTGCTGGATCCGGGCCCGAGAAGGCCAGAAAAGGCGCAGGCTGAGCAGGGCCATCAGGATGCCGAACGCGGTCCAGAGCAAGCGCAGCGGGATCCAGCTGTCGAGCTGTTGGTCGTGCGTCAGCCAGCCCATCACCACCACGAAGCAGCAGACCCCGTAGCCCACGGTGAGCCGCAACGAACCGGCGATCAGCCGGGCCAGCAGCAAGGCCAGCGGCAGTGCCACCACCAACGGCAGCTGCCCCCAGGCCCGGTAGCCGAAGAACACCACCATGGCGCCAATGGCGGTGCCAACCAAGCGCTGACGGCCGAGCTCGAGGGTGTTGCCGTAGTTGCCCACGGTGACACTCACCACCGCTAGGGAGGCGTAGAGCGCAAAGGGCACTCCGGTGAGATTGGCGAAGCCGTTCACCACCGTCACAGTGGCAGCGAGGCGGAGGGTGTCCCTCAGGGCTGGGTTGGTCATCCCCGCGAGGTCGGGAGCTGGGCCAGGCCCTCGCTGAGCAGTGCCCGGCTGTGGAGCAGTTGTTCCAACACTTGGCACTGCTGGCCGATGGCCAGCAGCAGGGGCTGGGGGGCGCCCAGACGCCTAGCTTCTTCGAGCCAATCTTGAGCTGGGCTTGAGAGGATTGGTGCTGGGGCGGCGGTGGGCTGGGTTTGCAAGGTCCCGGCGAGGCTGGCGAGCGCGCTGTGGAGCAGGGGCTGGGGGCTGCCTGCCGGCAGGGGGGTGTTCAGCTGCCGTAGTAGGGGCTCCAGCAGCAGCCACTGGCGTAACAGCTGTCGCCAGATGCTGCCGGCCTGGGCCCAGCGCGACAGCTGGTGTTGGATGTGGGCGGGCATGGGAAGGCGTTGGTTTTCGTCGCGGAGCTGTTGCAAAAGCTGAATGCCGGGCAGCAGATCCTGGGAGCGCAGCGCAGCTGGGGGCTCACCGCCGCTATTCAGCCACTGCTGCATCGCCAGGATCTGGGCCTCGAGCTGGTTGGCGATCCGGGCTTCCAGGGCAGGGAGCTGTTGCAGGGGGCGGCGCGGCCAGAGGGCCCAGGTGGCGATCTGCGCCATCAAGATCCCCACCACCGCCGCGAAGGCCAGGTCAAAAATCGTCGCCCAGTTGAACTGGTTGCCGCGGTGCATCAGTTCCACGGCCCAGCAGCTCAGATACCCCGTACTCAGGCCTTTGAGCAGCCCCAGGCTGCGCACCAGCACACCGGTGATCAGGATGGCCAGGCCCAGCACCACCCAGCTGGTGGATATCTCGTGCAGCACGATGGCCGTGAGGATGCCGATCAAGGCGCCGGCCACCAGCTGGCCAATGCTGCGGGCGGGGGTGAGGTCGTTCTCATTCACGAACAACACAGCCATCACCAGAGCCAGCCCCAGCAGGTGGTTGCGCCCAGACCAAAACAAGATCCCGTTCGTCAGAGTGCTGGCAAGCCAGATCCGCAGACTGTTGCGCCAAGTAGGGCTCAGGGAGGGCAAGGCGGCAGCCATGGGGTGTCGCCCGTTCAAGGTTGGGTGGCGGTGCTGCTGCTGAGCTGCAGCTGGGGCTGGATCGGCAGATTGGGATCCCGGGGCATCGGCAGCAGCTCCTTCAGCAACTTCGCATAGGTGATGTTCACGTTCACCGTGGCGTTGATCCGCCGCACCAGGCTGTTGATGAGACGGTCTTGGGTGTTGGAGAGATTGAGCTCGTTGTCGAGGCCGGTTAGATAGCGCAGCCGCACGTCACGGAAGGCCTCCAGGGCCGCCGCCACGCCTCGGCGGGCTGAACTCAGCTTGGCCAGGCTGGCTTCGTGGTTGAAGAAGGCCTGCTCGATCCGCAGGCGGATGTCGTTGCGACTGGCGGCGTATTGCTGGGCTGTGGCCGCCGCCTGTTTGGTAAGGGCCCGGGCCTGGCCAGCGGTGGTGCCGGCATCAAACAGCAGCCAGGTGAAGGTCAAACCCACCGACCAGTCCCAGCCGTTGGTGGTGCTCAGGGGCAGGGCGGTGGAACCGCAGCAGCCGCCCCCGCCAAGCGTGAAGTCGCCGAGGCTGGTTTGGGAGCTGCTGCCACCGCCGCTGGCAAACAGCGAGAGTTTCGGCAGCAGACCTGCCGCGGTCGCCTGGCTCTGCTGGGCCAGGGCCGTGCGGGTGGCCAGGATCGCCTCCAGTTCGGGATTGCCCCGGTAGGCCGCCAGCAGGCTGGCTTCCAGATCGAGGGGCCAGCGGGGCTGCACCACGATCGGGTCGCTGGGGCTGGGGGTCACGGTGGCGGGCAGGTTGAGCAGCACCGCCAGCTGCCGGCGCGCCACCGCGCGGTCAGCCAGCGCCTGGATCAGGGTTTCTTCATCGGAGGCCTGGATGGCGCGGCGCCGCAGCACATCGAGCCTGGGCACCAGACCCGCCTGTTTGAGGTCGAGGCTGTCCTGCAGGATCACCAGATCGTTGCGCAGGTTGGCGTCGTAGACGCGCACCAGCTGCTCGTCCTGCTGGAGCTTGTAGTAAGCCTCACTCACCTGCAGCTGCAGGGAGCGCAGCTGGTTGGCATAGGTGTTGCGCTGCTGCTCCAGGCTGGCGCGGGCTGCGCGCACCGTGGGTGTGCGGGCGAAGTCGAGCAGGGCGTAGTTGAGCTGCAGACCGCCACCAACGCCCCATTCCCCGGACGTGGCGGCCACGGAACCGCCGTCGGGAACGTAGAAGGGCCCTGAGGTGGGCACGGGTGCTCCGCCTGAAGAGGAGGGGCTGAGCAGCCCATTGGGGGCAAACAGTGGGCCAAAGCCCAGGTTGTCGTTGGGTTTTTTGGAGGTGGTGGTGTTGCGGCTGCCCTCGTAGCCGCCGGTGGCAAAGGCGCTGATGCTGGGCCAGTAGCTGCCCATGGCGGCCTGGACGCTGGCCAGGGCGGCAGCCACCTGCTCGCGTTGGGCCTGCAGGGTTGCGCTGTTGGCAAAGGCGATGGCCAGGGCCTGCTCCAGGCTGAGGCTGGCGACGCCGCCAGCCTGAAGCTGCTGGGGGGTGGGCAGATCCAGGGGCGGAGCGGCCACCGTGTCGGCGGGTTGAATCGGACCGGTGGCGGGTTGGTTGGCCCGGATCAGGTTGGCGGGCAGCTCCGGTGTGCTGAGCACGTCGCCCACCGAGGGCTCGGGCTCGCTAGGCAGCAGCCGATCGAGCGCCCGCAGCTCCGCATCCAGCCGCTGCCAGCTGCGCTCGATCAGTTCGGTGCTTTGGGTTGGCCGCGGCTGGCCTGGCAGTGGTGCAGGAAGTGGAGCAGCTAGCGCAGCCGGGGCAAGCTGGGCCGGGATCAGCCCCAGCCACAACAGGGCCAGAGCGCAGTTGCGCGTTGCCACGGTGATGCAGATCAGCGCCTAGGTCGGCGCAGTTTGATTTGCGCAGCAGCTCTTTGGCCCTGGGGGTGTTCAGCTTCCGGGGCGGCAGCGGATTGACTCGGCGTGTCCACCGCCTTCTGATTGCCCAGCACCCTGGGTTTTCCCAGCACCCCGGCAATCAGGATGGCCACATAGAGCTGGCCCACGATCGTGATTCCCACGCTGGCGGTGAGGCTGGTGAGGCTGCCGCTTTTCAGTACCGGGCTGCCGATGGTGGTGAGGCTGGCGAAGGCGGCACCCAGCATGGCGGGTGCATGGCCGATGCCATCGGGTAGGGCATGCCCATGGGCCGGCAGGTTGAAAGCTGCTGGGTCGAGCACCAGCAGCGAATTGAGCACGATGCCGCCGGTGAAGCCCACCAGCAGATACCCGGCCGCGGCGCCCATCAGCAGGTCGCCGTTGAACACCGGTTCTTCGGCCAGGTCGTTGATCAAACCCCAGAGCAACACCAGCATCAGAGTGAGCCACACCACCAGATGCAGCACGCTCAGCTGCACGGCCAGGGCTGGATTGAGCACCAGGGCCGCCTGCCAGATCAGCTCCATCACCAGGGCCAAGCTCCAGAAGATCACCACTTGCCGCCGGCGCAGCACCACCTTTTCGAAACGGCGCCCGAGGGCGCGGGGCATCGCGTCGCTTGCCGTTGGCCGGAGGCGGTTGTGGGGGAGCAGGGGGGAATCCAGCAGCACCCCCACACCCGAGATCACCAGGTAAACCACGCTCACCAGGCGTGGGGCCTGCTGCAGGCCGCGCAGGCCAACCAGGGCCATCACCTCCACGGCCAGCAGACCGCGGTAGAAAGCGTGGCGCTGTTGCAGCAGGTGGCTGAGGACGGCCATCGACGGGGTTCAGGTGACGGGGGTTCAAGCCCTGACCAGGAGTGCCGCCCAGTTTGCTTCGGCAGAGCGGATGGCCTGCTCCGCCTGGCGGCAGAGCATCAGCCGGCTGGCGATCCGCTCCAGCCGCTCCAGGGAGGCCGAGTTGGCGGTGGGATCGTTGAGCTCCTGGCCCAGGTCCTGCCAGCTGGGCGGAATCTGCAGGCTGCTGCTGGGCGGCTTGGGCAGCCCCCGGCGACCACGGATCTGCCGTTCCCATTGGCCCAGATGGCCAGCCATGGCCTGCAGAAACTCCGCTTCGGCCCGGTGCAGCTGCACCACCAGCTGGGGATCCTGAAGGGTGGGGGGCTCGCGCACCAGGCCTCCCACCAGGGTGATCAGGCGAGAGGTGGTGGCATCAAAGTTGGCCATCAGCAGCGTCGCTGGATGGCGCTCCGGCAGCGAACCCAGTTCCTGCAGCAGTGCTGGCCGTTGCCGCCGGAGGGCGACGAGCTGGTTGCGCAGGGCCCGGTAGCGGCCGATCCCCACCGGATCGGCCACCGCGCCCGCCATGGCGGGATCCACCCGCGCCGCCAGGTCGCGGAAGCAGCTCTGCAGCTGGACGAGCAGATCGGCGACCTGGGTCAGGTTGCTGTCGAGTCCGCGGGCTGGCCAGAACAGCTGCAGACCCAGCAGCGTGATCAGCACCCCGAAGCTGGTCCAGAAGAAACGGATCGGAATCCAGCTGGCCAGGCCGCCCTCGTGCACGAGCCAGCCCATCACGATGATCATGCCGCCCGCCTTGTAGCCCACCTGCAGCTTCAACAGTCCGCCCAGCAGGCGCAGGGCGCCAAGGGTGAGCGCGAGCGCGAGTGGCATCGGCAGACCCCGCAATCCCTCGTAGCCGATCAGCAGCAGCACTGACCCGAGCGCCGTGCCCAGCAGACGCTGGCGCCCTAGGGCCAGCGCGCCGCCGTAGGTGCCACTGGAAACAGCCAACACCGCCAGGGCCACGTATTGGCTGAACTCAACGCCCGACAGGCTGGCGAAGGCGTTGCCAAGCCCGGCGGTGAGCGCGGTGCGCAAGGCGTTGCGGTTGATCACGGCGGCGGCATCCGGTTCAAGCCCCCGAGGCAGGCATGCAGTGGGCGCCCCTCCTCGGCCAGGGCCAACAGGGGCAGCAGCGGCAGTTGCAGGTCTTGGGCCAGCTGCTGCCAGCGCTGGGGCTGACGCCCCGGGGTCGGTGCGGGTTGCCCGCTCAGCTGCCGTTGCAGGTCCACCACCGTGTGCCGCAGCAGATCGGCCTTCAGGCTCTGCTGCTCAGGCAACCCGGCCATCAGTCGCTCCCAGGTGATCCAGTGAAAGTGGGCCAGCTGCCACAGCCGCAGCCGCTGCTCCCAGCCGCTGCGTTTCAGGGCCTGATGGCGGGGGCCGCTGCGCTCCCGGGCCACCAGTTGCTCCATGAGCTGCAGGTCGTTGGTGAGCGGTGCCGGATCGAGCGGCGTGGGCCGGGATCGCCGGTGGGCCAGCCAGTCGCTGTAGGCCTGCAGCTGGGTTTGCAGCGACCGGCGCAGGTGGTGATCGGCGGCTGTGAGTTCGCTGCTGCTGTTCTGCGGCCAGAACAGCAGGCCCACCAGGATGGCCACCACGCAGCCCACCACGGTGTCGAGGCCGCGGTTGAACACGTAATCCCAGTTGAGGGCGGCGTGGCTGGGAATCATCAGGAACATCACGCTGGTGAGCCCGGCGGTGCCGAGGGCGCTCTGCCAGCCCAGCAGCTGCAGCAGCGGAATCATCAGCAGCAATGACACCAGCACCCCGATCCAACCGCTGAGGATTGTGTGCACCAGGAAGGTGATCAAGCCTCCCAGCACCGTGCCGGCGATGCGGCCGGTGGCCGCTTGAACGGTGTGATCGTCGTTGTCGTCCACAACGATCACGACCGCCATCAGTGGATACCAGAGAAACTGAATGCGCTCAGTCCAGGAAGCGATTGCCGCGGTGATGAAGATGGCTACAAATAACTTCAGGCTGTTGCGCAACAGCAGGTTCTGCACGGGCCGCGGCAACGCTCAGCTGCCTGGAGCTTATGGGCATCAGCCACGCTGCGCCCAGCTGCCATGAGCTGGTTGCCGGCGCTCAGCCCTGACCTGCAAATCCTGCTGCGCCTGGGCCTGGCGGTGTTCTGCGGTTTGGCTGTGGGCATCAACCGCGCCCACCACGGCAACATCTCCCATCCCAACCGCCTGCGGGTGCATGTGTTGGTGGGACTCAGTGCCTGCCTGATGGTGCTGGCAGCGGGCCCCGATCCCGAGGCCCGCAGCCGGGTGATTCAGGGGGTGGCCACGGGCGTGGGCTTCCTCGGCGCTGGAGAGATTCTGGTACCCCCCAGCGGCCTGAAGAAAGGCAGGCCCGAGGTGCAGGGACTCACCAGTGCCGCCTCGATCTGGTTCACCGCTGCGCTCGGGGTCACCGTGGCGGCTTCCACGCCGATGCTGGCGGGCGTTGCCCTGGCCCTGGCCCTGATCACCCTGTCCCAGCGCACCAACGGAGACTCTTCGCCGACGGCTGATCCTGCGCTGGATCAGAAGAGGAAGCGGTAGCGGTCGTCGCGGCTGGGGTCGCCGGAAGCTCCGTCTCCCCCGGAGCTTTCCAGCACAGGCTGGGGCCAGTCAGCCTCCCAGTAGCTGATGTCGTTGCGGTAGAAGGCCCGACCGCCCAACCGCTTGGTCTCGAGTTGGGTGGTGCCCATGGCGGTGATCAGACCGCCCAGTTCCATCGGCCCGAGATCGGTTTTGAGGTCCTTGCCGGCGGCCGCCAGCAGCACCGGCAGCCGCACCAGATGCTCAGGCCGGGTCAGCTTGCGGAACAGGGCCTGCAGGGCCAGCTGCTGGCGTTCGAGTCGGCCGATGTCGCCCATTTCATCGTGGCGGAAACGCAGAAACCCCTCCAGGTCGCGGCCCTTCAGGGTCTGCAGGCCCGGCTGAAGATCGATGTACAGGCCCTGGCTGTGGTCGGTGTAGGCCATGCGTTTGGGTACATCCACCTCGATTCCTCCGAGGGCATCGGCCATGCGCCGGATTGCCGCCAGGTTCACCACCACATGGTGAGTGATGGGCCGGCCCAGTTTGCGGGCCAGTTCCCGTTTCAGCAGGTCGGTGCCCCCCAGGCTGTAGAGGGCATTGATTTTGTGGGGGCCGTAGCCCTCGGCCTCGATGTAGGTGTCGCGTGGCACCTGGGTAATCCGGGTGACGCCGCCATCCACCCTCAGGCTGGCGATCACATCGGTGTTGCCGCCCCCCACATCCGTGCCGAGCAACAGGATGTCCTGGTTGGTGATGCCACTCCAGGCTGCAAACGGATTGGTGATGGCGTTGTTGGTGCCCGCGCCGTTCTCGCTGAGCAGCTGCGAGAGCGGTCCTGCCAGCAGCAGTCCCCCGCCAAGGCCCACGCCGATCGCCACCAGCACGGCGCCGCGTCGGCTCCGCTTGCGGGGGCCTTTGGCGTGAGGGGTTCTCATCCCCCAAAACCTATTGCACGATTAGGACTCAGAGTCGCAGAGGCTCGCCGCTGCGCAGACCGGCCTGCACGCGCCAGAGATTGGCGTAGGCCCCATCTGCGGCGATCAGCTGCTCGTGGCGGCCGCTTTCGATGATCTGCCCCTGGTCGAGCACCACGATCCGATCGGCGTGACGCACGGTGGAGAGCCGGTGGGCGATCACCAGGGTGGTGCGCTCGGCGGTGATCAGATCGAGGGAGCGCTGGATGGCGGCTTCGGTGTCGTTGTCGACCGCTGCTGTGGCCTCATCGAGGATCAGCAGGGGTGGGTTCTTGAGAATGGCGCGGGCGAGGGCGATGCGCTGGCGCTGACCGCCGCTGAGCCGTTGGCCCCGCTCGCCCACGACTGTGTCGTAGCCCTGGGGCAGGGCCTCGATGAAGCCCGACGCCTCGGCCAGCTGGGCGGCCCGTTCGATCGCGGCCCTGGGAGCCTCGAAGCTGCCGTAGGTGATGTTCTCGGCCACGGTGCCGTGAAACAAGAACACCTCCTGGCTCACCAGACCGATGGCGCGGCGCAGGTCGTCCAGTCGCAGACTGTGGATGGGGATGCCGTCGAGCAGGATGCGGCCCTCCTGGATGGCGTAGAGCCGCAGCAGCAGTTTCACCAAGGTGCTCTTGCCCGAGCCCGTCGCTCCCACGATGCCGAGGGTGCTGCCGGCTGGGATGGTCAGGTTGAAGTGGCGCAGCAGGGGCTCGCGACCGGCGTAGCCAAAGCTGACCGCCTCAAAGCGGAGCTCTCCCTTCACCTGGTTCAGGGGCAGGCTCTGTTGGCCGCTGGCGATGGCGATCGGCGTGTCGAGCAGGTCGAGCACCCGGTTGGTGGAGGCCATCGCCCGCTGGTAGTCGTCGAGGGTGCGGCCCAGGGTGGTGAGGGGCCAGAGCAGCCGCTGGGTGATGAACACCAGGAAGCTGTAGGTGCCCACCGCGATGCCACCGCGCCAGGCCTGCAACCCGCCGATCACCAGGATCGCCAGGAAGGCGAACAGGATCGCGAAGCGAATCAGGGGAATGAAGGCTGCCGAGAGCCGGATGGCCCGAGCATTGCTATGGCGGTAAGCCTGGCTCTGCTCGCTGAGCCGGGCGGTTTCCCAGGCCTCCGCTGTGTAGCTCTTGATCGTGAGCATGCCGCCGAGGTTGTTGGCCAGGCGGCTGGCCAGATCCCCCGCCCGCTCGCGCACCTCGGCGTAACGGGCGGCCAGCCGCTTCTGGAAACGCAGCGACCCCCACAGGATCACGGGAATCGGTAGGAACGACACCCCCGCCACCAGTGGTGAGAGCCACAGCATCGCGCCGCCCACCGCCAGCACGGTGGTGATCAGCTGCAGCAGTTCGTTGGCGCCCTGATCCAGGAAACGCTCCAGTTGGTTGATGTCGTCGTTGAGAACGGTGAGCAGCCTGCCGCTGCTGCTGGCTTCGAAGAAGCCCATCTCCAGCTGCTGCAGATGGGCGTAGGCCTCCAGCCGCAGCTCGTGCTGCACGGTCTGGGCCAGGTTGCGCCAGAGCAGGGCGTAGAGGTATTCGAACAGGGATTCGGCGCTCCAGATCACAAACGAGAGCCCGGCCAGAACCCCCAGCTGGCCTGGTACGGAGTAGACGCCAAGGGCCGCCAGCCAGGAGGTGTCCTGTTGCACCACCACATCCACCGCCAGGCCGATCAGCACCGGTGGGGCCAGGTCGAAGAGTTTGTTGAGCACCGAACAGCTGGTGGCCAGCCACACCAGGCGTCGGTGCGGCCGGAGGGTGCGCAACAGCCGCTCCAGGGTGGTGGGGCTGGTGGCGGTCTGGGGCGACATGGCCGGCTGGAGAACAACTTGGTGACGATGTTGCCGCCCCTCCGGCGCCAAGGCCGGCCCAGCCCAGAAGCGAAGGCATCTCCTCATCCCTAAAGCAAAAGACCCCTGGCGGTGGGTGCATCCACAGCCAGGGGTCCCGGTTCAGCCTGGGAGCGGAATTACCAGCGGTTGCCGCCGCCACCGCCGCCGTAGCCACCACCGCCACCACCGCCGCCGTAGCCGCCACCGCCACCACGGTTGCCGCCGCCGCCGCCGTAGCCCCCGCGGCCGCCGCCGCCACCTCCGCCACCACCACCTTCACGGGGTGTGGCTTTGTTGACGCGAATCATCCGGCCCATCCATTCGACGTCCTGGAGGTCGTCGATGGCTTTCTGTTCGGCCGCATCGTCGGCCAGTTCGACAAAAGCAAAGCCACGCTTGCGGCCGGTCTCCCGGTCAAGGGGCAGGCTGCACTGGCGCACCTCTCCGTATTGGCCGAAGAGATCAAGCAGGTCCTCGCGTTCGGCTTGGAACGAGAGGTTGCCAACGTAAATGGTCATTAATGGAGCAAATCCTGGAACTGATTCGGTTGATGCTGCGGTTCCTCGGGACTGCCAGTGGGAACTGTGCGTGCCGAAGGGAGCCTGAACGCCTTGGAATCGTTTGTCAGTCTATCGGTTTGCACGGCCTGGTAGCGCCTGGGCGCGTGAATCATGGAGAATCATGAAGCTCTTCTGAAGAGACTCTGCACTTCATCGGGCGATGCCCCGCATTGTCCCATTGTCAGCAAATCCTGATCAACCGCGACTCCGTGATGACGGCCCCTGCCCCCTGGAGCCTCGCCTGGCGCGAGGATGGCGAGCTGGCTCCCCAGGATCGTTTCGACCTGCTGCAGAGCCTGGTGACCAGCGAAAGCCTGGATGTCCAGACCGCGCTGATTGCCGCTGTGGAACGGATCTCCGTGGCCGAATTGACCAGTCTGCGTGTGGGAGACGTGACCAGCATCTGGGCCTGAGGTGTTGTCCTGCGGGGCGTTTTTGAGCGCCGCTCCTTGGGGGCGGCCACAGACAGCGTGGGCGTCTTCCACGTCGCTGCCTTGTGCGACCTGTTCGCCAACGCAACCACAGGTGCGATCCAGAAGTGCGGGTGACACGCTTTTGCCCTCCTTCTGCAGATCAGCCTGATAGGCCGACAGGCAGAAGGCTTTCACCACCTCCGAGACGCTGATGGCCCGGCTGGAGGGAACCAGCGCGGCCAGCCCTAGGCACAGCAGGCCGATGGGGACCATTCGCACGGGTCTGGGAGACATGGAGCAGGGATGGGCGGTTGGAGATGGTGCCTTGCGCCCGTGGGATTTACCCCTGCAGGCGGGACAGCTGGAGTGGTTTGTTCATCACCCGCAGCTGACGAAGGCCCTGGAAGACCTCGTCGGGCATGCCCTTGGGCAGGTCCACGGTGCTGTGGGTGTCGAAGATCTGAATGCGGCCGATGGCGCGTCCATTCAGGCCGGCCTCATTGGCAATGGCACCCACGATGTTGCCGGGCTTGATCCGGTCGCGCCAGCCCACTTCGACGCGGAAGCGCTCCATGTGATCCTCTGGTGGACCCATGGGCCGTTCACCACGAGGACCACGGCCCCGATCCCGTCCAAACTCGCCGCGGCCGGCATCCCGGCTCCCATCGCGCCCACCGTCCCGTCCACCGTCCCGTCCACCATCGCGGCCGGGACCGTTGGGACGCACTTGATGGAAGTTTTCTTCTCCCTGCAGCAGCAGCGGTTTGCCCGCCAGGCTCAGCTCGAGAGCGGCCAGGGCCAGCTGCTCGGGGCTGGAGCCCTGCTCCTGGCCGACCCGCTGCAGGATTTCGCTGAGCAGGGCCCGTTCCTGGTCGCTGCTGGAGGGTGTCTGCAGGCAGCTGGTCAGTTTGGTGCGCATCCGATCCAGCCTGTTCTGGTTGATGGTGGCGTTGCTGGGCACCTCCATCTCTTCGATCGGTTTGCCCACGGCCCGCTCGAGACCGCCCAGGAAGCGGCGCTCGCGGGGAGTGAGAAACAGGATCGCGTCGCCGCTGCGGCCAGCCCGCCCCGTCCGGCCGATCCGGTGCACGTACGCCTCGGAATCAAAGGGGATGTCGTAGTTGATCACCAGGCCGATGCGGTCCACATCGAGACCGCGGGCGGCCACGTCGGTGGCCACCAGCACATCCACCTGGCCGCTCTTGAGCCGTTCGATGGTGCGCTCCCGCTGGGCCTGCGGCACGTCGCCGTTGAGCACCGCCACGTCGTAGCCGTGCTGCTCCAGCGATTCGGCCACGGTGATGGTGATCGCCTTGGTGCGGGCGAAGATGATCACACCTTCGCTGGTCTCAGCCTCGAGCACCCGCTCCAGGGCGGCTTGTTTGTGGGGCGCATGCACCATCAGGAAGCGCTGACGGATACGGCTGGCATCGGCAGCCTTCTGCTTGATCGTGATCTCAGCGGGCGCTTTGAGATATTTCTGCGAAATCCGCCGGATTTCGGCCGGCATGGTGGCTGAAAACAGCACCACCTGACGCTTCTCGGGCAGCTGCTCGAGCACCCATTCGACGTCGTCGATGAAGCCCATCCGCAGCATTTCATCGGCTTCGTCGAGCACCAGCGCCCGCAGATTGGAAAGGTCGAGCGTTCCTTGGCGCATGTGGTCCATCACCCGGCCCGGAGTGCCCACCACGATCTGAACACCACGCTTGAGCTGGTGAATCTGGTCTCGGAAGTCGGCGCCGCCGTAAATCGCCAGGGTGCGCACGCCGCTCAGGTGGGCGGCATAGCTGTTAAAGGCATCGGCCACCTGCAGGGCCAGCTCCCGGGTGGGGGCGAGCACCAGCACCTGGGGCTTGCGCTCGGCTGGATCGAGGGCGGCCAGCATCGGCAGCGCGAAGGCCGCGGTTTTGCCGGTGCCTGTCTGGGCTTGGCCCACCAGGTCGCGGCCGAGCAGCAGCTCGGGGATGGCGGCTTTCTGGATCGGCGAGGGCTCCTGGTAGCCGATGGCGTCCAGGGCCTTCAGCAGCTCGGGGCCGAAGCCAAAGCGGGCAAAGCCCTGGCTGGCTTTCGACTCCACAGGCGCCGACTCCACAGGGGTCGACTCCATCGGGGTCGCAACAGCAGGGATGGGGGTCTCGATCGCCTTGTCGTTGGACGGGTCGATGCAGGTCTCTACGGACGCTTCCGTCGTCGTCTCTACAGACGCATTGATTTCGACGGAGCAGGTGAAACTGCCGCCGTTGGATTGTTCGGTCACTGGATTCAATTCGGCCTGGTGAAGCAGAACTTGGTGAAGTCCTGGCTGGTGGAGTCCTTCAACGCAGGCCGGCAGAAACCCAATGGAGGCAAGACAGACTGAAACGATGGGCAGTGGCTGGGCAGCAAACCGCTGCTCCGCCGAACCCGATATTCAGTCGTTTTGGACCGCAATTAACAAAACTGCCCTGCCCTTGAAAAAGGCTGAACCAAAACTTTATCACCAGCAACGTCGCGTTCATCACAAACGCCCAAAGTCGTCGGCCAGCCGTTCGATGTCGGTTTCGCTGAGCCAGGCGCCGCGTTGCACCTCGACAATCTCCAGATCGGCACTGCCGCTCCGGGCCCGGTGAATGGCCCCCTGGGGGATGAACACCGTGGTGCCTGGGGTTGCAGCCATGACGGCGTCGGCCACCTGCAGCTCGCCCGTGCCCGCCACCACCACCCAGTGTTCGCTGCGGTGCTGGTGGCGCTGCAGGCTGAGGCGCTGACCGCTGTGGATCAGCAGCCGCTTCACCCGGTACTGCTCAGCGCTGGCCAGGGTTTCAAACCAGCCCCAGGGGCGCTCCACCCGGCCTTCCGGGTTGTGGGGGTCGGGTTCGATCACCCCGTCAGGCTGGCGCTACTGGCCGCAGCCCGCAAGGGGGTGATCAGCTGCGCCTGCCGCCGGGCCCGGGTGATCGCGGTGTAAAGCAGGCGCTGCTGGGGCCGGCCGGTGTCGGGCATCAGCACCCACACCTCGTCGGCCTCGCTGCCCTGGGCTTTGTGCACGGTGAGGGCCAGGGCCGGTTCTGCATCAGGCAGCTGGGCGGGATGGATCAAGAGCGGTTGGGGGCTACCGGGGGTGTTGAACAGCAGCCGGCGCTCTCCACTGGTGACCCCAGGGCGCTCCACCACCAGGCCCACGTCGCCGTTGGCCAGTCCCAGTTCCGTCAGGTTGTGGCGACACAGCACCGGCGTGCCCAGCGGCCAGTGCTGGGGCGAGCGCCCGGCGGCCTCCCCCAGCAGGGCCTGATGGATCGCCTCCACCCCCCAGCGGCCGCGGCGCAGCGGGGTGAGCACCAGGCAGGCGTCGAGGGCGGCCAACAGGGTGATCGCCGCGGCGGGATCGTCGGGGTCGCTCTGGCGGCACAGCTGCTCCAGCCGTTGCTGGTGCCGCCGCAGCCGCTCCAGCAGGGCGGCTGGCAGCGTCCGCGCCCCCGCCTGGATCCAGGTGAGGTTGGCGTCTGCGGCCCGTGGCTCGAGCAGGTCTGCCAGCAGGGGCTCAAGGGGTTGGCCGCCGTCGCGCAGGGCGGCGGCCACGGCGGCGATGGTGCCGTTGTTGCGGTAGGTGGTGCGCAGGGTGATGGCCGCAGGCCCCAGGGCCTGGCGGCGCTCGGGGGCCTGCAGGTCGAGCAGCACCGGCCCCGGGCCCACCGGCGGCAGCTGGCCGGCATCGCCGACCAGCACCAGCCGGCAGCTGGCCGGCAGGGCGTCGAGCAGGGCCTCCATCAAGGGCAGATCGACCATCGACACCTCGTCCACCACCAGCAGGTCGAGGGCCAGGGGGTGGTGGCGATTGCGTCCGAATCGCCCGCCGCGGCTCTCCAGAAGGCGGTGCAGGGTGCTGCAGGGCAGCTGCAGCGCGGCGTGGGCCAGGGCGGCCCGCAGCCGGGCGGCGGCCTTGCCGGTGGGGGCGGCCAGGTGGAGGCGGCTGCCGGGCTGCCGGGCCCGCACCGCCGCCAGCATGCGGGCCACAGTGCTGGTTTTGCCGGTGCCGGGGCCGCCCTCCAGCAGCACCAGGCCATGCTGCAGCACCGCTGCAACAGCCCGTTGCTGGTCGCCATCCAGCCCCTTGCTCTCCGCGACGGTGCACGCTTCTCCGGACTGTTCCGCGGGGGGATCGAGGCGGCGCTGGGCCCGGGCGATCAGGGCCTGCAGCACGCCCTCGCGCTGGCGCTGCCAGCGGCGCCACAGCAGCCGATCGCCCTCCAGGGCCAGGGGACCGTGGGGCTCGGCGCTGAGCGGTGAGGCTTCCAGGGCCCGGCGGTGCTCGGGAGTGGGCACGCTGGTCTCCAGCTGGCCCTCCGCCAGGGCTGCAGCCAGGGCCTCGATCAGCTCGCCCACCAGGGGATCGGGGCTGGTGGCATGCAGCCGCGGCAGGGCTTCGCTCAGGGCTGCGGCCAGGGCCTGCAGCCAGGCCGGCTGCTCCGCAACGGGGGTGGCGCTCATGGCGTGCCCCCCAGGGCCCGATCGAGCTGCAGCAGCCGCGCCAGCGGCGGTTGCTCCAGGAACAGGCCCGGCACGTCCTCCACGACTGCAGCTGCTGGCCGTGGGCCGGGCACCCCGCGCAGGAACACATACACATAGCCGCCCAGGTGACGTTCGGGGCGATACCCCGGCAGACGCCAGCGCAGGTAGCGGTGCAGGGCCACCAGGTACAGGTGGGCCTGCAGCGGGTAGTGGTTGGCGGCCATGAGCGCGGCCATGGCAGGGGGGCTGTAGTGCCGCGGACCGCAGTGCAGCGGTTGGCCCTGAGCATCGCGCTCGCCCAGCCAGTTGCTCTTCCAGTCGGCCACCCACCAGCGCTCGCCGTGGCGGAACACCAGATCGATCGAGCCGGTGAGAAAGCCCTGGCTGGCCACGTCCAGTTGCGCCAGCCCCTCGGCATAGCTCGCCCCGAACCAGCCCTGGGGATGGTCGGCGAACGGCCGCGCCAGGGCCCGCGCCCGCACCAGGCTCAGGGGTAGATCGAAATTCATCTCGTTGAGGCGATCACTGCGCTCCAGCTGGGCCAGCTGAAAGCTCCCGAGGGCGCCCCCGAGGGGGGTCTGCCGCAGTTGTTCCAACCCCAGCAGCACGGCGGTGCCGTGGTGCTCAGCGATGCCGGCCCGCTGCAGTTCGCGGGCACAGAGTTCCGCCTGGGCTGCCACGGGCTGGCGGTAGTCCAGGTGCTCAAGGATGCGGTGCAGGCAATCGCCGGCCTGGGCCCCCCGGGGAAACGCGGCCAGGGGGCCGTCGTCGGGCCAGGGCTGGGGCTCCGTGCCGGCGGAGGCGGGTGAACTGTCCAGTTCGGCCACCAGGGCATCGGTTTCGCGACCCTCCTCCACCGCCGCGGGGGCGGCGCTGTGGCTGCCCTGGGTCCAGCTGGTGTAACTGCTGCGGCCCCAGGTGGGGTCAAAGGGGGTGCGGGGCACGGGGCCCCGCTGCAGGGGCCCATGCGTGGCGTCGTGGGGGGCCAGCAGCCGGATGCATTCGCCGGGGGCGGGAGGATCCACCAGGGTGAGGGGCAGGTGCCGGCGCCCCAGGGCCTGCTCCAGCCGTTCACGCCAGTCGGCATCGCTGCGGCCCCCATAGACGTCGTGGTCGGCGGTGGGGGGCTCCTCCTGGTCGAACAGCCACGGATGGAGGGGGTTGCCCTGCTGCCCCTGGGCGGGCCCCCAGGCCAGCACCAGCAGCAGCCGCGCCCGGGTGGCGGCCACGTAGGCCAGCCGTTCCCGTTCCTCCAGCTCGGCCTGCCCTTGGTGCTGCCGGGCGGCAAACCCCGTTCCCCAGTGGCCGTGCAGATGCAGGTCGAGTACCGGATCGCTGCCGCCGGGCTGCCAGCGCACGCCGATCCGTTGGGGCCCGCGGCCCTCCCCGGGGGCTTGCCAGAGGTAGGGGCAGATCACCACCGGGTATTCCAGACCCTTGCTGCGATGCACCGTCACCACCGATACGGCCGCGTCGACCACGTCGCTGTGGGGCTGGTGGGCTTCGGGTACGTCCCGGTCTGGCTCAAGCCGCCGGCGCCGCAGCCAGTCGGCCGCCGCTGCCGGCCCCAGCTTGTCGGCATGGAGGCGTTCCGCCACCAACGCGCCGCACTGCTGCAGATCGGCCAGCAAGCGCCCTCCCAGGGAGAGCCGGGCCAGACCCCGCTGCTCCAGCAGGCTGGCCAGCACCCCCAGCAGTCCGCGGCGCGGCAGTTGCTGCGCCAGCTGGGCCACACGCGCGGCCAGGGTGCTCCAGTCCTCTGGGCTGGCGCCGGCGATCCGGGAGGCACTCCAGCCCAGCAGGGGGGAGGCGGCCAGCAGTCGCAGCCGGTTGCCCTGGCCGGGTTCGGCCAGGGCATCGAGCAGCCGCTGCAGCGCCGTGGCCCCGGCGCTTTCCAGCACATCCCCCTGGCTCACCAGGCGGCTGGCGATGCCGCAGGCTTCCAGATCGCCGCGCAGGGCTTCGGCCTGGCGGTGAGTGCTGACCAGCAGACAGATGTCGTTGGGGCCCAGTCGCCGGTGCTGCCCTGACCCTTCTTCCTCCAGGCCCCGGTTGAGCAACGCGGCGGTGAAGCTGGCGATCTGGCCGGGCAGTTGCTGCTCCAGGGCGCTGCGGCTCGGCGGTTTCTGGCCGGCCTGGCGTTCGCCGCCCAGCCAGAGCAGCTGCAGGGGGTGCTGGCCCGCCGGCAGCACCAGGCAGGCGTCCCGCTTGCGGGGATGCACCTGCGGCACCGCCAGGCCGCTGCGGCGCAGGCCCGGCTTCATCAGCCCGTTCAGCCCACTGATCAGGGCTTCGCTGGAGCGGTAGTTGTCAGTGAGGCTGCTGATCCCGCCGGCCTCGACTGCCGTGGCCCGGGCCCGCAGGTAGGTGGCCAGCTCGCCGCCCCGGAAGCGGTAGATCGCCTGCTTGGGGTCGCCCACCATCACCAGCCGGTGCCGCTCGGGTTGGAACGCCCGCGACAGGATCCGCCACTGGATCGGGTCGGTGTCCTGAAATTCGTCGATCAGGGCCACCGCATACCGGGCCCCCACCGCCTCCAGCAGGGGCGTGCTGGCCTGCTCCCCCGGGTCGAGACCCTCCAGCAGCTGGGCGAAGCCGAGGCGCCCGCTCTGGCGGCGGCGGCGGTTGAGTTCGCAGCGGCCCCAGTGGCAGGCGTGCAGCAGCAGGGCCTCCGCCGGCCCGTCCAGCAGCTGGGCGATCGCTTCCAGCAGGGGGCGCTCCGGCAGGGATGGCTCCGGGCCGTCGGGACCGCCTTCCAGGCCGCGGGCCACCTTGCAGAAGCTGCCGGGGTGGAAGTAATCGCGCAGCACCCCCCCGGCTCCGCCGTTGCGGCCCGCCGTGGCGCCGTAGTCCCCCCGGGGGGGCTGGGCGGCAATCCAGGCATCCACCAGGGCGCAACGGTCCTTGGTGGGTTTGGGGCTGTAGGGGGTGGTGGTTTTGAAGCCCTGCCCGCGCCATTGGGTGGCCGCGGCGCAGAACGCCGCCTCCAGGGCCCGTCCGTGGTCGGCCCAGAGCTGCTGAAACGCGCTCCAGGCCTCTGCCCAGAGGGCGCTGAGCTGGGGTGCCAGGGGCGCCTCGCCCTGCAGCTGCGGCGGCAGGGGGTCGAGTTGCAGGGCGGGATCGCCATCGAGCTGGCGCAGCAGCTGCGCCAGCTCGTCGGGGCCCTGAACCCGCTGCTGCAATCCGGCCAGCAGGTGGCTGTCGAGGGGCAGCACCTGCTGTTGCCAGTAGTCGTGGGCCACCTGCCGCACCAGGGTGTTCTGGTCGTCTTCGAGTTGCAGCTCGGGCGGCAGACCGGCCTCCAGGGCCTGGCGCTGCAGGGTGCGGCGGCAGAAGCCGTGGATGGTGGTGATGTCGGCGGCATCAAGCTCCTCGAGCGCCAGCAGCAGCTGGGCCCGCAG
Organism: Cyanobium sp.; assembly: GCA_044371095.1. Lineage (GTDB taxonomy): Bacteria > Cyanobacteriota > Cyanobacteriia > PCC-6307 > Cyanobiaceae > Cyanobium_A. The sequence goes on from JBILUH010000006.1 coordinate 33,778, forward strand.
GGTTTCGCTTCGGGGGCGCTGCCGCTCCAGCCAGGTGGCGAGGGTGGGATCGGGAGCTTCCCAGGCTGGATCCTCCAGGCCAGAGAGGGCCAGCTGCAGCCGCTGGCCGATGCGATCGCGCAGCTCGGCGGCGGCGGCCTCGGTGAAGGTCACCACCAGCAGCTGGCGCAGGCCCAGCTCCGCCTCGCCCACGTAGCGCAGCACCAGCTGGGCCAGGGCAAAGGTTTTGCCGGTGCCGGCGCTGGCCTCCAGCAGCCGGATGCCGGGATCCAGGGGAAACCCATTGGCCTCGAAGAACTGCTCCGGCAAGGGTGACTGCGTCATGCCTGCCGCTCCCGCAGCGGGGCCAGCAACAGCGCCGCCTGCTCGGCCACCAGGCCGCTGGCCAGCAGGGCGCTGCCGCTGAGGTCGGCGCCGAAGCAGAGCGTCTGCTCAGGCTCCTGGCGTTCGCCGCGCACCTGGACACCGCCCTCCCAGGTTTCGATCGCTCGCCCTGCCCCCTTCTCCAGCAGCATCCAGCCCGTTTCGGGGGGCACCGGCCAACAGCGCTGGCGCCAGTCCTCGCGCAGCTGCGCCAGTCGCTCCAGCTCCATCCGGGCGCTGTCGCGGTCCGGGGCTGTCAGGCGCAGGGCCACGTTGAAGTCCTGGTCGCTGCGGGCCACCAGGACGCCGCTGGCGGGGGCCTGGCCGGCGGCCGCCGCCAGCAGCAGGGCCAGCCATAGCTCCAGCCGGTGGCGGTGGCGGGGCCGGGCCGTGTGCAGCAGCAGCAGCGAGGAGCCACGCCACACCAGCTCCTGCTGCCAGCACTGCCATCCGGCCCGCAGGCGGCGCTCAGGCCCCAGGGCATCAAGGCTGGCCTGCAGGCTGCGCCAGCGCTGGCTGAGGCCACGGGCTTCCAGCTCCCCAGCTGCCAGCGGTGGCAGCAGCCCCTGACCCCGGTGGCGCTCCAGCCAGGTGCCCGGCTCCTCAAGGAGTTCATCGGCCGGGTTGTCGAGGGCCTGGCGCAGCAGCGCTGCCCGCCCGCGCTCATCGAGGCTGAGGGGCTCCAGGTCGTCGATGCGGTCGGCCCATTCCCGGGGCCTTAGCCCCAGGCTCGCCAGCCAACAGGCCTGGGGAGCCTGCAGCCAGTCGCGCAGGTCGGTGTAAGCGTCGTTCTCCTGGGCGGCTGTGTCGCCTGCGGCCCGGGGGCCGGGCTTGCTGGGGGCCGTCTCGCCGGGGGCCGTGCTGGCGGCCAGGGGACGGGGCGCCTCCAGCGCGCCGCCCCCCGGTTGATCGGGCCGTTGATCGAGCAGTTGGCGGGCCTCCAGCAGGCGCCGGTCGCAGCTGCCCGACGGCCGCTCACCGATGGGCTGGAAATTGGCCCGGTCGAGGGGGTTGGCGGGGTGGTCCACGACGAGCCCCTGGCCCTGGCAGGGCAGTTGCCCCTGCAGCCATTCGAGCCACTGGCGCACCGGCGTGGCCGGCGGGAGCTCTTCGCCCTTGCGCGGGTCGCGGCTGCTCCAGGTCACCAGCAGGTGGTCCCGGGCCGAAAGCAGGGCCTCCAGCAGCACGTAGCGGTCCTGGTCGGCCGGGTTGGGGTCGCCCAGGTGCCGCTGCTGTTCCAGCAGGTGGAAGCCGGGCCGCTGGCGTTGGCGCGGGTAGGCGCCCGCATCGAGCCCCATCAGCACCACCACCCGGTGGGGAATGGCCCGCATCGGCTCCAGGGCGCTGATGGTGAGGGCGCCGCTGCGGTGGCCGAAGCGGCCTGAATCGGCCGCCAGCCGCTCATCGAGCACGGCCGCCACCACCGGGGCGGCCAACTCCAGCGCACAGCCCGCGGCGGCCTGCTGCCAGTCGTCGATGGCGGCCAGCACCAGGGGCAGCTCCCAGGCCTGGTTGCCGGCCTCACCGAAGAGGTCGGCCAGCAGGCCCCGCAGGCAGCCGTTCCAGGCACCGCAGGCGCGGGGGCGCCGCAGCTCCCCCAGCCAGTGGCGCAGCCGGGTGAGCAGGTGCAGCCAGCGGCCCAGCAGCTCCAGCCCCTCCCCGCAGGCCAGGGGGGCGGTGTCGGCCGGGGCCAGGCCGGGCTCCTCGGGCAGCACCAGCCCCAGCAGCAACCGGTCGATGGCCCAGGCCAGGCTGCCGCTGGCTCGCCCGCCGCGCTCCGCGGCATCGAGGCCCCAGCGGAAGCCGCAGCGCTGCAGCAGCGGATGCAGGGCGGCCATCTCGGCGCCGCTGAGCTGGAAGTGCTCCTGCAGCGCCGGACTCTCCAGCAGCGTCTCCAGGGTCGAGGCGGTGAGCCGCTCCCCCGCCAGCGTCAGCAGTTCCAGCAGGCTGCGGCTCAGGCTGGCCTCGCTCTGCTGGCTGCGGTCGGTGAGCCGCCACGGCAACTCCACCCCGGTGGCCTCGCTGTCACCGAAGACAGCCGCCACCAGGGGGGCCAGGCCATCCACCTGGGGGGTCATCACCAGCACATCCCGGGGCTGGAGGGTGGGATCGGCGGCCATCAGCTGCAGGATCCGGTCGCGCACGATCTGCACCTGGCGCAGGGGGCCGGGACACCGGTGGAACTCCAGGGAGCGATCTCCCGTGGCCCGCTGCAGCTGGGGGAGTGCAGCCGGATCCGCCAGTTGTTGCTGCAGCTGATGCAGCAGGGGCGCCGGCCCTGGGCCGCCCTGGGCCGCGGCGGGCGCCACAAACAGATCTTTTTCCGCCCACTGGCCCTGGCGGCTCTCGCCGCTGCCCTCGAGCAACTGCTGGAATTCGCCGCCCAGCCGGCCGAAGCGGGCCTCCAGGCCCGAGGCCTGCAGCAGCCAGGCGCCATCGAGGGGCTGGCGCAGGGCGATGGCGTCGCTGAGCAGCTGACGGCGGCTGGTGCAGCGCTGCCACAGGTCGCGGCAGGGGGTCAGCAGGTACAGGTCCACCGGGGTGTGGAGGGCCAGGGCGTGGAGCAGCTCCACCTGGATCGGCGCCAGGCTGCTGAGCCCAAACAAGCGCAGGGGGGCGGGCAGGCTCTCCTGCGGTGGTGGGCCCTGCTGCAGCAGGGCGATGGCGTCGCGCACCCGCAGGCCGAAGGGCTTGACCCCAAGCCGCTCGCGCAACAGCGTCACCAACAGCCGTTGCCAGGCCTGCTCGGGGGGCAGGCGTGTCCGATCTTTCCCCTCCCACCAGGCCGCCAGCAGGTCGGGCCGATAGAGGGCCGCGTCGTCGAGGGCATCGGCGATGCTGCGGCCCAGCTGCCACTGGGCGAGGTCCAGTTGCCGGCCGCTGCTCTGGCGGCGGCGCCACCAGTGGCGCAGGGCATCGGCCTCGGGCTGGAGCAGCAGCTCGGGCAGCAGTTCCAGCACGGGCCACACCAGTTGGCTGGCGCGCCAGGGATCCTGGTCGCCGGGGGCATCGCCCAGCACGGCATTGACGATCTGGCGCAGCTGGCTGCCCGGAAACGGGTAGCGGATGTTGGCGGCGATCCCCCCCAGGTGCACGGCCAGCTGTTCGCCCAGCCAGCGGCTGGTGGGCCAGGTGTTGACCACCACCTGCACCGACGCGAAGGGGTCCGGCGGATTCAGCCGCAGCTGGGCGGCCAGCAGTTCGGCCAGGTGTTCAGCCCGGTTGCCCCGGAAAACGGTGAGCAAGGAGGTTGATCAGCGCGGGGCCGGCAGCGGGGCAATCACGACAGGCAGCCGGCCAGTCCGGCGGTGAAGCCAGCGTGCTCGCGGGCCCGCAGGCCGGGAACGGCATGGATGGCACCGGTTTCGGGGCAATAGGCGGAGAGTTCGCCGCCATAACAAGCGCCGGTGTCCACCATCACGATCTGGCCAACACGCCGCACTTTGGGGACGGGGGTGTGGCCGATCACCACATCGCCGAAGCGGCCGTCATAGGCATCCCAGAACGGCGTGCGAATGCTGAGGTCGGGCTCCCAGCTGTCGGGATCGAAGCCGGCGTGGGTCGCCACCCAGCCGGGGCGGCCGTAGCTGCAGGGCAGCTGATCGAGTCGGTCCTGCCAGAGGCGGCAGTCGCGATCGCCCAGCTGGCGGTAGGTGTCGCAGCCGGCCAGGGCTCGGTGGGCCACCCAGTCGCCCTGCCGCAGGGCTGCCACCAGGTCGGCCTCATGGTTGCCCTTGAGCCACACGGCCCGCCCCGACTCCACCAGGCCCCAGGCCAGTTCCATGGTGCGGCGGATCTGGGGGCCCCGGTTGATCACATCGCCGCTCAGCACGAGCCGATCGCCGGCGGGCAGTTCGGCCACCAACCGTTCCAGGGCGTCGGCGCAGCCGTGGACGTCCCCGATCACCCAGTGGTGGCAGGAACGTGAAAAGGACGTCATCGGTCCATCGCGTTAGATCCAGTCTTGCCTCCCAACCGACTGGTTGTCAGCCCCCCTCAACCGCCCTTTGACCGGCCAACGCTGGTACGGTCGCCCCAGTGAGGTGCCCAGCCGATGAACCCAGCGTCCTTGTCGGTGGGGCAGCGGGTGAATGCCCTGGTCAGGGCCCTCAACGGCGCCAAGCGCACCAATGAGGCGCTGGCGCGCTGCAGCAACGGCGAGGAGATGCTCGATGTGTTGCTGGATGCCTCCGCCAAGCTCGGCCTGGGGCTGACCCGTCAGCAACTGGCCAACACCCCGCCGATTCGCGACTGGGTGTGGTGGAAGAACAAGGAAGCCCTGCTCACGATCGGCGACAACAAGCCCCGTTACCAGCAGGACGGCGGTCAGGGCAAAGCCGATCTCCTCAAAGCCGACCTGACCAACCCTGATCCGAGCCCAACGGACGTACCGCCGCCGCGCAAACGCTTCCTGGGGCTCTTTTAGCTCCGCTGACGACGGTCCGGATCAGGCTGCACCGGCCAGAGCGTCGGGGATTGCGGCGCTGGGAGATTCAAAGCGGCCGGTGGCCACAAATTCCAGGCGCAGCTTCAGGAAGGTGATGAATTTCTCATCGGTGGACACCACCGCCGCCGCCGGTCGCGGGATGGTGCTGGCGACGGGTTCCAGTTCCGGGGCCTCGAGGAAGGCCGGCCGTTTCACCAGCCAGAAATCGATGGCCTTGCCCTGTTCGCCGTAGTGGCGCACCCGCTCCCGCAGCACTTCTTCAAGGGGTTCCTCCACGGTGAGAAACGCTTCGCTGGCGGCGATGAAGTGGTAGGTGCTCATGGCTGGTGGCTGCCGAACAGGGGGTCGCGGCGCGGATTCTGGATCAGCGCCTTCATTTGCCGCACCGCCTGCTCCAATCCCACTGCGAGGGCCCGGGCCACGATCGTGTGGCCGATGTTCAGCTCCTCCATCCCCTCGATCGCCGCCACCGGCTCCACGTTCTGATACGTGAGGCCGTGGCCGGCATTGACGCGCAGGCCGAGGCTGCGGGCGATGAAGCTCCCCTCCGTCAGCCGGGCAAGCTCGCGCGGCTGGGCGTCCCAGCTGGCTTCGGCATAGGTGCCGGTGTGCAGTTCCACCCAGCGGGCGCCGGTGGCGCGGCAGGCCTCCAGCTGGGCCGCCTCGGCGTCCACGAACAGGCTCACGCCGATGCCGGCGCCCTGGAGCCGCCCCACCATCTCGCCGAGGCCCTGTTGCTGCCCCGCCACATCGAGGCCGCCCTCGGTGGTGACCTCCTGGCGCTTCTCCGGCACCAGGGTCACCATGTCGGGCCGGATCCGCAGCGCGATCGCCTCCATCTCCGCTGTGGCGGCCATTTCCAGATTGAGGCGGCTGCGCACGGTCTGGCGCAGCAGCTCCACGTCGCGATCCTGGACGTGGCGGCGGTCTTCGCGCAGGTGCACGGTGATGCCGTCGGCGCCCCCCAGCTCGGCCAGCAGGGCAAAGCTCACCGGATCGGGCTCCACCGTGCGGCGGGCCTGGCGCACATTGGCGATGTGGTCGATGTTGACGCCGAGGCTGGCCATGGCTGGGGGATCGGGTGGGCGGGGAGACCGCGTCGAAATCCTATGGAGAGCCCTGGACGCCGCCCTAACTGCCCGCCGCCAGGCCGGGGCGGCAATCGCCGCCCTTAGCGTCGGACTCCCCCTCTTTGACGCGGTTGTTGGCGGCGCAGTCGGCCCCTTCGGTTTCTCTCCTCCAGGTGCGGGAACGGGGGCTCTGCAATGGCATCAGCCCCTGGCTGTCGCCGCTGGCGATGGTGGTCAGTCAGGACATCGCCCTGCGCCTGTTCTTTCGCGGCATTCAGGTGCTGGGCCGGGAGCACCTGCCCAGCTCGGGGCCCGTGCTGCTGGCTCCCACCCATCGGGCCCGCTGGGATGCGCTGCTGCTGCCCCATGCCGCAGGCCGCCGCGTCACCGGCCGGGATTGCCGCTTCATGGTCACGGTGGATGAGATGCGCGGCCTGCAGGGCTGGTTTCTGCATCGTCTGGGCTGCTTTCCGGTGAACCAGGCCCGCCCCTCCATGGCCAGCCTGCGCTACGCCGTCGACCTGCTCGCCGGCGGTCAGCAGCTGGTGGTGTTTCCTGAGGGCCGCATCCAACGGGAACCCTCCCCCCTGCGCCTGCACCAGGGGCTGGCCCGGCTTGCCCGGCTGGCGGCTGGCCAGGGGGTGGTGGTGCCGGTGGTGCCGGTGGGCCTCGCCTACAGCCACAGCCAGCCCCGCTGGCGCGACCGGGCGGCGCTCTGCTTTGGCCCGCCGCTCACCCTCGAGGGCCAGGGCCGGGAGGCGGCGATCGACTTCACCGAGCATCTCACCGCTGCGATGACGCAGGCCGAAGCCCAGGCACGGTGGGGGCTCGGCCTGGCCACCTAGAGTTTTTATGTCTGTGTTTGCTGGTTGTGCGTAGGCCGTCCCGCCTGATCTGCGGTTCCGTTCTGGCTGTGATGGCCCTGGCAACTCCCCTGACACCGGTTGCGGTGCAGGCCCAGCAGGAGCCCCAGAAGGCCCTGGAGTCGTCGGGCAGTCCGTTCAACCTGGACGCGGTGCGCGCCCTGCTGGCCCGGGGTGACGCCGCCGCCGCCAGTGGCAACCTGGCCGAAGCGCGCAAGCTTTATGACCAGGCCCGCGACGCCTGCCGCCGTCTGCTGGGCTTTTACCGCGACCTGAGTGGCTCGTTCCGGGGCCTGGATGCCCGCATTCCCCGGGAGATGGATCAGAAGGGCCGCGAGGCCCTGGAAACCATGGCTCAGGCCAACCTGCGCCTGGCGGCTGTGTTCCGCCGCCAGAACCAGCCCGAAGTCGCCGTCCCGCTCCTGGTGGAGGTGGTGAAGGTGATGACCCCGGCCAATCCGGAGGGCCGCAAGGCCTACCAGAACCTGGTGGAAATCGGCTTTGCCGCAACCCCCTACACCGCTGGGGCCGCGGCGACACCTGGCAACTGAGGCCTTTAGATTCCCCGTCGTTCGCTGTGACGACGGCTCGATGGTGCATCCCGATCAGGTGAAAGCCGCCATCACCCAGGCCATTCCCGATGCCTGTGTGGACGTGGAAGACCTCACTGGTGGTGGTGACCACCTCCAGGTGACTGTGGTTTCCTCGGCATTCAGCGGTCTCACCCGGGTGAAGCAGCACCAACTCGTCTATGGCGCTCTGCGCCAGGAACTGGCCAGCGAAGCGATCCACGCCCTGGCCCTGCAAACCTCCACCCCCGCCTGAGTTCATGGACGCCACCACCCGCCAACGCATCGAGGAGCTGCTGACCAGCAGCTCCGTTTTCGTGTTCATGAAGGGCAACAAGCTGATGCCCCAGTGCGGCTTCTCCAACAACGTCGTGCAGATCCTGCATGCGGTGGGCGTGCCGTTTGAAACCTTTGATGTGCTCTCCGATGGGGAGATCCGTCAGGGCATCAAGGAGTTTTCTGACTGGCCCACCATTCCCCAGGTGTATGTGAAAGGGGAATTCCTCGGTGGCTCCGACATCCTGATCGAGATGTACAACTCGGGAGAACTGCGCGAAAAGCTCGAGATCGCTCTGGCCAGTTGAGCAGCAGGGGAACGGGCCGCAGCTGCTAGTTGCGGCCGGTTTCGTAGAGCCTGCGGGGATCGCCATCCGGGCCGACGAAGCTCGACGGATCCAGGATCCAGCGGTCGATCAATTCTTCGAGCCGCCGCTGGTTCAGAGGATCGAGCACGGCCGTGCGCCGCAGGGCGTGCAGATACCCATCGGCATAGAGACGCAGTTCTGCCGGGCTGTGAAAACGATGGGCCAGTTCCTGGCAGGCATCGCACAGCGATTGGAAGTGGCGGATGGCGTCGGGGTGCTGGAGCGCGGTCATGGGGTCATCAACCCTCTTGCCATTCTGGCCCTCAAGGCCACGGGGTGCGATCGCAAGGACAACCGCATCGCCAGATACGCGCCTGGCCTGGCCAGCACCGTTACCCTGGATGTCAACCACAGTTGCTATCCCATCAGCTCATCCCCTCCGCCACTGTCATCCAGCCAGTCAGCGAGCCTTTCAGCAAGCCCAAAGACATCCCAGTCTGGAACTCAGCCCCATCGGGTGCTGGTGGTGGATCCGCATGCCACCCTGCGCACGGTGCTGGCCCAGCGGTTGCGGCAGGATGGCCTCCTGGCGGCGGCGGTGGCCACCGCCCGCGAAGCCCTGGAGGTGTGCCAGGACCAATCACCCGATCTGCTGATCAGTGCCGAACTGTTGGATGAGAGCTCGGCCCTGCGCCTGGCGGCTCATCTGCGCTGCCCGGTGATGGTGCTCACAGCCCGCACCGGCTCCGAGCCGGTGGTGACCCTGCTCGATGCCGGCGCCGACGACGTGCTGCGCAAGCCCTTTGGCCTCGAGGAGCTGGCGGCCCGCTGTCGCACCCTGCTGCGCCGCAGCGGCACCGGTCTGCAGGAGCGGGTCTGCGTCGGGCCGCTGGAGGTGCATGTGTTGCTGCGCCAGGTGACCCTGCGTGACCAGCCGGTGGAGTTGAGCCCCCGGGAATTTGCCTTGCTCTGTGCCCTGTTGATGCCCCCAGGGGTGGTGCGCAGTCGCCAGGAGCTGTTGCGGATGGCGTGGCCGCCCTTCAGTGGTGGGCCTCGCTCCGTGGATACCCAGGTGCTCACCCTGCGGCGCAAGCTCGAGCAGGCTGGACTGGGCGAGGGCGGCGGCATCGAGACCATGCGCCAGCAGGGTTACCGCTTCAGCCTGGAAACCCTGCCCGAGCCTGCTGCCGAAGAGGAGCCCGCCCGTCAGCCGCTCAACAGCGTCGCCTGAGCCTCGGGCTCCGTTTAACGCTGCGCCAGACCCCAGACGATTTCACCCAGCACCATGGCTCCGCTGAGCCCGGCCAGGAGCTGGTAGGTCCAGGGCGGGCTGATCCGGCCGATGGCGCTGGTGTCGAGGCCCGTCTCCCGGCTGAACCGGCCCAGAAACCCCTCGAAGGCGGCAACCCGTTGCGGCAGCAGGAAGGCCGATCCGTCTTCGCTCCGCACATAGAACACCCGGCCCCCCTGGCTGGTGGTCATGGGCGTGAGCCCACGGATCGAGCGCCAGGGCAGGCTCCAGCCGCGCCGCAGCAGCCAGCGGCACCAGTCGGGATGACCGACGCGAATCCCCTCGGCGTTGAGTTCCACCGCCTCACTGGTGGCAGCCAGCACCAGGGTGAGACCCAGGGGCAGGGCCAGCCAGAGCACCACTTTCAGCTCCGGGGGCGCCAGCCACGGCAGGGGCGCCACCAGGGCGAGGTAGAGGGCGATCAGGGTGAAGCGGATCAGCGGCGCCATCGGGTAACGGTCGCCGCTGGCTTGGTTTGAAGCTGAAGCTGGAGCGCTCATCGATCCTCGGGGGAGCCGGGCAGCGGTTCAATCAATGCGGGTGGCTGGTAGCGGCCGCTGAACACCTCCTGCTCCCGGCCCTTCCAGAACTCACCCAGTCGCATCAGGTCGGCATGGGCCTCCTGGAGGCTGGCCAGGTAGGCGTCGGGATCCATGGTGTCCTTGGCCTCCTTCAGTTTGGTGAGCCGCAGCAGCTGCAGCATCCAGGGTTTGCCGAGCTCGCCCCGCTGCTCCAGATAGCGGGCCAGGTCTTCCGAGCTGGGGGTGGGGGAGTTGGGCATGGAGGTGTGAATGGTCGCGCGCGTCCGCCAAGCCTATGGAGGCCACCCACTGGAGCGTTGGTGCCGCCGGCCTAGCTTTCGAGGGTCTCTGCATAGCCACAACGGTGACCCGGCCTACACGTTCGTCTGAGTTGAATCTGGACTCCGGCCTGGGCCATCGCCTGCGCCTCCGCAACCTGCCGGTCCAGATCCCGCGGGATCGCCTTGGGGACGACGGGTTGGAGGCGGATCTGGCCTATCAATTGGTGCATGACCATCTGATGCTTGATGGCAATGCCCGCCTCAACCTGGCCACCTTTGTGGGCACCTGGATGGAGCCCGAAGCGCTGCAGCTGATGCAGGAGTGTGCCGAGAAAAATATTATCGATAAGGATGAATATCCCCAAACGGCTGAACTTGAAGAGCGTTGTTTGAGGATTCTCGCTGATCTCTGGCATGCCGCCGATCCGGATCAGGCGATCGGCACTTCCACCACGGGCTCCAGTGAAGGCTGCCTGCTCGGTGGCATGGTGCTCAAATGGCACTGGCGCCAGCAACGCCAGGCAGCGGGTCTGGATGATCGGCGGCCCAACTTGGTGATGGGCACCAACACCCAGATCTGCTGGGACAAATTCTGTGCTTACTTCGATGTCGAGCCTCGCCTGGTGCCGATCACGCCCGAGCGCTTGCATCTCACCGGTGAAGAAGCCGCGGCCCATTGCGATGAGAACACCATTGGTGTGGTGGGCATCCTTGGCAGCACATTCGATGGCAGCTACGAGCCCATTGCCGACATTCACCGCTGCTTGGATGCGCTGCAGGCGCGCACCGGCCTCGACATTCCGATGCATGTGGATGCAGCTTCGGGAGGCTTTGTGGCACCCTTCAATTCCCCTGAGCTGATCTGGGACTTCCGCCTGCCGCGGGTTAAGTCCATCAATGCCAGTGGTCACAAGTACGGCGGGGTCTTGCCGGGTGTGGGCTGGGTGCTCTGGCGTGACCAGGCAGTTCTGCCGGAAGAGCTGCGCTTCAACGTTAACTATCTCGGCGGACAGATGCCCACCATCGGCATGAATTTTTCCCGTCCGGGAGCCCAGGTGGTTGGCCAGTATTTCAACTTCCTGCACCTTGGCCGAGCGGGCTATACGCAGCGGATGGCAACCCTGGAAGCGATTGCCTCCTATCTGGCTGATGGCCTGGCTGAGCTGCCGTCGCTGCAGCTGGTCAGTCATCCCCGCGGTCAGCTGCCCGTGTTTGCGGTGCAACTCGATCCTGCTATTGAGAATTGGACGGTGTTTCAGCTCTCCGACAAGTTGCGGGAGCGGGGATGGTTGGTGCCGGCCTACACCATGCCCGCCGCTTGTGAGCAGATGGCCGTGCTGCGGTTCGTGGTGCGAGCCGGATTCAGTCGCGATATGGCTGATCAATTGCTCGCAGATGTCTGGCGTGCCGTGGATTGGTTTGAACGTTTGCCGGGACCCCTGCTGCAACCACAGCCTGCTGAGCCGTCGTTCCACCACTGATTGATATCGAATCGAGCCCTGATGGAAGTCTGATGGAACAAGGCACATTCCAGTATTACTTGATCGGCTTGCTGGCTATTGGCAACAATGTGTCGGCGATTGGCGCCTTTCTGGCTCACACCCGTGGGCTGCCGCCCCACAAGGTGAAGCGCATCATTCTGGTCACCAGCGCTGCCTGCCTGGCGATGCTGCTGTTGTTTCTGCTCGTGGGCACAGCGGTGCTTGACTTTTTCGGTATTTCGATCAGCTCTTTTCAGATTGCCGGAGGTTTGCTGCTCGGTGGTTTGGGATTCGAGATGATGCAGTCGCGCCAACCTGGCGACATTGATGTCAAGGCAGTGGATGTCAAGGCGGTGGATGTCAGGGCTGTGGATGGCAACGCCGAGCAGGCGCGTCCCGGCAGCGATGCCCATCTCTATGCCACGGCCGTGGTGCCGATCGCCATCCCCCTCACGGTGGGAGCGGGCACCTTCTCAGCCGTGATTCTGTTTGCCGATCTGGCCCATCGCTCCGGATCAGTGATGGCTCTGACTGGGGCGGTTGGGGCTCTGGTGGCGGTGAATTACGTGGTGTTCAGCTTCAGCAGTCGCATCGTTCGCTTTGCCGGTGAGGTTGGCCTCAGCGTGTTCACCAAGATCATGGGCTTGTTCACCCTGGCGATTGGCGTTGAATTCATCCTGAGGGGCCTCGCCACCGTCTATCGCCAGCTCCATCAGAGCTGACGCAGGAGGCCTCAGGCCGGCAGCGACCAGGGATTGAGACCCAGATCGGCACCAATGCGGTGGGCGCAGGCGAAGCCACTGAAGGCCACCGCATTCAGTCCCTGGCCAGGGAAGCAGGAATCACCCACGCAATAGAGGTGCTGGAGGCCCGTGCGGTTGAAGGGCATCGGCAGCAGCCCCGGTAGCCGCAGGGCCGGGATTGGGCCGTAGCTGCCGCCCATGCGGCCGAGGAAGCGGCGGTGCGAGCGGGGAGTGCCCACCTCCTGGTGGCGGATGGCGCCCTTGAGGCCGGGCAGGATCGCTTCGAGGCGGGCGATCAGCCGATCGGCGTCGGCTTTTTTCTTGGCGCGGTAGGCACTGGGGCTGAGACCCTGCCAGGCCTCCATCGCGCTGGGGGTGAAGGTGTGCAGGATGTGCCGGCCCGCCGGTGCCAGGGAGGGATCGAGCAGGGTCGGCATCGACACGAACACCACCCCCTGCTCGGCCTCCATCTCCTCCCAGCGCTCCAGCAGCAGGTGGTGGCAGTGGAAGCCGTCGGGCACCACGGTGGCATCGATGCCCAGGTGCAGCGACAGAAACGACGGCGAGGGCTTGTAACGCCGCCGCCAGGTGGCTTCGGTCTTCGGGGTATGGGCGGCATCCACCAGCGGCCGCGCCACGGTGCCTGGAGTGCGGGCCTCACCAGCGAAGGTGTCCCAGCGGGTGGCGTTGCTCACCACCCGGCGGGCCTGGAGCTGCTCACCGCTGGCCAGTTGCACCCCCACGGCCTGGCCGGCCTCGGTCAGCACCTGAGTGACGCGCGCGCCGTAGCGGATGGCGCCACCATGGGCTTCCAGACCTGCCACCAGCTTTTCGGCAATCACACCGACACCGCCCTTGGGGTAGTTGATGCCGCCGGCATGGCGATCGGAGAACACCATCCCCGCATTGATCATCGGCGTGAGATCGGCGGGCATCACGCTCCAGCAGAAGCACTCCATGTCGATGAACTTGAGCAGGGCCGGATCGCTGATGTGTTTCCGCGCCACATCGCCCACGTTCACCGGCAGCCAGCGGGCCAGCCCCAGGCAGGCCAGGGGTGCCTTGAAAAACACCTTGGCCAGGTACGCCGGATCCTCGAGCGACAGCAGCGGCATCGCATCCAGGCAGTTGAACACCTGCCAGCAGGTGTCATAGAAGGCGCGGATGCCCTCGGCCTCGTGGGGGAACAGGCTGGTGAGATCGCTGAGGAACTGCTCGTAATCCCTGGCCACGGCCACATTGAGCCCGCCGGGCAGGTGGTATTCGAGCTGGGCGGGATCCGGCGCCGTGTCGCAGTGCTGCCCCACATCGGCCAACGCCCGGGTGAGCAGGTTGGTGTGCCCCTTCTCCCCGAAGCCGAAGATCATCGAGGCGCCCACATCGAAGGTGTAGCCCTCGCGTTTGAAGCTCCCCCCCGAGCCCCCGGGAATCAGGTAGCGCTCCAGCACCAGCACGTTCGCACCCTTGGCAGCCAGCTGGGTGGCGGTGACCAGGCCGCCGATGCCGGCGCCGATCACGATCACATCCCAAATGGTGCCGGTGGTCGGGGCAGGGCTGGCGGTCACCGGTGGTGGGACGGGGAGCTGGGGCGACCCTAGGAGCCGGCCTGATCAGCCAGCGGCAGCATCAACACCACCTCGGCGCCGCCCAACGCTGCGGAGCGGCTGAGGTGCAACCTGCCGCCGTGATTTTCCAGGGTGAGCCGCACCACGTAGAGGCCGATCCCCGTGCCACTGGGCTTGGTGGTGGTTAACGGCAGGTTGGAATCGAGGCCCTCGGGAAAGCCCATGCCGCTGTCGGCCACGCGCAGTTCGAGCCAATCCCCTAGTTGCTGCAGGCGCAGCTGCAGCCGCGGCGTGGCAGGACTGGCTTCCTGAATCGCTTCGAGGGCGTTGCGCAGCACGTTGACGACCGCCAGTTGCAGCTGCACTGCATCGCCCCTCAGGGGGCAGGGATGGTCGGGTAGCAGGCACTCCAGCTCCAGGCCGGCCATCAGCAGCCTGGGCTGCAGCTGAAGCGAGGCGCTGTGCACCACCTCGCGAAGGTCCAGCGGCACCCGGTGGGTGTCCACGTTGCGCAGCAGCATGCTGATGCGCTCGGTGATCAGATTGATCCGCTCCGCTTCGCTCGCCAGCGGCTCGAGCAAGCTGCGCAGCGCGCCGGCGTCGGCGTGCTCCCCATCCAGCACCCGCAGGGCCAGCTTGCTGTTGAGCAGGATCGAGCTGAGGGGCTGGCTGATCTCATGGGCCACCGCCGAGGCCGCGAGGCTGACCCGCAGTTTCCCTTCGATGCTCCTGCGCAGTGGCTCCTCGGTCTCGCGGATGGGGCTCACGTTGATCAGGGTGATCTCCGGGTCGTCGCCGTCGAGGTTGGCGATGGCGAGCGGCACACGTTCGAGCAGACGATCGAGCAGGCGACAGGAGGCATTCAACCGGCTCTGGAGCGCCGCTTCACGCTGATGGCCGGCGCTCAGGTCGATGACGACCCCATGCCAGCGTTGCTGACCGTTGGGATCCTCGGGTGGTGCCAGCTCCAGTCGCACCCAGCGCTGGTCTGAGCCCGTGGCCGCCAGCGGACCTTCCCAGTTCAGAGCCGTTTGTTGGGCCAGACAGTGCTGCCAGAGCGCCATGAAGGTGTGCCGGACTTCCGCTGCGATGCAGCTCACCAGCTCACGGGCGGGTTGGCCGATGCTGCAGCGCTCGCTGCCCAGCAGGGTCTGGGCCCGCGGATTGATCGCCTGGATCCGCAAGCCGGCAGCCAGATCCGCTTCTACCTCCGTGCCGGGCTGCTGATTCGTGTCCCCCTCGAGCACGAAGGCGGCCATGGGAAGGTGATCCCACCACGCATTCATGACGGCAGCAGACGCGGGGCTGCGGGCATGGCCTGCATGGCGAGGGTCGCGAGTCGCAACAGCTCGGCACCGCAGACGCCCGACTTGGCGACGATGTGTTTGCGGTGGGTCTCCACCGTGCGCACCGAGATGTCGAGGGCAGCGGCAATCTGTTTGGAACTCATGCCGCTCCCCAGCAGGGCGAAGACATCCCGTTCCCGCCCTGTCAGGCGAGCCACGATGGCGGCAGGGGCGATCCGGGGCAGTTCGCCGCCCCCCCGCTGCAGCAGAACCTGCTGGATCACGTTGACGAGTGCTTCGAAGGCCTGGCTCTTGTCCACCACTGCGGCAATCAGAGGACGCAGCTGCTCAGGGCAGAAGAACGTGCTCACATAGCCGGACACCACGATCACGCTGGTTGTGTTCCCGGCTTTCTGCAGGGACTCCAGCAAGCTGAGGCCGGAGCCGTCCCCCAGGTTGAGATCGAGAATCACCAGCTCGGGGTGCTGCTGTTCCAGCACGCATTGGGCCGCGGCCAGGCTGGTGGCCAAACGGACGATTTGGAAGCCGAAGTGGGTGTCGAGCAGATTGGCCAGAACCTGGGCAAACATCAGGTGGTCATCGGCAACCAGGCAGCACTGGATGGGACCTGGTTGGGATTCGAGTGTCAAGCTGCGATGGGCGAATCAATGGAACCGCATTTAGCTCAACATCCAATTTGACAGAGGGAAATGACTAATTCAAGTGGCATAAGCCTTGTCAATCGGTATAGCCCATCAAGTCAATTAAGTTTAGGCGTGTCCTGTCTCCCGAGTTGTTGGTAGAAAGGGTGTGAGAGCGTCCAGCGCCCGATCGCGATAGGCGCCATAGCGCTCCCGCTTGCCCTGGATGCGGGTGGGTAGCTCCGGCAGCAGGCCGAAGTTGGGTGGCATCGGCTGGAAGCCGCCCCGTTTGCCCTTGCCGCCGCAGGGGGCCTCGGCGATGAAGTGGGTGAGGGCGCCGATCATTGTGGTGGGCGGCAGGCTGATGGGCTGCAGCCCCTGGGCCAGCCGGGCAGCGTTGGTGCCAGCCAGCCAACCGCCGGCCACGGCCGCCGCGTAACCCTCGGTGCCGGTGATCTGGCCGGCGGCCAGCAGCGTTGGACGGCTGCGGAACTGCAGGGTGGGGTCGAGCAACTGGGGCGATTCCAGGAAGGTGTTGCGGTGCATCACCCCGAAGCGCACGAATTCGGCGTTCTCCAGGCCCGGGATCAGCCGCAGCACCCGCTTCTGCTCGCCCCACTTGAGGTTGGTCTGGAAGCCCACCAGGTTCCAGAGGCGGCCGTCCTTGTCTTCCTGGCGCAGCTGCACCACCGCGTAGGCGCGCTTGGCGCGGCGCACATCGCGGTCGTTCACGTCGCCCCAGCGCGGATCCCACAGGCCGATGGGCTTGAGCGGGCCGTAGCGCATGGTGTCTTCGCCGCGGCGGGCCAGCTCCTCGATCGGCAGGCAGCCTTCGAAGAAGTGGGCGCTCTCCTGCTCGAAATCCTTGAGCTCGGCCTGCTCAGCCGCCAGCAGCTCTGCGCGGAAGGCGAGGAACTGCTCCTGATCCATCGGGCAGTTGATGTAATCGGCGTCGCCTTTGTCGTAGCGGCTGGCACGGAAGGCCACCGAGAGATCGATGCTCTCGCCCTCCACAATCGGGCTGGCGGCATCGAAGAAGTGGCAGTCGGCGCGGCCGGTGAAGGCCCGCAGCTGCTCGGCCAGGGGCTCACTGGTGAGCGGCCCGGTGGCCAGCACGGCGATCTCGCCGGGGCCGGGCAGCTCGGTGTGCTCGCGCCGCTCCACCGTCACCAGGGGGTGCTGCTCCAGGGCGGCGGTGAGGGCGGCGCTGTAGCGGCCCCGATCAACGGCCAGGGCGCCACCAGCGGGAACCGCATGGGCATCGGCGGTGCGGATCACCAGGGATCCCAGCTGGCGCAGCTCCTCCTGAAGGAGACCAGCGGCCCGGTCGCTGCTCAGGGCCCCGAAGCTGTTGCTGCACACCAGCTCGGCGAATTCAGCGCTGTGGTGAGCGGGGGAGCGCCGCACCGGACGCATCTCCACGAGCCGAACCGGGATGCCGGCGCTGGCGATCTGCCAGGCGGCCTCCGTGCCGGCCAGACCGGCACCGACGACCAACACCATGGGTTGCAGACCGACTCAGACGCGGAGTGAGCCTCAGGCGCGCGCGCGCTTGAGCATCAGCTGCAGCTGGCCCACGGCGGCGCGGCCGATGTGGAACAAGGCCCAGCCGGCGGCCAGAAGGATGGGAGCGGCAACCAGCACCAGCCGTGCGTCCATGGAAGGCAGAGGAACAAGATCACGCGATCTTAAGGAGTCCGCCCTGGCTGCGGTCCTTCTGGCCCCGGATTTGTCGTCATCCGTTTCCCCGTGGGGCCCGGGCTTTGGCAGCGGCATCGGCTCCAGCGTGGGCAGTGGCCAGCTGCCGGTAGCGGCGGGCGTGCTGGCGCTGCTCCGCCTGGGCTTCGGCGCTGAGTTCCCGTTTCACCTGGGCCGGTGCCCCCATCACCAGGGCCCCGGCGGGGACGTCGCGGGTCACCACCGACCCCGCGGCCACCAGCGCCTGTTCCCACGGTCACGCCGTTGAGCACGATGGCGCCGATGCCGATCAGGCAGCCGTCTTCAAGGGTGGCTCCGTGCACCACGGCCCGGTGGCCAATGGTGACGTCGCTGCCGATGGTCACCGCTTGCCCCGGATCACCGTGCAGCACGGCGCCGTCCTGCACGTTGCTGCCTTCGCCCACCACGATCGGGCAGACATCACCGCGGGCCACGGCGGTGGGCCAGAGGCTGGCGCCGGCCGCGAGCCGCACATCGCCGATCACCACGGCGGAGTCGGCCACCCAGGCCCCGGGGGCGATGCGGGGCTCGGGCCAGCTGGCCGACCAGGGATCGCTGCTCATGCGCCGCACCAACACATGCAGTCATTCTCCCCGCCTTGATCCCCTCCCCTTGGAGGAGGTTGCCGCTGGGTGATACGTTCCATAGGTGCCCAACGGGCGCGGGTCGCTAGCTCAGCGGTAGAGCACTCGGCTTTTAACCGATTGGTCCTGAGTTCGAATCTCAGGCGACCCATTCCACTCCTGGCCGGCCTCTGGCTCCAGAGTCTTCGCCGGGAGCTGGATCCCATGAGCGGCCAGCAATCGACAGGTCGGGACGCGGGTCGATCGCCAGCAGCCCCGCCTGAGCCTCCTGTGCTGCCGGTGCAATTCAGCGTTGCGCCGTTTGCTCCCGCTGACATGCGCGGCACATTGGCTTGCGGTTCGGGACAGTGCGCTCAGGTCGGTCTGCACAGCACAACCCTGACCGCCCCCCACCCTTGCAATGACAACCGCAAAGAACCCGCGCCGGGCCAGGCCTGATCCCGCCCTGGTGCATGGGGACCAGATGTGCATGCAACCGGATCAGGACTACCGGCAGCTGGAGCAGAGCTACCGCCACTCGGCCCAATACGCCGCAATGGTGCAGCGCTACCCCGTGCTCAGGCATGCCATAGAGGCCTGCCGGCAGGCCGAACTGGTGAGCGATCAGCAGAGCTCGCTGCCTGCGCTCCATGGTCCCCAACTGCACTGGCATCGCAGCCACGGAGAGCCGTGAGCACGAGCTCAAGCAATGGGAGCAGCACCACGGGAGCAACACCACTGCAATCGTGATGCCAGGCGTGAAGTCTGTTGGTTGTGCTGCGTTGCGCCAACCCGTTGCGCCAACCTAATCAAGATAGAAATAGGTTAAGTGAATGTTCTTGCTGACGCCTTCCTGCTTCACGCCGTCTTCGTAAAAGGTTCGCCGATAAAAGGCGGCATCCGCTCTGGGATTGCCAGGTGGTGTGATGATCTTGGCGTTGCAAGTTTCAGTCTTGTCCGAGACTTTCTTGCACGATGTAAGGTTTCTTGTCGCCTCGTATACCGTGTGGTCGGCAAATGTAATCATGTCAAATGATTGCTTCTCATAGCTGGCTCCGGCGATGGGGGTGATCGCGCAGTAGTCGCGCCGTTCATTCTGTTCGCAATTGGGAGATAGCTGTGCATGGGCGCCGGGAACTGGCGCAGCGGCCAGTCCTCCCAGGGCTGTCACCCCCCGCCGTCAGGAAAGTTGTCGCCCGTGCTTTTGACCATGCGGGGGCTCAAGGAGATGACCAGTGCGGCGTTACAGCGAGGCTGTCAAAGCTGACATCAGGAAGCGGATGAGTCCGCCTGCTCGGCAGAGCGTGGCGAGGATTTCCGAGGAGACAGGCATTCACATCGCCACTCTCTACGCTTGGCGCAAGGGCTGGCGCTTGGAGGGTGAGGTGGTGCCGGCATCGCAGAAGGACCCTGAGGGCTGGAGCGCTGCCGACAAGTTCACGGTGGTGCTGGAGACCGCTGGATTGAACGCCACCGAGCTCAGCGCCTACTGCCGGGAGCGGGGCCTGTACCCGGAGCAGGTGGAGCGCTGGCGGCAGGCATCGCAGGATGCCAACGAGAAACCGGTGCTAACGCTGAGAGAACAGAGGGAGCTGGAGAAGCTCCGCGCCCAGGACCAGCGGGAGATCAAACGCCTCCAGAAGGAGCTTCGCAAGAAGGAGAAAGCCCTGGCGGAAGCGGCGGCGCTGCTGCTGGTCACAAAAAAGATGCAGGCCCTCTGGGGAGAGGCCGAGGAGGACTGACCTCCGCGGCTGATCGCCGGAGGGCACTGGAGATCCTCGATGGCGCCGTAGCTGCCGGTGCCACGGCGGTGCGTGTGGCAGAGCGCATGGCCATCAGCCTGCGCACCCTGCAGCGCTGGCGGCGGCAGTTTGCGGGTGATGGGGACGGTGGGGACCGCCGTAAAGGCAGCGTGCGCCACGTGGCCCATCGCCTCAGCCACAAGGAGCGGCAGCAGATCCTGGCGGTCTGCAACAAGCCGCAGTACGCCTCGCTGCCGCCGGCGCAGATCGTGCCCGATCTGGCCGATCGGGGCGAGTTCGTGGCCTCCGAGAGCAGCTTCTACCGCGTGCTCCACGCCCACCAGCAGGTGCAGCGCCGCGGACGGGCCAGGCCGCCGCAGGAGCCAAGGCCGGTGCCCAGGCGGCGTGCTGATGGGCCCAATCAGCTCTGGAGCTGGGACATCACCTACCTGCCCACCAGCGTGCGGGGCGTGTGGCTGTACCTCTACCTGGTGGTGGACGTCTGGAGTCGCAAGATCGTCGCTTGGGACGTCGCCGAGCGGGAAGATGCCAAGGTGGCCGCTGATCTGATCAGCAGAGCCTGCATCCGAGAGCGGATCAGCAAGCGCCGCCAGCGCCGGCTGGTCCTGCACGCCGACAACGGCAGCGCCATGCGCGCCGCCACGCTGGAGGTGCGGCTGGAGGAGCTGGGCGTGCTGCGCTCGTTCTCAAGGCCCAGGGTGTCCAACGACAACCCCTACTCCGAGGCGCTGTTCCGCACCGCCAAATACCGGCCCGACTACCCCAGCAGACCCTTTGCCGGCAAGGAGGAGGCCTGCCAGTGGGCGGCGGCATTCGTGCACTGGTACTGCCACGAGCACCGCCACAGCGCGATCCGGTTCGTCACCCCGCAGCAGCGGCACAGCGGCCAGGCCGTAGCCATCTGCCAGCTGCGCACGCTGGTCTATGAGCAAGCCCGCCAACGCCATCCCAAACGCTGGTCACGATCCATCCGCTGCTGGACACAACCCGACGTTGCCTGGATCAATGAACCGCCAGATGACACAACAGCCAAGGAGAAGTTACTCTTTCTCCAGGTGGCCTGAATAGGCGCCGACCGGCGACATCTTTCCTGAAAGTCACCGCACGATGGCGGCAAGCTTGCCGGCAAACGTGGCGGCAAGATGCTTCATGGCGAATTTCTATCTGATTTGGTGTTAGCCCTTTACAATTATGAGTTCTGTTGATTCGTAAAAGTTCAGCCCTCTGCCGGCTGTTTCTGGTGGTCTGCTGGTGCCGCCTGAATGACCATGTCGGGGTCCAGCAGAAACGCCACTGGGCTGCAGATCCAGCGCGGATCGCCGGCGGGCTGCTCAGGTGATGGACGGGAACGCTGATCAGCTGGCCTCCTGGAGATGGCGGCTGCTGAACAACGGCCCCGTGCAGGTGACCGGGAGCAATGCGGAGCTGCCGGCTTCGTACCAGGCGTCCAGGAGCGCCGCACTGGAACCAGGGCAGAGCTTGCCGGCCAGGAGCCAGAGCTCGTTGTGCAACACCTGCGTCTGATCCGGAGTGCCCACATACCAGGGCGCCTCGGGATCCTGTGAGAGCTCCTCATGGAGCCGCAGCAGGGCCACCAACACACAATCAGCCAGCTCTGGCGTCATGACAAGAGAAGGAAACCCATCCACGCATGCCCAGGTCCCAGGAGGCAAGCCCGCAGAGGTCGGGCCATGCTGCGGGCTGATGCTGCTTTCGAACGATTTTCGTCAGCGCGTCTCAGCCCGTCCAGGATTTCGCGCCGTGAGCTGGCCCACCCGGGCCGTCGTGAATACGTTGGTGCCAGGCCACCCCCGCCGGTCGGCTGTTCTCCCCACCACCTCTCGGGCCTTGCGTCATGAACCTGTTCCCCAAGACGATCAGATCCTTCGGGCTGATCACGGGCTTGGCCGTGAGCGCGGCCCTGGCTCCGGCGCTGGTCGGTGACGTGATGCGTGGTGCGCTTGCTCAATCAGTGCCGAAGTCTCTGCGCTTTGTGGTGATCCCCAAGCTGAGCCATCCCTGGTTTGATGCGGTGCTCAGTGGCGCCCAGCAGGCCGCCACCATGATCGAGCAGCAGAGCAGCGCGGCGGTGGTTCTCGACTACCGCCCTCCGGCCAAGGCTGAGCCAGCGCTGCAGGCGGAGATCCTGCAGGCAGCGATCCGCTCCAGGCCCAGTGGCATCACGATTGACCTGCTGGATGCCGCAGGCCTGCGGCCCCTGCTGGAGCAAGCCCGCCAGCTGGGCATCGCTGTGAACGTTTTCGACTCTGAAGCTCCGGCCGGTCTGCCGCTCACCAGCATCGGCACCGACTTCTGCCAGCAGGCGCGCATCGCCTCACAGCGGTTGGTGCAGCTGCTGGGCGGTCAGGGCGAGGTGGCGATCATGGAGGGGGTGCCGACGGCGCCCAACCACGTGATCCGGGCCAATTGCCATCGCGAGGTGTTCGCCAGCCACCCAGGGATCAGGGTGGTGGCCTCTCCGATTGATCACGACAGCATCTCCATCGCTGAGCGGGAGGCCGCCGCCACGATGCGGCGCTATCCCCAGCTGAAGGGCTGGGTGGTGGCGGATGCGGGCGGCGGGATCGGCGTGGGCCGTGCCATCGCTGAGCTGGGCAAGACCGGCAGCGTGAAGGTGGTGGCGCTTGACGACCTGCCCGAGCTGCTGCAGCTGATCAACAGCGGCGTGGTGGATTCCACCGCGGCCAGCAAACCCCGCTCCCAGGGTTACTGGGCGGTGCTAAGCCTCTGGCAGCAGGGCCTGGGTGCGCCGCCGATCGGGCGGATCGACACCGGCATCGGCGTGCAGGGGGTGGCTGGCCGGTAGCCAGGCGTGCTCAGCACTCGTCTTGCCCAGGCCATGGGGGTGCCCACGCACCAGAGCGTCTTCACCGCCCGTTCGCCACGGCCTCTTCCGGGCAGATCTGATCAGCGGCCTTGCGTGCATCGCCGAGCACCTGCAGCAGCAGCTGCGGCGATGCGCGCAGCAGCTCGATCCAGTGGCCCAGATAGGCGGCGTGATTGGCCATGGCACTGCCGATCTCCAGGCGATCCCCGAGCAGCACCGCCCCCAGCTCGGCCACCAGCTCTTCTCGGGCATAGGCCCGATCACCATCGCCGGCTTCCCCCATGCCACCGGAGAGATCGCGGGCCAGGCGGGAGCTGTGGCCGGTGGAGTGAACGGCCTCATGGGCCCAGGTGGCATACAGGGCACCTGACGAATGGAAGCCAGCCCGATCCGGCAGCTGGATGCGATCCGGACCCGGCAGGTAACAGGCCCGATCCCCTCCAAAACAAACCGGCACCGGCCAGCGGCTGAGCACCGCCTCAGCGGCCGCCACCCGCTCGGGCTCGGGTCGCCCCATGACCCTTTCTGCCTCGCGCCGGATCTGGATCAAGCCGGCCAGTGCTTTCCCTTCCAGATCAGCGGCGTTGAAAAGAGGCAGCGGCCGGTAGGTCACCCAGCTGCGCTTTGCTTCAGCAGCATCTGTTGAATCTGCATTCACCAGCTGGCTTTCCTCACACTGATGCACCTGGGGCCGCAGCACATGCACCGCCTGACTGCCCTTACGGGGAAAAATGCCGAGTTCCCTGGCCTCGGCAAAGCTGCACCAGTAGGGAAGAGTTGACCCCCGCAGGTGCAGGCCCATGGTGAGCAGCACCGGATTGGCCCCGCGGTAGCGGCGACCTGAGAGCAGATTCACATGGTGCCCGCCGGCGGCGGTATCCCACTCTCTCCGCCAGGGGCTGGAGCCGGCCTCCAGCAGAACAATGAGGGAGGCCACCAACTTTTCTGAAGCTGAAACCTTGGGGCCCACAGCCCCTCCCGGTACTGCGGAGGGATGGGATGGGGAAACAACAGCCATGGGATGGCCAGCGTCAAGGGCTGGCTACTGCACGCACAGTCATTAGTTCCCCTGGCGTCTCAGCGTTCGCTGAAGCCTCCTGCGCGGTGAACCTGCGGGCGAGGTTGAGGTGGGCGCCGATGACAAGACTGCTTCAAACCAAATGGCTTCGAAGTTGACACTCAAACCGAATGTTCAGGGGGCAAGAGCAGTTTGATCGACGAAGACCCACGGACGATGGAGCCGTCATGAACAAATGGTCAGCTCATACGAGAGCTGAAAAACTTGGCACAAGTGACATGGTACTTGCGAAATAAGCGTTGCATTTGTCTGTTTATGAGGTAGAAGCCGACGCCGGTAATTACACACGCAGTCACTGCGGGGATAATGCGGCTGCTGCTGATGAGTTCCTGTTGGTATGGTGTAAGATTGTTAACAGCAGTTTCTGCCATTGCGGCATAAAAGTTGAAAAGTAGAACGAGTGGAAAAATGACTCCGCACAGTATGGAGAGGAATGGCAGCGAATTGCAGATATGGGGCAGGATCATCAACTCTCGACGGTTTCGCCGATGGCCTGCACCCAACAGGTAGAGGCTAATGCTGAGAGGAAGAAGCGGCAGGGAGTTGATAAGAAAACCTTGAACTGACAGGCGAATAAGGGTCGGTTCGAATATCCCCGCGGCCACTGCGATGATCAGTCGACTCAGGAACAGAGTGATAATCAGAATGCCCACCAATCGGATTTGGTAGAGCGAGAAAACAAGATTGTGGGTTCGAAGGCGCTGTCCGAGTCTTTCTTCCATGGTAAAACCGTTAAAGGACGGTGACTTTAACAAAAAAGTCTGGACACGAAGCCTGCAAAGCTATGCATTTTGCTATGCATCAAGGGGGTGCCTGTTGCTGCTTGAGGGTCGCGTGAGCCTGGGGAATTCATGCCATCGGGCCAGCGCAACCCTGATGTCGCCACTGGACCCCGCGGTGGAAGTGGGTTGAGATTGTCAGGGATTCTGTACTTTCATGCCAGCTGTGGCCCAATCTCTTGCTGACTGCCTTGATCGATGCAGTATGTCGCTGCTCAGATTGCGTGCGAGCTCCGGCTTTGCCGCAGGGTGCTGGCGAGGAGGATGTTGACAAGCAGGATCAGTGGCCTGGGCCAGATCTATTTGTCGACGTTTAAGATCAGACTCGAGTCTTTAGTGTGGTGCTCTCCGGTCATCTGGACGAGCCGATCGGGCGTATTGCTGATATTGCTGTTTTTCTTGTCTTCCCCTCTGTCCATCGGCACATAGCCCAGATCGGGTTGGGTTTGGATGTTGGAGAGAAACAGCAGCGTGTCTCTATCCTAGGTATTCGAGCGTCAGCGGTTCGGCGTCGGTTCTGCTCTTGTACACGCCTTGACCTTGCTGCGCAACCTCCAACTTGGGGCAGAGACAGCCTTCTGCAGCGACATTGAGCTGGACGCACTGAAGACGATCATGTGGAGGAGCAGCCGGCCTACGGCAGCCTGCAAGCGGCTGTCCCCCTCGACAAGGAGCCAGGATTGGCGCTGCTCAACACGGAGCGGGGGATCGACGGCGCTTCACGGGATTGCTGCAGGACAGGCGTGGGCTTTGCATCAAGCTCCAGCAAGACCGGCACCACCCTTCTCGCGCCGAAGCTGATACGGCCTCTCACGCGCCCTCCTGGCTGAACGCTGGGGTCAGATCCATCAGCCCGCCGCAGAGGCAACTTCGGGCCTGCAAGCCGAGGAGCTCTCCAACATGCGGGAGGAGCTGGCCATTTTTCACCACAGATCGGCACCGCTCAGTGGCGCGATCGGGCCCGTGTTCAACCGCCTCAGCGAGGACATAGAGAGCATCTCCGCACAGCTCCAGCGCAACGTGATGTGGTGGCTGCCGAAGACGGGTCGGTCGCCAAAGTCCCGCCCATCATTGGGTTTTATGCAGATCTTGCATCGTTACAGCCCTGCTGATCTGGGCCCGCAGCAGCCGCAGCGCCCGAGCGCCGTGGTGCGACGCGGCGCTGTTCACCATCCCCTGCGGCAGCAGCAGCCACAGCTGCTCCACCAACGCGGGCTGCTCAGTCAGCGGCTCCAGAGCGTTGCTTGTCAGCCATTCCGGCCCCAGCAGATCGCTGCACACCGGCATCGCCAGCTGGCGGTCCCGCGCCCGTTTGATCCAGGCGGCGGGTTCCTGGCACGCCGCCGGCTGCTGGTCCACCCCAAAGCCATGCCGCTCCACAGCTTGGCGCAGCAGCGGCATGGCCCCCTTGCGCGGCAGTAACACCCGCTGTGCGGTTGGGCTGCTGGCCACCAACTGCAACCCCAGCCGACCCAGCGGCAGTGCCGCCACGCCATCCCACTCGGGGGTCTGGCCGGCGGGCAGCAGGGTCTCCTGGCAGAAGGAGCTCACAATCGCCCCATCCAGCAGGCCATGGCGTACCAGTCCAGCCCAGTGCTCCCCATTGCGGAACCGGGGTGGCACCAGCTGCACGCCAGCCATGCCCATCAGCAGGCTCTGGTGCAACACATCGGTGCCGATGCGCAGCAGCCCCTCCATCAGCCGGTGCTCCCGATAGGCGAGCCGCAGATGGTGCAGGCAGGCGTTGTGCCCGTGCCGGCAGATCGTTGAACCCTGTCTCGGCACCAGCCGAAACTGGTTCCTCATCAACTGCAGGCTGCGACAGACGGTGCTCTGGTGCATGGCCAGGGCGCTGCCCGCCTTGGACTGGGAACCGGCCAGCTCGAGGAAATCGAGGATGTGCAGGTCTTCCAGCGGAGTCGGCGGGGCATAGGAGGCCGCCGCCCGCTTGGGCGTGGAGCGAGCGCTACTGGCGCAGGAGTGGGTCATGGAAGTTCGGAACGTTGCTGAATGCAGCGTCAGCGCTTCACTGCCGAACCATCCCAACTTTCGTGCGAAAGAGTGGAGAGGCTTTTCTGCTCCGCCGCCATGGCGCCGCTGCGCTGCCACCTGCTGATCGGCCAGCCCGCCAGCGGCAAAACCACCCTCGCCAACGCCCTGGCGCCGTTGCTCACCGGCCCGGGGAAACCACCCGCACAGGTGCTCTCCACCGACGTGATCCGCGCTGAGGTGTTCGGCGATGCGGCGGTGCAAGGCCCCTGGACCGCGATCCAGCAGCGGCTGCACCAGCGCATCCAGGCCGCGGTGGCCGCCGGCATCCCGGTGATCGTGGATGCCACCCACGCCCGCCGTGCCTGGCGTCTGGCGCTCACCCAGGCCCTGCCGCTGCCCGCTCCGGTGGAGTGGATCGGCTGGTGGCTCTACACCGACCTGCCCACCTCCCTGGCCTGGAACGCCAGGCGCCAGCGGCCGGTGCCGGTGCCGGTGATCCAGGAGATGGCCGCTGCCCTGGCCGATCCCCACTTCGGGCCATCGCGCTCGGAGGGCTTTGCGGCGATCTGTGCCGTGGTGCCATCCCATCACACCGATCTGACGCCGGTCCTGCAGGCCGAGCTGGCCGGGCTGGATCGGCGCATCCGCTCCGCCACCAACCGCGAGCGCAAGCTGCAGCGCCACGGCTACTCGCGCCTCCTGGATCTGGAGCGGTTGCTCCACCTGATCCGGCTGCTGAGCACCTGGCCTGGGCTGGCGGCCAGGGACCCCGCCAGCGCCGAGGAGCTGGCGGCGATCCTCTCGCCACTGCCTGAGGGCGATCTGGCCGATCGTGCCGCTGCCTTTCTGGGGCGGCTGCATGGGGAGTGCTACGCCGATGCGGCTGCCATCCGCGGCGATCTGAGCTGGCTGGAGGCCACCGGTTTCTGCAGTGCCGTGCCCAGTACGGCGCCGATTCAGCTGGCGCCGAGTCCTACCGGTCAGAGCGTGCGGGGCGCCGTCCATGGCGGCCTGCCGCCGATGGGCGATGGGCCGGCGTTTCTGCGGGTGATGACCCTGCTGCGCCACCTGCTGCAGGTGCCCTTTGATCGGCCAGCGGAGAGGGGCGCCAACCTGCACCAGCACCTGATCGCCGCCACCGATTCCATCCCCGGTGGCTACCTGCCGGGCGAGACGGCAACCCTGCGCAAGGACCTCGAGAAGATCCTCACCCCCTACGGCTTCCGCAGCCGCAACGACAACGTGCGCCATGGCTACTGCCTGGGCACCGCTGTGCTGTCGCCGCCGCGCCTGCGGGAGCTGCACAACGTGGTGCGCCAGACCGCTGGCCGCCTGGCCGATCCGTCAGCGCAGGATCTGCTGGTTGAGCTGGATGAGCGGCTGGGCTGGGCGGGGATCAGCGCCGATGGCCTGCCGCCGCCGGTGCGCAGCTATGCCCGCCATGCGGTGGTGGATACGGCCCTGGTGCGGCGGGATTCCCTGGCCGCGCCACGGCGTGCGGAAGCGATCGAGGCGGCGATCGTGGAACATCGCCGCGTGCTGCTGCAGCGCTTTCCCGGCGTGGGCAGCTTTGCCGACAGTCCCGAGGGTGAGCTGCGGGTGTGGCCGCTGCAGCTGATCTTCCACAACGTGGGCTGGTATCTGCTCTTTGAGGAGGACCAGGTGGGCCACCTGCAGGGCCTGATCCGCAGCGAACGGCTCGATCGCCTGGCCCTGCGCAATAGCCATGGCGACCTGCGCCGCAGCCGCGAGGAGCACGCTGCGGCCGTGAACAGGCTGGAGCGCTTGCTCCATCACAGCGGTGGCATCTACTTCGGCAGTGATCTGGAGCAGCAACTGGCGGTGGACAGCACCACGGCCCAGCGCCGCAGCCAGGCACTCGTCACCCTGCGGTTCTGCTGCGCGCCCTGGGCCTTTGCCTTCATCCGTGAGGGTCTGCAGCGCTACCCGATCGAGCACATCCGCTTTTCCAAACCACTGCCCGGCGACAACTGGTGGCACCACCCCAAGGCACCCCATGGGCTGGAGCCCGGCGCTGCCGATTCCAGCCATCCCTATCTGGTGGAGCTGGATCTACCGCCCTGGACCGTGTCTGGTGACATCGACCTGCGCAGCTGGCTGTTTGCCTTTGGCGGCGGCATCCGCATCGAAAGCCCCGATGCGCTCAGGCAGGAGCTGCTGCAGCGCTGCCGGCAGGCGATCGAGGCGAATGGGGAAGGGAGCGGAGCAGGGGCTTCTTGGACGCCAGGAATGGGACCTGGCTTCAGCAACCGGCTGCGTTCAGCCCCCAATCCTGCGATCCAACCACTGGGTCAGAAGATAGACCCCAACAAACATCGGCAGATAGGCGACCCACATATTGGGGAGGTCGAGGTCTGAATTGTTG
Organism: Cyanobium sp.; assembly: GCA_044371095.1. Classification (GTDB taxonomy): domain Bacteria; phylum Cyanobacteriota; class Cyanobacteriia; order PCC-6307; family Cyanobiaceae; genus Cyanobium_A. The sequence continues at coordinate 62,611 of JBILUH010000006.1, forward strand.
ATCAGAACCAGCCCGCCGTAACTGATCGCGCCGTAGATCAGTGCCCTGCGCAGTGGTGGGATGATCTTTTTCAAGCGAAATGGCGATGGTGCTCTGCTTCAGGCTAGGCCCTGAGGCGGCTCACTCCTCGTCGTCTCCCCCGCCCACGGGCACCAGTCGGATCTGCTTTTTGCCCAGCTTGATCTCAAACTCGTCGCCGGGCTGCAGCTCAAGCATGGCGGTGTACGCATTGCCGACCAGCAGGTTGCCGTTGCCCTGCACGGTGGCGATGTAGCTCAGCTTGCGGCCACCCTTGCCGGTGCCGCGGCCGGCGCCGTCCGTACCAAGGCTGATGCCCTTGGCGCCGAGCAGCGCTTCGTAGAACGCGGTGAAGTTGAGCCGTTCACCACCATCCTTTTTGGTGCTCACATAGCCGCACTCGCGAACGAGCTCTGATTTGGAGACATCGCCCAGCTCTTTGACTTTGGCGAGCAGTTCCGGACCTGTGAGCATGACTCTGAAAAATCGATAGTCTAAATATACCAAGTCGATGTCCATCGTCCACCCCTCCGGTGCCTCGCCGGATGATTTCGTGCTGCCTTCAGTCGATGGCCCCCAGTCGCGCCTTCTCTGCAGGGACCATCAAGGGGTATTTGCTGGCCCAGATCTGCACAGCTGGATTGGCCCCCACATCAGCACTCCAGCTACAGCGATAGGTCTTGATGACCCGCGAGCAGTCCAGTGCCGCGATCCTCGCCTTCTCTGCAGCATCTGCTTTCATCTGTGCCAGTTTGGGCTCGAGCTCTTGATTGACCTCGCCGATGCTCAGCCCCGTCATGCCTATCATTTCCATCATGAACTGATTGGCTGGAACGTTGTTCTTGAACCCAACCAGGACTGCCTGGGTATTTCCAGTTTCATCAACGTCGTTGATGGTGTATCGATAGTCGTGTTTTTTGGCCGCAAAGCCAATCAAGCCTGGTACTCCAAAGAGCGCAACGCCGGCAACACCCATGCCGACATCGGTCTTGCTACCAGATCCGCCTTGGGACCAGGAGAGCACCTGATCTTTCGGGATGACCAGGCCCGGCATACCGATCTGGCCGTTGGCCAGAGTAACGGTGCACTCTGAACCGCCTGAGCAGAGTGCCTGGTAGACAGCCGCCATGCCTGGCGTGGAGCTGAGGCTGACGGAGGCTGCAGCAGCGACTGCCGTAAGACGTTGCTGCCGTCAGACATTGCTGGCGTAAGACATTGGGTGGTGAAGTGCATGTGCAGCCAGGTGATGCATGTTTTCTAGGTCTTTCATGCCCCCAAAAAACATCATTTGCCACATCCGATGCCGAGCCCGGATACCTCATCGTCGTTGCCCCTTGTCCAGGAGTGTGTGAGGCGAGCTAGTGGCACCAGCGGACCTGGCTGCAGCGCCCGAGAGGCGAATGTCGAAGTGCATCGCGTAGGGCATGGAAGGCTTTGACAAAGCAGGGGTCAGCG
>JBILUH010000092.1:0-5477 GCA_044371095.1 Cyanobium sp.
TCCCGCCGCCAGCAGCCAGCTGCAGCCCTCAGCCGCACTGCCCTCAAGGCCCGTGATGCCCTGGTGCTGGAGCACCTGTCGCTGGCAGATGCCATTGCCTCAGCCACGGCGCAGCGGCTGTTCCCTCTGGTAGAGCGGGAGGATCTGATCCAGGTGGCCCGTGAGGCCCTGGTCCGCTCCGCTCCCCGCTGCAGAGCAGGCGAGCCCGCAGCTCCTTATCTGCGCCGCTGCATCACCGGTGCCCTGCAGCACCACCTGCGCGATCGGGTGCGGCTGGTGCGCGTGCCGCGCCGGCTGCATGAGCAGGGGCAATGCCCGCTGGGGCACAGCAGCCTCGATGCCTCATCCGATGGCGAGCCCTGCATGCTCGATCAGCTGGCCGCTCCTGAAGGTGAGCCGCCGATCAGCGAGGCCATGAATGGCCTGGCGCTGGAGCAGCTGGTCGATCAGCTGCCGGCAGCCCATGCCACTGCTCTCCGGCTCACCGTTCTTGAGGGCCTGTCACTCCGTGCTGCGGCCAAGCGCCTGGAGATCAGCCCCATGGCCGTGCAGCGGGCCCAGAAGAAGGCCATCGCTGCCCTGCGGCAGGAGCTGGCGGGTGGGGGCTGAGGCCCTTGCCCAACCGCGGGTTCTGCAGGGCTCTGCTCCAGAACCACTGCTGTCCAACCCAGCGCGGGCCGCACCTGCACATGTCAGCTACAAGTCCGTGGCTCTTCATCTACCCAGACAAAGAAGGAAATCTTTGACCCAGCGTTATAAGGTCTGGCCCACACAGGCCTGGGAGGGCTGATCGATGGTTGCTGGCTCCCCTGGCGCCATGCCGCCCCTGGTGGCTGCCTGCCGCCCGAGGCAGTGGACAAAAAACCTGCTGGTGTTTGCGGCGCCGCTGTTTGCCTTCCGCTTTGAGGCAGACGTGTGGCTGCCGGCCGCAGGGGCGCTGGTGGCTTTCTGCCTGATTTCCAGCGCGATCTATCTGCTGAACGACTGCCTGGATGTGGCGGCGGATCGGGCCCATCCGAGCAAGCGCAATCGGCCGATCGCAGCCGGGCTGGTGAGCGTGCCTGCTGCGCTGACAACGGCTGCGGTGTTGGCGGTCGTGAGCCTGAGCTTTGCTGCCTGGGTAGCGCCGCCCCTGGCGGGTGTGGTGCTGCTCTACGGGCTGATCCAAGTGGGCTACTGCTTTCAGCTCAAGCGGATGCCGCTTCTGGATCTGTTCTGCATCGCCTCAGGTTTTCTGCTGCGGGCGATTGCCGGTGCTGTGGCAGCACTGCTGCCGCCGTCGCCCTGGTTCCTGCTCACCGTGGGGTTGCTGGCGCTGTTTCTGGCCATCGAGAAGCGAAAGGCCGAGCTACGGGTGGCGCAAGACCGAGGCGTGATTACCCGCAAGGTGCTGGAGCGCTACTCGCTGCCACTGCTGCTGCGGCTGGAGAGCACGGTGGCCACCAGCGCCTTCATGAGTTACTCGCTGTGGGCTGCGGGCCCTGCGTTGCGGGGGGCGCCGACGAGTTGGATGCTGCTGACGGTGCCGTTTGTGCTGGTGGGGATTTTTCGTTATCAACTGCTGAGCGACCCCGAGGAAGCGGAGCGTCGGCGGGAGTGGGCGCCGGAGCGCAGCAGCGAAAAACCCGAAGAGATCCTGCTGGGGGATCGGGGCATCAAGCTCACCCTGGTGGGGTGGTTGATGACGACAGCGGTGATTGGCCTGCTCAGCCGCGCCAGCTGATGGGCCAGGCGGTGGGCGGCAGGGTTGCGGTGTTTGATGTGGATGGCACGTTGCTGCGAGGCGATTGCCTGTGGCTGGCTGCTCGCCGCTCGCGTGGTGGGCTGGGTCAGCTGCTGGCGGTGCTGGCCTGCCTGCCCTGGCTGATCGCCTGGCAGCTGCGGCTGGTGAGCACGGGACGGTTTAAACAGCAGACCATCGCCGCCTTTGGCGTCTGCGGAGCCGTGAACCGGGCCAATGCAGCTGGCCGGGGGGACTGGCTGCTGAATGAACTTCGCGACCAGCTACGCCCGGAAGCTTTGGTGCGGTTGCGCTGGCACCAGCAACATGGCGATCAGGTGCTGCTGTGTTCGGCCTCACCCCGGCTGCTGCTGCAGCCGTTGGCCGATTGGTTGGGGGTGGAGTTGCTCTGCACCGAGCTGGATCAGGAGCACGGCCAATGGCTCCCCAAGCTGGCCAGCCCCAACTGCAAGGGCCCCGAGAAGGTGCGTCGCCTCGAGCAGCACCTGGGCCCACTGGATGGGCTCATGATCGAGGCCTACGGCGATAGCAAAGGCGACCGCGAATTGCTGCAGACGGCTGCCCTGCCCCACTACCGCAGCTTCCTTCTCGAACCCCAGCCCTATCCGGCGTTTTCGCTGGGGCCGCTGCTGCCGGTGGTAGCCCTGGCGCTGCTGGGCTACGGACTGCTGGGGATCTGGAGCCAGGGCGATCAGTTGGTTCCGTTGCTGCGCAGCCTGTGGCCGCAGATCGCCCTGGGCCTGCTGCTGGTGTTACTGGGCTACGGCATCCGCTACGGCCGCTGGCGCCTGCTTCTGATGGCTGTCGATCAACGGCCGCCCATCCAGGCCGATGCCCGGATCTGGATGGGTTCTTATGCGTTCACCGCCACCCCTGGCAAATCGGGGGAAGCCGTGCGCTCACTGCTGCTCAAGCAGGAGTGCGGCGTGCCGGTGCCGCCCACATTGATGGCGCTGGTGGTGGAGCGGCTCACCGATGGCACGGCGGTGCTGTTGCTGCTGTTGATCAACCTGCCGCTGCTGCTGCGCTGGCAGGTGCCGCTGGCCGCAGTGATCGGCATTGGACTTTTGGCTGTGCTCGTTGGTTGGCTGGTGCTGCGCAGCTCCTGGGCCAGGGCCCAGCTCAAGAGCACCGTCAAACGAATGCTGCCGCGGAAGCTGGCCAGTGCCGGCGGCGATGGCCTGGCGGCATTGCGGAAGTTGCTGCAACCAGGGTTGCTGCTGCAGGCCACGCTGATCGGTGCTCTCGCCTGGAGCCTGGAGGGCGTGAGCCTCTGGCTGCTGCTGCGTGGCATGGGAATCGAGGCCGTGGGGATTGGCGGCGCCACGATTGCCCACACCGCCGCCGGCCTGATCGGTGCGCTCACCCTGCTGCCGGGTGGGCTGGGCAGTACCGAGGCCGGCACGGTTGGGCTTCTCGCGTTGCAGGATGTGGGCGTGGCGGCGGCCACACCGGCCACGCTGCTGATCCGGCTGATGACGCTCTGGTTCGCTACCGCCTTGGGTGTGTTGTGCCTGCTGCTGCCGTCTCGGCGGAAGCCGTGAGCAGACCGCGCATCCCCTGGCTGGGGTTGATCGCGGCGGCTTTGCTGGCCATTGCAGTAGCGGGGGTGCTGCGCCTGCCTGCCGGTGAACAACAAGCCTTGCTCACGTCCTCCCAGTCTCTGCTGGCGTGGCTGCCGGTGCTCTACGGCGTGGTGGCCCTGAGTTACGCGGGCCGCTATTGGCGCTGGCGGCTGCTGCTGGGGCGGCTGGGGATCGGGAGTACGAACTGGCCGGATCTGCTGGGTTGGTTCCGGGGCTTTGCCCTCACCGCCACCCCCGCCAAGGTGGGTGAACTGAGCCGGGTGCAGCTGCTGCATGAGCAGCTGGGCTATCCCCGCCTGCCCCTGGTGCATGTCTTCTTGGCGGAGCGCTGCGCTGACTTAATTGCCGTGGCGCTGTTGCTGCTGGTGCTAACCCCAGCGCAGGTGCTGGGGCGGTTGCCGGCGTTGAGCAGCCTGTGGCTGCTGGGCCTCGCCCTGGTGGTCGGGGTCGCTGTGGTGCTGGCAAGCAGGCCAGTGCCTCTCCGTTGGCTGGACGGCCGCTGGCAGCACTGGCGCCATCACCTGCCCAGCGGGACCCTCGCCCGGGCGACGGTGCCTGCCGCCTTGATCTCGGTGCTGGTGCGGGGCAATGAAGCCCTGGTGCTCTGGCTGCTGGTGCGTCTGCTGGCCCCCGCTGCGATCACCATCCCGGCGGCGATGGCCATCTACCTGCTGTCGGGCACGGCTGGGATGGCTTCTTCCCTACCGGGCGGCATCGGCGTGAACGAAGGCACCACGGTGCTGCTGCTCGTTCAACAAGGCGTGCCAACGGCGATTGCGCTGCCGATCGCTGTACTGCGACGCCTGATCACGCTCTGGTCGATGGGGGCTCTGGCCGCAGCAGTTGGTATCGGTTCTCTACCCATGCAAAGCGAACGTAGGCGAGAATCCCGCTGATGACCGCAGCAGTACCGAGTTTGATCCGCAGCGCCTTTGTGCTGGGCAGCACCAGCGAGGTGGCTAAGGCCATCTGCCGCGAGCTGGCTGGGCGGGGCTGCCAACGCTTTCACCTGGTGGCGCGTAATGGAGAAGCTAACCAGCAGCTCGCCGTTGAGCTGCAACAGCGGGTTGGAGCAGCGGTCAGCACCGAGACCACCGACCTGATGGCTGATGCCGCTATGCAGCCAGTCCGATGCCCCGAGGTGGGAGAGTTCGACCTCTACCTGATCACAGCAGGGTCCCTGGGCGATGCCGAGCTAGCCCGCAGCGATGCCGCCGAGGCCCTGAGGATCACGGCGGCCAACTACACCGGCCTGCTGCCCTGGCTCACCGCCATCGCCACCCCAGAGCGCATCGCCAAACCCGGCCGGCTGTGGGTGTTCAGCTCGGTGGCAGCAGATCGGGGCCGGCCCTCGAACTACCACTACGGCGCCGCCAAGGCCGCCCTCACGGCGTTTTGTGAGGGCTTGCTGCTGCGCTGCCAGGGCAAGCCGTTTGCCGTGCGGATCATCAAGGCCGGCTTCATGGCCACACCGATGACGGTGGGTAAGGCACCACCAGCGCTGTGCGCCAGCCCTGAATCGGTGGCACTGGACTTGCTGCGCCGACCGAACCGGCGGGGGATCGAATACCTGCCCTGGTGGTGGTCGCCCTTGATGCGGCTGATCCGTCTGCTGCCTTCAAGGGTTACCGCAAAGATGTAACTGAATCATGGTGAATGCAGCCAGAAGTAGCACCATCTGATTAGTTAATTCAAATGCAGACCATGAACATGTCTTCAACCCTCGACAGATCAAGCCAGGTCGAAAAACTCTGCAAGAGCCTTCGAATAGCTCTATTATTTCTTACGATTGTCTTTTTAGTCGAGAAAAGCATTGCCTCATGGCTTTTTTTATCGCAGGATAGTCGCACCCTTTCCCAGCTTGGATTTGGGTTTGGGGGATACATAGACTCTTTAATTAATTCCGGGATTTACAGGACATGCTTCGAAGGAATGTGTGACTATTCAACTCGCATGCCCTTAGTGCCCGTCCTGTTTGCCGCTATTTCCCGGCTTAGCGACTCAACACTATTCGCAGCTCTTGCCAAAAATACAGCCATCTCATTGGTATTTATTGTTACTTTGCAAACTTATTACTGGAGCGCGCGGCGCGACCGCTTGGCATTTCTTGTTGCGGCGACAGCAACGATGTTGATCATGACCGTTTCCGC
>JBILUH010000042.1:0-19033 GCA_044371095.1 Cyanobium sp.
GCGATCAGGGCGCCGAGTGCCGCGGCGTCGAAGCGGCGAAGGGTGATCGAGAGGCTCTGACGGCCGCCCTCCATGAGGGCGGAACGGGTGCCCTGCAGAAAGCCGTCAAGAAAATCGCCGGGGATCTCATCACCGATCGGCGGGATGTCGCTGGGTTCCTCCAGGGCCTCGATGAAGGTGACGAAAAAGTTGTCGACGCCATCGCGCAACTGCTGCACGTAGGCGTGCTGGTCGGTGGAGCCCTTGTTGCCGTACACGGCGATGCCCTGATGCACCACCGCGCCGTTGCGGTCGTGCTTCTTGCCCAGGCTTTCCATCACCAGCTGCTGCAGGTAGCGGCTGAACACCTCCAGGCGATCGCGATAGGGGAGCACAACCATGTCGCGCCGGCCCTGGCCGTGGCCGGCCACATACCATGAGGCCGCCATCAGGGCCGCAGGGTTGCGGCGCAGGTCGGCCAGCCGGGTGACCGCATCCATCCGGGCGGCCCCGGCCAGAAAACCGCGGATGTCGGCCGCGATCAGGGCCGCCGGCAACAGCCCCACCGCACTGGTGATGCTGGTGCGCCCGCCCACCCAATCGAACATGTCGAAGCGGCGCAGCCACTGACCCTGCACGGCCAGCTGGTCGAGTTTGCTGCCCAGCATCGTGACAGCCACGGCCTGACCGGACCACTGGCCGCCGCGGGCCTCCAACCGGGCCTGGGCCTGCTCCATGCCGATGTGGGGCTCCGGCGTGCCGCCCGACTTGCTCACCACCACCACCAATGTGGTGGCCAGCCGGCTGTCGAGGGCCGCCAGGGTGCGGCTCATGCCGTTGGGATCGACGTTGTCGAAGAAGTGGAAGGGCAGACCCTGGCCGGCGTCCTGGAGGGCCCGCACCATCAACAAAGGTCCGAGCCCGGAGCCGCCGATGCCGATCCAGAGCACGTCGGTGAAGGCCTGGCCGTTGGGCGCCTTGAGGCTGCCATCCAGCACCGCCTGGCCGAAGGCTTCGATCCGCTCGACTTCGGCGTCGATATGGGCGCCGATGGCCGGCTCCGGTGCCAGGCTGGGTGTACGCAACCAGTAATGACCCACCTGACGCTGTTCGTCAGGATTGGCAATCGATCCGCCCTCGAGGGCCGCCATGGCCGTGAAGGCCTGCTCGAAGCGCGGAGCCAGGGATTCGAGATCGGCCTGGCCGATCGCCATGCGGCTCGCATCGAGCCAGATGCCCAGATCCTCCTCATACCAAAGCAGCTCGCAGAAGCGCTGCCACTGGGATTCGGCACTGGAGCCATCAAAATTGGCAAGCATGGGCTTGCGGCTCCAACCGCTCACGTTGCCAGAACTTAGGCCTGACCTCGACCCGTCACCAGCGGAGGGGCCGGACGACAGACCGTTCCCCGGGACAAGGGAAAACCGAGAACATTCCTTAAGATCAAAACGTTACTGAACTTTTTTGTGTCGCACCGCTCCAACCACAGGCGCTGGCTTGCCTGGAGCAAGCGGCTGGTTGGGGTTCGGCGCCTGACCGGGCTGACGGCCGCCCTGCTGGTTGTGGGCGCCCTGCCCTTCACCGGTGTCCCCAGTGATCCGCTGCTGCTGCTCGATCCCGGTCTGAGCGGCAGCATCAGCACACCCGGTGGTGAAGGCGAGCAGGCCGACCCCCTGCAGTTCTCAGCCGCCGAGCTCCGTGAGCTGCAGCGGCGTTTCGGGGTGCACGGGCCCCAGCCGCGGCTGGCCCAGCTGTTCACCAGTGGCATCGACCAACTGGAGCCCCTGCGCGCCCACACCCTGGGTCGCATCGCCGACCTGCGGCCTGTGATCCTGGCCGAAAGTCAGCGCCATCGGGTGAATCCGATGCTGGTGGCGGCAGTGCTCTTCGATGAGATGCGCCATGCCAAACCCGGCGAAGACCTGCCCCTGGCGGCCCACTCCGGACTGTTCAGCACCCACGGCCCGGCCCAGCTCGGCCTGGGTGAGATGGTGCACCAGGGGCTGCTGAAGCCCGATGCCTCCGACGCTGAGATCAGCCAGGCCCGCGACGCCTTGCTCGATCCCGAGCGCAATGTGGTGCTGCTGGTGGGCAAATTCGCACGGCTCAGCCGGGAGCTGAAGTTGCCGAAACGCCCGCTGCAGGCCAGCGCCAGCCAGCGGGACGCCAAGGCACTGGCCACCCTGGCCTATCTCCACAACGGCAAGCTCGACTACCCCCGCCGCATCCTGCGCACGATGCAGGATCCCGAGCTGCACGCCCTGCTGTATTCCAGCCGCAAAGCGCAGCCTGCCCCCCTGATCTGATCACCTGGTCACCTGATCTGGTCACCTGGTCACCTGATGATCTGCTCAGCGTTGGCAGAGCATCCCCAGATTCTGAAGGCGCTGCTGCAGGGCTGACCACTGAAAACTGCGGGGGTCGGCCCGCTCACCCCCAAGGTCGACGGCCCGATGGGTGGTGATGTGCTCGGCCGGAATGCCATAGCGCTGCATCCAGCCGGCCAGCAGCGCCGCCAGGGCGTCGTACTGGGCTGCGGAATAGCCGCTGTGGGAGGGGCTCTGGTCCTCGCCATCAAGGGGCGTTTCCAGGCTGACGTGCAGGGCGAAATTGTTGACCGACCCACCCACCCTGGCGTTGGTCACCACCCAGCGGCCGTTGAAGGCCGAATTGCCGGCACCGAAAGCTCGCTTGGAGGGATCAAGCACCTGCACCACCGAGCCATCACCGCCGATGAGGGTGTGGTAGCTCACCTGGTCAGCATCGCGGGGATGGGGGGTCAGGAAGGTGTTGATCGCCGAGCCGATCCCATACACCGTCTCGTGCAGCACCACCAGCTGGGGTGTGGGGTCAATCGGGTTGCCGTAAGCATCGCGGGTGAACCGCTCGCCGTAATTGGTGGGATGGATCTGCACCCGGGCCGGCGAGGTCTGCACCCGGCTCACCAGCTGCTGCAGTCGCGTGCGCTGGGCAGGATCGGCGATGGTGCAACTGCTGCGCAGGGGCGATTGCCAGCTGAGGTGTCTCGGCGGACCCGGGGCGGCCCGCCGACCCGGCTCCGGAGCTGCGGGGGGCTGGCGCACCTCCTCCAGCAGCTCAAGCAGGCCGGGCCGTTTGTGGCCGCCGCTGGGTTCCGCCGACAGCTCCCGGGCCAACCAGCCCACGCCCCCCAGGGCCACCATGGCGCCGGCAGCCAGGGCAAACCAGAGCGGGCGAGGGGCGGAATTCATGGGGCCTCCAGGGTCAACCAGCGACGACGCTGGGATGCTGTCGCCTCGGCGGTGGCGGGGTCCAGTGCCAGGGTCCAGCGCTCCACCGCTGGCGCCTCGGGGAGGAGGGTGGTGGAACGCACGCGTCCATCACGGCAGAACAGCAGCTGGTGGGCCGTCAGGGGCAGCTCCGGCCGCAGCAGATCCAGCACCTCATCGACGTTGCGCAGACGCACGCCATCGAGGGCCAGCCATTCATCGCCTACGGCCAGGCCCGCCCGCTCAGCCGGGCCGTCACGGACGACCCGCTGCAGTGTGAGCCCAGCAGCCCCGAGCTCCAGGCGGCAACCCAACTCCTGGCTGGGGGCGAGCTGGGGCTCCAGCCGGAGGCCCACATCCGCCAGAACGGTGTGCAGCGGTGGATCGTCACAGCTGGTGAGCCAGTCGGGGAGCCGCTCGGCCAGATCAGTGGCATGGCGAGCAAAGGCCGCGATCAGATCCGCTTCCTGGTAACCCCGGCCCGCAGCCCCATGGCTGGCCCAGAGCTCCCGCAGCACCTGGGGGAGGCAGGCCCCAACGCGGCGCAGGTGCAGATCCAGCACCAGGGCCAGCACGGCTCCCTTGAGGTAGTAGCTGATCTGGCTGTTCGGCGCATAGGCATCGGGCCGGTAGAGCTTCACCCAGGCCTCCTCGCTGCTGGAGCGGAGGCTCTGCACCCGCCGACCCGGGCTGAGCAGATAACGGCTCAGGTCGCTGCCCAGATCCTCGAGCACCTCCGTCTCGGTGCTGCAGCCAGCGCTGTGGGGCAACAGCTGATCGACGTAGCTGGTCACCCCCTCGGCGAACCAGAGCGTGGGCACCACCACCGCCTGGTCGTAGCGGTACGGGGTGAGCTCTGCGGGCCGCAGCCGACGCACGTTCCACTGGTGCAGGTATTCGTGGGCGGCGAGCTGCAGCAGCTTGCGGCGCCCCTCCGGTCGGGCCAGGGTCCGCCGACCGAACTGCAACACCGTGCTGAGGTCATGCTCCAGGCCGCCATAGCCGCTGTCGGTGAGGTGCAGCACAAACAGGTAGTGCTCGGCCGCCGGCCGCTCCACCCCCATCAGGCGACAACAGGCCAGGCAGACCCGCTCCAGATCCGTGAGCCAGAGCGGATCGGTTTCAACCGGATCACCGCCCTGCAGATCCGGGCCCCAGCTCACCCAGCGGTGGGGCACGCCAGCGACGCAGAAGGTGTGGGCGCGGTGCGGCCCGACCTCGATCGGCGTGTCCAGAAGCTGGTCCAGATCGCGGGCCAGCCAGCCACCCTCGGCACCTCCCTCGGCACCACCGCTGGCATCGACCTCCGGCAGGGGTACGAAGGCCTGCCACCCGGGCGGCAGCTGGAGCCGCAGGCGGTGGGGCGACCAGCGCTCCCCCTCCAGCTCCAGGGCCACCGCTGCCAGGGCCAGAAAGCCGTGGTCGCCGTCGAGGTGGCAGGTGCGCACCGTGAGCTCAGAGGCAAGCACCGCGTAGCTGATCTCGAGGGGCTCAAGGCTGGGCAGCTCCAGCTGCCAGCTGCTGGTACCGGTACGCCGGGGCTGAAGGCAGCGGCCGGCCTGAGTCACCGTCAACGCCTCCAGCTGGCGGACGTAATCCCGGATCAGGTAGGAGCCTGGGGTCCAGGCGGGCAGGGCCAGGCGCAGGCAGGCACGGCTTGGGGTGTGGAAGAGGCGGACCCTCACCAGGTGCTGGTGACAGGCAGTGAGATCCAGGTGAAACGCAGGCACGGGGTCGATCGGGCTCCAACAGGCGTCAGAGCGCCACGCTGACCTGGGCCCCAGGGAACTGGCTGGCCGCCTGGCGCAGGGCCATCTCAGCGGCGTAGCGCCGGGTGATGGCGCCGAGCAGCCGCTGGAGAGTCTGGGAGCGGCTCAGTCGCTGCAGGTCGCCCACCAGGGCCAGCGAGCCGTCACTGTGGCGCAGCCAGCCCAGACGCTCACCACCGGGAAGGGTGACCTGCAAGTCCACAGCCTGGGACTCGCCGGCAAACCCCTGCAGCTCTCCGCCCCACTGGGGGAGATGGCCCAGGGCCGCCAGGCTGGCCGCGAGTCCGTCGGCATCGCGAAGCACGGTTGGCAGGATGGAGAGGTGGGACAAGGCGTGATGCCCGCTTTTTCAGACCCTAGCGATCAAGGCCCCTGCGTCCAGTGGCCGTTGCCACAGGATGGCGATCCAAGCCAGCCGCTCCTGCGCCTCGGGGTGATGGCCTCAGGCGCCGGCAGCAACTTCGAGGCCCTGGTGCAGGCCTGCCGGCAGGGCCAGCTCCAGGCCGAGGTGGCTCTGCTGGTGGTGAACAACAGCGGCTGCGGTGCCCAGCAGCGGGCCGAACGGCTGGGCATTGCCTGGCAGCTGCACGATCACCGGAACCACCCCAGCCGCGAACAGCTCGACCGGGCCCTGGTGGACAGCTTTCAGACGGCCGCGGTGGATCTGGTGGTGATGGCGGGGTGGATGCGGGTGGTCACCCCCATCCTGATCGGCGCTTTCCCGGAGCGGCTGATCAACATTCACCCCTCCCTGCTGCCCAGCTTCCGCGGCCTCGATGCCGTGGGTCAGGCCCTGGCGGCCGGGGTGACCCTGGCTGGCTGCACGGCCCACCTGGTGAGTGAGGAGGTGGATGCCGGTCGGATTCTCGTGCAGGCGGCCGTGCCGGTACTGCCAGGCGACAACCACGCCAGCCTCAGCCGCCGGATCCAGGTGCAGGAGCACCGCATCCTGCCGCTGGCGGTCTCCCTCACCGCCCAGCTGTTTGGTGAGCCTGGCTGAGAGGGCTCAGGGGCAGGCCATCGCTCAGGGATAGAAGGGCAGCAAAGGCAGACCCGCCGTGGGCTCCAGCCCCGCCATCAGGTTCAGGCACTGCACCCCCTGGCCCGCCTGACCCTTCACCAGGTTGTCGATGGCGCCCATCACGATCAGCTGGCCCGTGCGGGCGTCCACCTGCACCGACAGCAGGGCGCGGTTGGTCTGGCGCACCCACTTGGTGGCGGGATAGGTGCCGACAGGCAGCACCTCCACGCAGGGGGCCTGGCGATAGGCCGAGGCGAGCAGCGTGGCGCAGTCTTCAGCGGTGAGGCCCGGATCCCGCAGACGGCAATAGACGGTAGCCAGCAGGCCCCGCACCATCGGGATCAGGTGAGGCGTGAACTGCAGCTGGATCTCGCGGCCCGCCACCCGGCCCGCCATCTGCTCGATCTCACTGGTGTGGCGATGTCCCACCACGCCGTAGGGCGCCACCGACTCGGAGCACTCGGCCAGCAGCAGATGCTCCTTGGCGGCGCGGCCACCCCCGGAGGTGCCGGTCTTGGCGTCGATCACGATGCCGCCGGTTTCGATCAAGCCCTGCTTCAGGAAGGGCAGCAGCCCCAGGAGAGAGGCGGTGGGGAAGCAACCGGGGGCGGCCACCAGGCGCGCGCGACGGATCGCGTCGGCCTCCCATTCCGGCAGGCCGTACACCGCCTCGGTGCACAGGTCACTGTCGGTGCGGGGCACCTGACGGGCCTCGGTGGCATACACCTCCTGCCACTGGGCCAGGGAGCTGTAGCGGTAGTCGGCGGAGAGATCCACCACCCGCACGCCGCGCTCGAGCAGGGGCGGCACCAGCTGGGCCGCCAGACCGTTGGGCAGGCTGAGCACCGCCAGATCCGCCGCTGCGGCGATGGCGTCGGGCTCCGGGGTCTGCACCACCGGGTCACCGGCCAGGGGCAGGAAGGGCACCAGTTCGCTCCAGCGCTTGCCGCTGCTGCGCTCACCGCCCAGGAAGGTGACCTCCAGGGCCGGGTGCTGATGCAGCAGCCGCAGGGTCTGCAGCCCGCCGTAACCACTCGCCCCGATCACCGCAACGCGCTTGTTGGCCATGGCAGGGTCCGGGGAAGGACGACCCGGGCTTTATAAAGGATGATTGCGCCAGGGCTCACCGCCCCGCCCGCACTCCGTTGACCCTCCTGCGCGACCAGCCCCCCTCCTCCCTGGACCCCGGCATCCGCTTCGACGCGATCGCCGATGCCCTGGCGGCGATCCGCAACGGCGAGTCGATCGTGGTGGTGGACGACGAGAACCGCGAAAACGAGGGTGACCTGATCTGCGCGGCCCAGTTCGCGACGCCCGAGCAGATCAACTTCATGGCCACCGAAGCACGGGGCCTGATCTGCCTGGCGATGGAGGGTGAGCGACTCGATGCCCTCGATCTGCCGCTGATGGTGGATCGCAACACCGACAGCAACCAGACCGCCTTCACCGTGAGCGTGGATGCGGGCCCTGAGAACGGGGTGAGCACCGGCATCTCCGCCGAGGATCGGGCCCGCACCATCCAGGTGGCGATTCACCCCCACACCCGTCCCAACGATCTGCGCCGGCCCGGCCACATCTTTCCCCTGCGGGCCAAGCAAGGCGGCGTGCTCAAGCGCGCAGGTCACACCGAAGCGGCCGTCGACCTGGCCCGCCTGGCGGGGCTCTACCCGGCCGGGGTGATCTGTGAGATCCAGAACAGCGACGGCTCCATGGCCCGGCTGGCCCAGCTGGCGGTGTATGCCCGGCGCCACGGATTACGGCTGATCAGCATCGCCGACCTGATCCGCTACCGCCTCGACACTGAGCGCTTCGTGCGGCGCCAGGCGGAGGCCACCCTTCCCAGCGCCTTCGGCGACTTCCGCGCCATCGGCTACCGCAACGAGCTCGACGGCAGCGAGCACGTGGCGATCGTCAAGGGACAGCCCGAAGCTGCTGTGGAGCCGGTGCTGGTGCGGGTGCACAGCGAATGCCTCACCGGCGATGCCTTCGGCTCCCTGCGCTGCGACTGCCGCCCCCAGCTGGAAGCCGCCCTGCGCATGATCGAAGCGGCCGGCGAGGGGGTGGTGGTGTATCTGCGCCAGGAGGGGCGCGGCATCGGCCTGATCAACAAGCTCAAGGCCTATTCCCTCCAGGACACCGGCCTCGACACGGTGGAAGCCAACGAGCGCCTGGGCTTTCCTGCCGACCTGCGCAACTACGGCGTCGGCGCCCAGATCCTCAGCGACCTGGGCGTGCACCGGCTGCGGCTGATCACCAACAACCCGCGCAAGATCGCGGGCCTGGGTGGCTACGGCCTCAAGGTGGAAGACCGCGTGCCGCTGGTGATGGATGCCGGCAGCCACAACGCCGCCTACCTGCAGACCAAGCGCATCAAGCTGGGCCACCTGATGGGGGACGGGCCGTCCTGCCCGATCGGAGGGCCCACGGCGGTGCTGGCCTGGCACGGCACGGCCGTAGACCTCACCACGGCGACGATCGCTGCCCAGCTGGAGGCGCTCGAGCAGTGGGCGCAGCAACAGGGACTGCATGTGGAGCGGGAGGAACACCCCCGCCTGCTGGCCCTGCTTGACCAGCCGGCGCTGGCGGTGGTGCTCAGCGGCCTTGACCAGGCCCGCGGTGGTGTCAGCGCCGTGGGGGCAGCACTCAATCGAATGGGGCATTGGAGGGAAACCAGCGCCGTCAGCCTGCTGCTGGCTCCGGATGCCCAGCGGAGCAGCCACCCCAGCGCCGATCTGGAGCCCGAGCAACGTTCTCTCGCTCAACTCAGCGCCGAACTGAAGGTTCAGCCCGGCGCGTTTCTGGTCTGGCGCTGAGTCAGTCCTGAACCATGAGCGTTCAGTCCTGAATCGTCACCTTGGTGATGCGGCTGCCGTTCTTGAGGGCAAGCACCACGTCCATGTTGCCGGTGTGGCCGAACACGGTGTGCACACCATCGAGGTGAGGCTGGGCCCCGTGGCAGATGTAAAACTGCGAGCCACCGGTGTTCTTGCCGGCGTGGGCCATCGCCAGGGTGCCGGCCTGGTGCTTCTGGCTGTTGATCTCACAGTCGATCTGGTAGCCCGGGCCGCCGGTGCCGGCCATGCCGCAGGAGCCTTCCCGGCTGTTGGGGCAGCCGCCCTGAGCCATGAAGCCGGGGATCACGCGGTGGAAGGCCAGACCGTCGTAGAAGCCCTCCTTGGCGAGCTTGGTGAAGTTGGCCACGGTGTTGGGTGCATCGCTCTCGAACAGGTCGAGTTCGATCGTGCCGGCTTCGGTCTCCATCACGGCTTTGGTCACAGCTGCTGCGCGTAAAGGGCGACTGTATGGGGTAGGCGGGGAGGGTGTGGTGAATCGGGGTTGGTGCGGTGGGGTGAATCGGCGTGCTGAAAATGGAGGCCCATGCGGTCGCCTTGCCGATGAGCAGCCCCACGTCCGACGCCCCCAGCGGCCTCGATCTCAGCCGCGCCCGGCTGGGCATCCTGGGGGGCAGTGGCCTCTACGCGATGGAGGGCCTCGACGACGTGCAAGAGCTCACGATCGACACGCCCTACGGGCCGCCGTCCGATGCCCTGCGCCTGGGCCGGATCGGTGATCTGGAGGTGGTGTTCCTGGCCCGCCACGGCCGGCACCACAGCCACACCCCCACGGAGGTTCCCTACCGCGCCAACCTCTGGGCCCTGCGCTCCCTCGGGGTGCGCTGGATCCTGTCCCTGTCGGCGGTGGGATCCCTGCAGGAGCAGTGTCGGCCCCTCGACATGGTGGTGCCGGATCAGTTCATCGACCGCACCCACCAGCGGCCGCTCACCCTGTTCGGTGAGGGTCTGGTGGCCCACGTGGGTTTCGCCGATCCGTTCTGCCCGGTGCTCAGCCGGCTGCTGGCCGACGTGGGCGAAAGCCTGATGCCCGCGGGCCGCCAGCTGCACCGCGGCGGCACCTACCTCTGCATGGAGGGTCCGGCCTTCTCCACCCGGGCTGAATCGGAGCTCTACCGCTCCTGGGGTTGCTCGGTGATCGGCATGACCAACCACACCGAAGCACGGCTGGCGCGGGAAGCCGAGATCGCCTACGCCACCCTGGCGATGGTGACCGACTACGACTGCTGGCACCAGGAACACGCTTCGGTGACGGTGGAAATGGTGATCGCCAACCTCCACGCCAACGCCAACCTGGCCCAGCAGATCGTGCGGGTGGCCGCTGAACGGGTGGCCGCCCAGCGGCCCACCAGCAGCGCCCACCAGGCCCTGCGCCACGCCCTGATGACAGCCAAAGAGCAGGTGCCGGCCGCCACCCGCCGTCGGGTCGACCTGTTCACCGCGCCCTACTGGGGCCCGTTCAGCTGAGGCTGCCCTTGAGCTGGGCGTCGCAGGCCTGCAGCGCCGCCCGCAGGCTGGGGCCGTGGCGCGCCAGGTGGGCGCTGGCCGTGGCCGGATCCAGCCCTGAGGCCGCCATCAGCAGGGCCAGCTTCACCGAGCCGCCGGCCTGCTGCAGCAGCTGGCGGCCCTGCTCGCGGCTCACCCCGGCCAGGTCGCGGAGGATGCGCAGCGCCCGATCTTCGAGCTTGGTGTTGGTCACAGCCACATCCACCATGCGGTTGCCGTGCACCTTGCCCAGCCGCACCATCACGCCGGTGGACAGCAGGTTGAGGGCCATCTTGGTGGCGGTACCGGCCTTGAGCCGGGTGGAGCCTGCCAGCAGCTCCGGGCCCGTCAGCAGGCGGATGTCGATGTCGCAGGGCATCGGCGCCTGGTCGGCGGGCACGCAGGCCATCGCGATCGCCAGGGCACCGATCGCCCGGGCGTGGCGCAACGCCCCCAGCACATAGGGGGTGGTGCCACCGGCAGCGATGCCCACCAGGCCATCGGCCGGCCCGAAGCCCCGCTCCTCCAGGTCGCGCTGGCCGGCATCGGCCCGATCCTCCAGCCCCTCCGAACTGCGCAGCAGGGCGGGCGCCCCGCCCGCGAGCACCCCCTGCACCAGCTCCGGCGGCGTGCAGAAGGTGGGCGGGCATTCCGCCGCATCGAGCACCCCCAGCCGGCCCGAGGTGCCGGCCCCCAGATAAAACAGGCGCCCGCCGCTGGCGAGCCGTGCCGCTATGGCGTCAACGGCGGCCGTCAGGGCCGGTGCGGCCTCCTCCAGGGCCCGTTGGGGCTCCCGGTCGTTGGCACAGAACAGCGCCACCAGGGCGTCGGTGGGCAGCTGGTCGAGCCGCTCGCTGAGCGGATTGGCCTGTTCGGTGAGCAGGTGGCCGCGGTCGGCGCCGGCCGCTGCCCCGCTCACAGCAGACCCTCCAGCTGGCGGCGGAAGGCCTCAAGGGTCGGATCCCCGGTGGAATCCCCGGATGCCTCAACCGCCTGCTGCTCCTGCCAGTTGGCCACGTCCATGTTGCGCTCGGGCGGGGCGATCAGCAGGCGATCCTCGGCACTCTGGGGCAGAAAGCCGGCCGGCACGAAACGGGCCTCGTAGCCCGCCTGGCTGCAGAACAGCTCCATCTCCTCCCGGTCGAGCGGCTCCACGGTGGGCACGGGAAAGTCCTGGGCCTCGAGCAGGCCGGCGTAGCGCTCCGCGTCATCGCGGTCCTCAAACAGCAGCACCACGGTGCGGCCGTTGAGCTCCAGCGAATGGATGCCTTCCTGGTCGCTACCGGCATCGAACAGCAGCACGTGCACCGGCATGGCTTGCGGCAAAGGGCAGAAGTCCCTCAGTGTGTCACCGGTGCTGGCCGTCGGGATCGTCCGCCAGTTCCTGCAGGCGGCGATACAGGGCGGCTTCGGCGTCGCCCAGCTCCTCGGGCACCACGATGCGCACCTCCACCAGCTGGTCGCCGCGCTGGTCACCCCACTCCTGGCCCCGGCCACGCAACCGCAGCAACCGGCCGCTGGAGGACCCCGGCGGCACCCGCAGCTTCACCGGCCCCCGCAGGGTGGGCACCACCACCTGGGCGCCCAGGGCCGCCTCGGCCGGGCTGAGCTCCAGCGGATAGAGAACCCGCAGGCCGTCGACGCGCAGCCCCTCCTCGGTGCGCACCCGCAGCTGCAGGAAGTGATCGCCCCCGCCGGGGGTCACGCCGGCCAGCCGCAGCCGCCAGCCATCACCGGCCAGAGGTGGGGTCCACACCTCCACCGCTGTGCCATCGGCGAGCTCCAGCTCCACCCGCTCCCCCTGCAGCGCCTGCTCAGGGGTGAGTTCCACCAGGCTTTCCTGATCGCTGGAGGCCTGCACCGGCGGCGGCGGCGGCGGCGCAGCCGTCACCGAACCCGGTGCCTGTCGCTGCGGCTCCCGAGCCACCTCCGCTTCGGCGTCGGGCTGCCTGGGGCCCGTGTCTTCGCGCCCGGGGGCCTCCCGCTCGCGGCCGGCGGGCTCCCACTCGGGGCCGGAGCTCCGACGGGAGCGGCGCCGCTCCCCGAACAGGGCGCCGAGATAGTCCTCGAAGTCGGGGAAGCCCGTGGCGAAGGGATCCTGCGGCTCGCGGCCCGGAACCTCACCGCCAGGATCGCCGGCCTCCCAGGCCTGCCGCCGGCCCGGGTCGGAGAGCACCGCATAGGCCTCGTTGACCAGCTTGAAGCGCTCCTCCGCCAGCGAGTCGTTGCCGTTGAGGTCGGGATGCCAGCGGCGGGCCTGGGCGCGAAAGGCCCGCTTGAGGCTGCTGGCGTCGGCGCCGGGCTCGAGGCCCAGCACCGACCAGTAGTCGGATGGGGCGGCGGGGCTACGCGTCACCGGTACGACCCATCTCCCCAGGGGTCGTCATCCACCCTGGGCCGGCGCTCACGGACGACAGGCTCGGGCTCGCGGTTGGCCGGGTCCCGATAGCCGGGCTCCCGGTAACCGGGCTCCCGGTAGCCGGGCTCCCGGTCGTAGCGGGAGGGGGGCATCGCCCAGGGGTCGCTGCCGGGACGGTTCCAGTCGTCCCAGTCGTCATCGGCAAACAACTCATCCTTGAGCGAGCCCAGGGTGTTCTTGAGGCCCTGCAGGGGGCCCTGCTCCGCCTTGCGCTCGCTCAACAGGCGCCGGTTGAGGCCGAACAGGGCCTCCTGCAGCTGGCTCACGGCCAGTTCCAGCTCCACCAGGTCGTCGGCGGCGAGCAGGTCCTGCACGTCCCGCAGGGCCATCTCCACGGAGCGCTGCTGGCGCTCGGCGCCATAGGGGCCCAGCTCCAGGGCGGCATCGCGCAGGCGGCGCTCCGCCTGGGCCACCAGGGTCTGGGCCCGGTTGCGGCGGTCGATCTCGGATCGCTTGCGGCGATCTTCACTGGCCTTCTGCTCCGCCTCCTCGATCAGCCTGGCGATCTCCTCCTCGCTGAGATTGGAGCCGCCCTGGATGCTGACGCTCTGCTGCCGGCCGGTGGTGCGGTCGGTGGCCGACACCTGCAGCAGGCCGTTGGCATCGATGTCGAACGACACCTGCACCTGGGGCACGCCGCGGGGCGCCGGCGGAATGCCGGACAGACGAAAACGCCCCAGGCTCTTGTTATCGGAGGCCATCTGCCGCTCCCCCTGCAGCACATGGATCTCCACCGAGCTCTGGTTGGCCTCGGAGGTACTGAACAGATCGCTCTTGCGCACCGGAATGGAGGTGTTGCGGGGGATCAGCACCTTCATCACCCCGCCGATCGTCTCCAGGCCCAGCGAGAGGGGGGTGACGTCGTTGAGCATCAGATCGCGCAGCTCGCCGGTGAGGATGCCGGCCTGCACCGCAGCGCCGATCGCCACCACCTCATCGGGATTGACCGACTGGCAGGGTTCGCGAGGGATCAGGGTGCGCACCATCTCCTGCACCATCGGCATGCGGGTGGAGCCGCCCACCAGCACCACATCGTCGATGTCGTCGGCCGCCAGGCCGGAATCGCGCAGGGCCCGCTGCACGGGCCGCAGCAGCCGGTCGAGCAGGTCGGGGCAGAGGCCCTCGAACACCCGGCGCTCCAGGGTGGTCTCGATGTGCAGCGGCCCGTCGGGGCCGGTGGCGATGAAGGGCAGGGAGATGGGCGTGCTCGGCACGCCGCTCAGCTCGATCTTGCCCTTTTCGGCCGCTTCGGTGAGGCGCTGCAGGGCCTGGCGATCGCGGCGCAGATCGATGCCGTGCTCCGCCTGGAAGGCATCGGCCAGCCAGTCGACGATGCGGCGATCCCAGTCGTTGCCACCCAGCTGGGTGTCGCCGCTGGTGGCCTTCACGTCAAAGACGCCCTGGGCGATGCGCAGCACCGACACATCAAAGGTGCCGCCGCCCAGGTCAAACACCAGCACCCGCTTGACGGTGCTGCGATCGAAGCCATAGGCCAGGGCCGCCGCCGTGGGCTCGTTGAGGATGCGCTCGACGCTGATGCCCGCCAGTCGGCCGGCATCGCGCGTCGCCTGGCGCTGGGCGTCGTTGAAGTAGGCCGGAACGGTGATCACCGCCGCCTCGACAGGCTCCCCCAGGTAGGTGGCGGCGTCGTCGCAGAGCTTGCGCAGCACGCTGGCAACAAGCTCTTCCGGGGCGTATTCCCGCTCCGTGGCCGGGCACACCACCCGCACATTGCCCTGGTCGTTGGCTCGCACCGTGTAGGGCACCGAGAGGCTGCCCTCCTCCAGTTCATCCCACTGGCGCCCGACGAAACGCTTGAGATTGGCGAAGGTGTTGCGTGGGTTGAGCACCAGCTGGCGGCGCGCCAGTTGACCCACCAGCAGCTCCTGGTCGCGGCTGAAGCCCACCACCGACGGCGTCGTGCGCCCGCCCTCGGCGCTGGCGATCACCTGGGGGCGGCCACCCTCCAGAACCGCCACCACCGAATTGGTGGTGCCCAGGTCGATGCCGACTATCCGCGCCATGCCAACCAGCTGCATGACAGCCCGCGCCATGAAAACCCGAGCCAGAAACCCCGTCGACCCATGAAAGCGGCTGTGGCAGCCCCGCGCGGTGGAGCCCAAAACTACCGGGCCCTGAGACGTTAATCACCCTTTAAACGGCGTAAAGGAGGGCTCTTCGTAGATTCGATCTGGATCGGCAACCCCAGAGCTGACCGATGCAAAGCCAATTTTCCCCATGCTGACGGATCCCAGCCAAGCTCTGGACGCTGATGCGTTCACCCTCCGTCGGCGTCCACCGACCGAAAAGCTGGTGGACCTGGGGTTCCGCCAACTGACCCTGGTGCTGGCCTCGATGGTGGCCGTGGTGCTGCTCGGGATCTTTCTCACCGTGTTCCAGGGAGCACGGGAAGCGATCGCCACCTTCGGGCTCCGTTTCCTCACCACCTCCGCCTGGGACCCCGTCAACGAGCAATACGGCGCCTTCATCGCCATCTACGGCACCTTGGTATCGGCATTTCTGTCGTTGCTGATCGCAGTGCCGCTGGGGGTTGGCACGGCCATCTTCATCACCGAAGACCTGATGCCCACCGTGGTTAGGGACGCCATCGGCCTGATGGTGGAGCTGCTTGCGGCGATTCCTTCGGTGGTGCTGGGCCTGTGGGCGATCTTCGTGATGGAGCCCGCGATTCGCCCCGCCCTCAACCTGCTCCACACCCTGCTGGGCTGGAGCCCGTTCTTCAACACCGTTCCCCAGGGCCCCGGCATGGCGCCGGCCATCCTGATCCTGGTGGTGATGGTGCTGCCGATCATCACGGCGATCTCCCGCGATGCGCTCAACCAGGTACCGATTGAGTTGCGGCAGGGGGCCTACGGCGTTGGCACCACCCGTTGGGGCGCCATCTTCAGTGTGATTCTGCCGGCGGCGATCTCGGCCATCACCGGCGGCGTGATGCTTGCCCTGGGCCGGGCCATGGGCGAAACCATGGCGGTGACGATGATCATCGGCAATGCCCTCAATTTCGACCTGTCACTGCTGGCACCGGGCAACACCATCGCTTCGATGCTCGCCAACCAATTCGGTGAAGCCGATGGGATTCAGGTGTCTGCCTTGATGTATGCCGCCCTGATCCTGATGTTGCTCACCTTCGCCGTGAATGTGGCAGCTCAGTGGATCGTGCGTCGTCTCAGCCTGCGTTACTGAGAACCCCACCATGGCGAACCAACCCCTTACCTATTCCAGCAGCACCCTTTTCGACAGAAGGCCGCTGCACTTTGACCCCAACCTGCGGCGCAACCGGCTCAACCAGCTGTTCACCGGACTCGCGGCCTTGTTTGCCGCCATCGCCGTTCTGCCGCTGTTTCTGGTCCTGATCCACGTGCTGATCCAGGGCGGCCGACTGATCTCCGTGGGCATGTTCACCCAACTTCCGCCGCCACCGGGGCTCGACGGAGGCGGGATCGGCAATGCCATTCTCGGCACCATCTTGGTGACCCTGATCGCCTCCCTGATTGCGATTCCGGTGGGCGTGGGAGGGGGGATCTACCTCAGCGAATACTCCAGGCGTGGTTGGTTTGCCCAGTTCGTGAGCTTCGGCAACGACGTGCTGGCCGGCGTTCCGTCGATCATCAGTGGCGTGTTCGTCTACGGAATCGTCGTGGCGACAAGGGTGTTCTTCGATCAGAGCTACAGCGCCATGGCCGGCGGCATCGCCCTGGCGGTGTTGATGCTGCCCACGGTGATCAAAACCACCGACGAGGCCCTCAAGCTCGTGCCCCAGGAACTGCGCTGGGGAGCCTACGGCGTGGGGGCTTCCAAATTTGTCACGGTGATGCGGATCACCCTGCCCTCAGCCTTCACCCCCATCGCCACCGGCGTGGTGCTGGCAATCGCCCGGGCCGCCGGCGAAACGGCGCCCCTGATCTTCACGGCCCTGTTCTCGCCCTTCTGGCCGGAGGGGGTGTTCAGCCCGATCGCCACCATGTCGGTGTTGATCTTCAACTTCGCGATCATGCCGTATGAGGCCCAGAACGCCCTGGCCTGGGCCGCTTCTTTTGTACTGGTGATGATGATTCTCGCCGCCAATCTTCTGGCTCGCTGGATCAGCCGGATGGCCAAAGTCTGATCACATTCTTCTTCAGCGTTTCCTCCGTTCTCCCTGCCCTCGAGCCATGACCAGCAGCCTCCACTCCAGCCCAACCGCGAACGCCAGTCAGGGGGACGCCTGCATGTCGCTGCAGAACGTCACCATTTCCTATGGGAAATTCGAGGCAGTCAAGAATGTCTTCATGGACATTCCCCGTGGGCGGGTCACAGCCTTCATCGGACCCTCTGGCTGCGGCAAGTCGACGGTGCTGCGGGGATTGAATCGCATGAACGACCTGATTCCCGGTTGCAGACTCAAGGGCCGGGTGGTCTTCGATGGCTATGACCTCTACGACCCGAAGGTGGATCCTGTTGAGGTGAGGCGTCGCATCGGCATGGTGTTTCAAAAACCCAATCCGTTCCCCAAAACCATCTACGAAAACATCGCCTTCGGCGCCCGCATCAACGGCTTCAAAGGCGACATGGATGAGCTGGTGGAGCGCTCCCTGCGCAAGGCTGCCGTTTGGGATGAATGCAAGGACAAACTGCGCGAGAGCGGCTTTGCCCTCTCCGGCGGCCAGCAGCAGCGCCTCTGCATCGCCCGCGCCATCGCCACCGAGCCGGAGGTGATCCTGATGGACGAGCCTTGCTCAGCCCTCGACCCGATCTCCACCCTCAAGATCGAAGAGACAATGCACGAGCTCAAGCGGAGCTACACAATCATCATCGTGACCCACAACATGCAGCAAGCCGTGCGCGTGGCCGATCAGACCGCCTTCTTCAATGCTGAAGCGGTTGAAGGAGGTACCGGCAAGGTGGGGTATCTGGTGGAGTTCAACGACACCGAACGCATCTTCAATGCCCCCGCCCAGCAGGCCACCCAGGACTACGTCAGCGGCCGCTTCGGCTGATCATCCGGGCCGCCGGATCCAGGCCCCTCACGACAACCTTCGGCAGCGAAATTGGTGCCATGAAAAAAGCCGGCTGTGAGGCCGGCTTTTGAACGGAGAGGGAGGGATTCGAACCCTCGATAGAGTTGCCCCTATACAGCATTTCCAGTGCTGCGCCTTCGACCACTCGGCCACCTCTCCAGGGGCAAAATGGGGCAACCAGATGGCAATGTAGCAGTTCGACTCCTGCTGCTCAGACGGCCCGCTCCAACGCCCTGATCCGACGCTTCAAACCATGACCCGCAGCCACCCGATCACGATCCACTGGCGCCAGACCGGCCGGGTGATCCGCCACGAGGTTCCGGAGGGGGAGTACATCCTGCGCAGCTTCGAACAGCAGGGAGATCCCCTGCCCTTCAGTTGCCGCAATGGCTGCTGCACCGCCTGCGCCGTGCGGGTGCTCTCCGGGGACATCGACCAGCGGGAAGCGCTGGGGCTGTCCCGTGAACTGCGCGGCCGCGGCTATGGCCTGCTCTGCGTGGCGCGCGCCACCGGGCCGCTGGAGGTCGAGACCCAGGACGAAGACGAGGTGTACGACCTGCAGTTCGGTCGCCACTTCGGCCGCGGCAAGGTGCGGGCCGGCCTGCCCCTCGACGACGAATGACCGGCAACACCCCGCCCCGTCCACCCAGCCTCTCCGACCAGGCATGGCAGGGCTCAGCGCTGTCGGCCGATGCGCTCGAACGCCTGGCCGCCGTGGCCCGACGGGCAGCCGAGGCTGGGGCCGAGCAGCTGCGCCACCACTTCGGCCGGTTGGAGCGGATCCGCGAGAAAGGCCGGGCCGGCGACCTGGTGACCGAAGCCGACCTGGCAGCCGAGCAGGCCGTGCTGGCGGTGCTCGGGCAGGAGACCCCCGAGCTGGGGGTGCTGGCCGAGGAGAGCGGCCGACGCCAGGGCCAGGGCTCAGCACTGGAGTGGTGCGTCGACCCGCTCGATGGCACCACCAACTACGCCCACCGCTTTCCGTTCTTCGGCACGTCGGTGGGCCTCACCTGGAATGGCCAGCCGCTGCTGGGGGCGTTGGCCGTGCCGGCCCTCGACCAGCTCTACTGGGCAGCGCCGGGGCTGGGGGCCTGGGCCAACGACAGTCCGATCCGGGTGAGCGATTGCAGCGAGCTCAGCCAGTCGCTGCTGGTCACCGGCTTTGCCTACGACCGCCAAACCCGGCTCGACAACAATTACGCCGAATTCGCCTGGTTCACCCACCGCACCCGCGGCGTGCGG
>JBILUH010000093.1:0-5297 GCA_044371095.1 Cyanobium sp.
TCCATGCCCTGGGTGATCGCCTGCAGATAGAGGCCGCTGCCGCCCGCCAGCAGAGCCAGGGGCGGGCCGCTGGGGCGCTCGCGGCCGAGTTCGGCCTGGAGCTGGCCTTCAGCAACGGCGCGGAATTCCTGCAGGTTGATCGGCTGATCGGGATCGCGCAGATCCAGCAGCTCATGGCGGGCCTGGGCCCGCTGGGCGGCCGTGGGCTTGGCAGTGCCCACATCCATGTGGCGGTAGAGCTGGCGCGAATCCACGTTCAGCACCGCCAGGTCGAGGGCCCGCGCCAGACCGATCGCCAGGTCGGTTTTGCCGCTGGCTGTGGGGCCCAGCAAGACGATCACCAGCGGCTGATGGGGGGCGGCGGCGGGCGGCACAACGGGGCTCATGGATCCACCATGCCAGGGGATGCCCCGCCGGGTTGGCGGTGGTAAATTGCCTTCAGTGAAGGGCTTTTGGGCCTGTATCACGCCTTTTTTGCCCCGGGATGTCGCCGTCCTGTGCCGAATCCCTGGGGAGACCTTCCTGCATGAGCGACGCCATCAAAGTTGAGGCCGCCTATGGCGCCGAGCAGATCCAGGTTCTGGAAGGCCTGGAGCCGGTGCGCAAGCGGCCGGGCATGTATATCGGCTCCACCGGGCCGAGGGGTCTGCACCACCTGGTGTACGAGGTGGTCGACAACGCCGTCGACGAGGCCCTGGCTGGCCATTGCGACCAGATCCTGGTGGTGCTCAACGACGACGGCTCCTGCGCCGTCACTGACAACGGCCGCGGCATCCCCACCGACATCCACCCCCGCACCGGCAAGAGCGCCCTCGAGACGGTGCTCACGGTGCTGCACGCTGGCGGCAAGTTCGGTTCCGGCGGTTACAAGGTGTCCGGCGGTCTGCACGGCGTCGGCGTGTCGGTGGTCAACGCCCTCTCCGAGTGGGTGGAAGTCACCGTGTACCGTCAGGACCAGGTGCACACCCAGCGCTTCGAGCGCGGTGCGCCGATCGGCATCCTCCAATCCGCCCCCGGCGAGAAGGGCCGCACCGGCACGGCGGTGTGCTTCAAGCCGGATATTGAGATCTTCTCCACCGGCATTGAGTTCGACTACCAGACCCTCTCCTCGCGTCTGCGCGAGCTGGCTTACCTCAATGGCGGCGTGCGGATCGTCTTCCGTGACGACCGCGCCTCAGCACGTAATGCCGCGGGGGAGTGCCACGAAGAGATCTACTTCTACGAAGGTGGGATCCGGGAATACGTCGCCTACATGAACGCGGGGAAGGATCCGCTGCACCCGGAAATCATCTATGTGAATTCCGAGAAGGAAGGCGTGCAGGTGGAGGCGGCCCTGCAGTGGTGCGTTGATGCCTACTCCGACAGCATCCTTGGCTTTGCCAACAACATCCGCACCGTCGATGGTGGCACCCATATCGAGGGTCTGAAAACGGTGCTGACCCGCACCCTCAACACGTTTGCCAAAAAGCGCGGCAAGCGCAAAGACGCTGACACCAACCTGGCCGGTGAAAACATCCGCGAGGGTCTCACTGCCGTGCTGTCGGTCAAGGTGCCGGATCCAGAATTCGAGGGGCAGACCAAAACCAAGCTTGGCAACACCGAAGTGCGCGGCATTGTCGACACTCTGGTGGGCGAAGCCCTCAGCGAATACCTGGAATTCAATCCCTCGGTGATCGATCTGATCCTCGAGAAGGCGATCCAGGCCTTCAATGCCGCCGAGGCTGCCCGTCGTGCTCGCGAGCTGGTGCGTCGCAAGAGCGTGCTGGAGAGCTCCACCCTGCCCGGCAAACTGGCCGACTGCAGCTCCCGCGACCCCTCCGAATCGGAGATCTACATCGTGGAGGGCGACTCGGCTGGTGGCTCCGCCAAGCAGGGCCGTGATCGGCGCTTTCAAGCGATCCTGCCGCTGCGGGGCAAAATTCTCAACATCGAGAAAACCGACGACGCCAAGATCTACAAGAACACCGAAATCCAGGCCCTGATCACGGGGCTTGGATTGGGCATCAAGGGTGAGGATTTCGACGAGAAGAGTCTTCGCTATCACCGGATCGTGATCATGACCGACGCCGACGTCGATGGTGCCCACATCCGCACCCTGATTCTCACCTTCTTCTTTCGCTACCAGAGGGCTCTGGTGGAAGGTGGCTACATTTATATCGCTTGCCCGCCCCTCTACAAGGTGGAGCGCGGCAAAAATCATACCTATTGCTACAACGAAAACGACCTCAAGACCACGATCGAAGCATTTGGAGAGAAGGCCAACTACACGATTCAGCGCTTCAAGGGTCTGGGCGAAATGATGCCCCAGCAGCTGTGGGAAACCACTATGGATCCCACAACCCGCATGATGAAGCGGGTTGAGATCGAAGACGCCCTGGAGGCCGATCGCATCTTCACGATCCTGATGGGCGACAAGGTGGCCCCGCGCCGGGAATTCATCGAAACCCACAGCGCCAGCCTTGACCTGGCCCAGCTGGACATTTGATGCAGCCCTCCGCAGTCTGGCGCTGGGCGGCCTTGCTCGGTTTCGCTCTGATCACACCGGTCGCCCTGCCTGCCGGTGGAGCTGATCGCCGCTCCCCCGAGGTGCGGCGGCGGATGGTGGGCGACCCCCTGCTTTCCACGGGGGCGATGGCTTTGCGAGTCGCCCCTGAGCAGCAGGCGCCAGCGCTTCAGGATCTGTCAGCCGATCAGCCTCTGCGGGTGCTGCGCAGCTGGCGTGGAGGATCCGGACAGCGTTGGTTGCAGGTGCAGGCCGGTGATCGCCGCGGTTGGCTGGCGGCTGGCTGATCGCAGACTGAAGGCTGGCTGTTGGCGGTTCAGGCCCCCTCGGGGCGGCGCCGCTGGACTGCGGCGCCCCGCCTCTTGGGAGCTTCCTTGAATTCCCCAGCAGCCGGGGAAGCGATCCGGCTCAGGCGGCAGCCAGGGCGGCTTCGATGGCGGCCTTGAGCTCAGCCGAATCAGGCTCGACGTTGCTCTTGAAGCGGGCCAGTACGGTGCCGTCCCTGCCGATCAGGAACTTCTCGAAGTTCCAGGCCACTGCACCCGCCGGCTCGGCCTGGGTGAGGCTGGTGTAGGGCTCTTCGGCCATGGTCACCTTGTCGAGCAGGGTGAAGTCGGCGCCGTAGGTGGTGGCGCAGAACTGCTGGATCTCCGGCAGGCTGCCGGGCTCCTGGGCGCCGAAATCGTTGCAGGGGAAGCCGAGCACCGCCAGGCCCTGGGGGCCGTAGGTGTCCTGGAGCGCCTGCAGGCCGGCGTACTGGCGGGTGAAGCCGCAGCGGCTGGCGACATTCACGATCAACAGCACCTGGCCGGCCCAGTCGCCCAGGCTGCGCGCGTCGCCTTGGGCATCGCGCACGGTGACGTTGCTGACAGAAATCGCCATGGGTGCGGGAATCATCAAGTCGCCGGACCCTAGCGAGCGGGGCCCCCGCCTTCGGTTGGCAGGCCCCATAAACTCGGCGTTGCGGCATCCCACGGCCATGGGCGAGCCCAGATGAGCGAGGCCAACGGCGTTCAGGTGGCCGAGGTGGTGGCCCAGCAGCTGGAAAGCCTGTTGGAGGCCGGCAATTACGACGGCGCCAAGCTGCTGCTGGGGCCCGTGCAGGAGGTGGACGCGGCCGAGGCGATCGGCAGCCTCCCGCGCACCCTGCAGGCCCTGGCGTTCCGTTTGCTGCCCAAGGATGAGGCCATCGAGGTCTACGAGTACCTCGATGCGGCGGTGCAGCAGACCCTGCTGGAGCGACTGCGCTCCGGCGAGGTGCTGGAGCTGGTGGAGGAGATGTCGCCCGACGATCGGGTGCGGTTGTTTGATGAGCTGCCCGCCAAGGTGGTGCGTCGCCTCCTGGCCGAACTCAGCCCGGCGGAGCGGCGGGTGACGGCCCAGCTGCTCGGTTACGAGGCGGAGACGGCGGGTCGGCTGATGACCACCGAATTTGTGGATCTCAAGGAGTTCCACAGCGCCGCCCAGGCCCTGGCGATCGTGCGCCGCCGCGCCCGCGACACCGAAACCATCTACTCCCTCTACGTCACCGATGGCTCCCGCCACCTCACCGGCATCCTGTCGCTGCGGGATCTGGTGACGGCCGATCCGGAGGCGCGCATCGGCGATGTGATGACCCGCGAGGTGGTGAGCGTCGGCACCGACACCGACCAGGAGGAGGTGGCCCGCGCCATCCAGCGCTACGACTTCCTGGCCGTGCCGGTGGTGGACCGGGAGCAGCGGCTGGTGGGGATCGTCACCGTCGACGACGTGATCGACGTGATCGAGCAGGAGGCCACCCGCGACCTCTACGCCGCCGGTGCCGTGCAGGCCGGTGACGAAGACGACTACTTCCAGAGCAACCTGTTCACCGTGGCCCGCCGCCGGGTGGTGTGGCTGCTGGTGCTGCTGATCGCCAACAGCGGCACCGCTGCCGTGATCGCCTCGATGGATGGGGTGCTCAAGCAGGTGGTGGTGCTGGCGGCCTTCATTCCGCTGCTGATCGGCACCGGCGGCAATGTGGGCGCCCAGAGCTCCACGGTGGTGATCCGGGGCCTCAGCACTCAGCGGATTCAGGCTCTCGGGCCGGGCCGGGCGATCTGGCGGGAAGCCGTGGCGGGAGCACTGCTCGGTTTGCTGATGATGCTGGTGGTCATCCCCTGGTCGGCCTATGTGAGCGGCGGCAACTGGCTGGTGGCCGGGGCTGCCGGCTTCAGCCTGGTGGCGATCACGACCCTGGCCGCCACCGCTGGAGCGGCCCTGCCGCTGCTGTTTGATCGCCTCGGCCTGGATCCGGCGCTGATGTCGGCCCCGTTCATCGCCACGGCCACCGACGTGGCCGGTGTGTTCATCTACCTGCAGACCGCCTCCTGGCTGCTGCAGGGGGGGGCATCCGGCTGAATTTTTGAGGTTTGTGAGAGGAGTTCACACTTCTTCAGGTTAGGCTTTACACATCTTCAAGGCCTTGCCGTCGTGGTCGTCGCTACAGCCGTTGCCATTGCAGCCGCTCCGGCTCGCACCCCGTCGGAGAGCTCCTCGTCTCGCTCCATGCCCCAGGCCGATGGCGACCTGGTGCGCAGCTACCTGCGAGACATCGGACGTGTGCCGCTGCTGAGCCACGAGCAGGAGATCACGCTGGGCCGTCAGGTGCAGCAGCTGGTGGTGCTGGAGGAGCTGGAGCAGGAGCTTGAGGTGCAGCTGGGGACCAAGCCGAGCCAGGCGGAGCTGGCCCAGGCGGCGGGTCTGAGTGCGCCGCTGCTCAAAAAAAGGCTGCAGGCGGGTCGTCGGGCCAAGGAGCGGATGGTGGCGGCGAACC
>JBILUH010000043.1:0-18603 GCA_044371095.1 Cyanobium sp.
CGCTGCGGTAGGCCTCCACCAGCACCTCCTCGCCGCTGAGGTGGGCCAGGATGCGCAGCTCGATCTGGGAGTAGTCGGCGCTGATCAGACTCCAGCCCGCCTCCGGCAGGAATGCCTTGCGGATCCGCCGCGAAAACTCGGTGCGAATGGGGATGTTCTGGAGGTTGGGGTTGCTGCTGGAGAGCCGCCCGGTGGCGGTCACCGCCTGGTTGAAGTCGGTGTGCACCCGCCCGGTTTCCGGCTCCATCAGCGCCGGCAGGGCATCCACATAGGTGCTCTTGAGCTTGCTGAGGGTGCGGTGCTCCAGCACCAGCGGCACCACCGGATGGTCGGCCTCCAGCTTCTCCAGCACGGCCGCATCGGTGCTCCAGCCGGTTTTGGTTTTGCGCGATTTCTTGCGATCCAGCCCGAGGGTGTCGAACAACAGCTCGCCCAACTGCTTCGGCGAGGCCAGGTTGAAATCAACGCCGGCGGCCGCCCTGGCCTCGCCCTCGAGGCGATCCAGCGTGGTTTTGAGCTCACAGCTCAGCTCGCCCAGGTAGGCGGTGTCGATGCGGATGCCGGTGGCTTCCATCAGGGCCAGCACCGGCTCCAGGGGGAGCTCCAGCTGGTCGAGCAGCTGGGGCAAGGCATCGCCCATGGCCGTCAGCTCGCGACGCAGCAGCCGGGCCAGGCGCCAGGTGAGGTGCACATCCATGCCGCAATAGAGAGCGGCTGCGGGGATCCCCACGGCGGCGAAGCTGGCGCCCTTGGGCACCAGCTCGGTGTAACTGGTGGGGGTGAAGCCGAAGTTGCGTTCGGCCATGGCGTCGAGGCCGTGTTTGTCGCCGGCATCGCGCAGGTAATCCGCCAACAGGGTGTCCATCACCACCCCGCCCAGCGGCAGGCCGTGGCGCAGCAGGATCAGGCGGTCGTACTTGGCGTTCTGCAGGGCTTTGGGGTGGGTGGCGCTGGCCAGCCAGGGGGCCAGGGCGGTGAGCACCGCATCAAGGGGCAGCTGGGGCGGAGCCGCTGGCGCTTCGGTGAGCAGATCCGGTGCCGGTTGGCTCTGGTGGCCGATCGGGATGTAGGCCAGCTCCGCCGGGCCCTCGCCCCAGGCCACCCCCACCCCCACCAGCTCGGCCTGGAAGGGATTGAGGCTGGTGGTTTCGGTATCGAGGGCCACGGGCCGGCCGGGATCGGTGCAGCTGTTGAGCTGGGAGACGAGGGCCGCCAGGGCTTCTGGGCTGGTGATCAGCTGGGGCTCGATGGCCGGCAGGGCGGGGCCCTCTTCAGGAGGAGCAGCCTCTGGGCTGGGGGTGGTTGGGCTGTCGCTCGTGGCGGTTTGGGCGGCGGCTGGGCTGGCCGCGCCGCCCGAGGGGCTGGATCCCTCGCTGGGCTGCGGCGGCACGGCCGAGAACAGCTGGGCGAAATTGGGCACCTGTTTCACCAGGCTGTACAGCTCCAGCTCCTCGAGGCTGCCGGCCAGGGCTTCGGCCTTCACGGCCCCCAGCTCCAGCCGGGGCTCGCTCGGCAGGGGGATGTCGATCAGGATCTCGGCCAGCATGCGCGAGCGGTAGGCGTTGTCGCGGTCGGCGCGCAGCTTCTCGATCAGGGCTCCCTTGAGGCAGCCCTGGGCGGCCTTGGCTCCCGCGGTCGCCAGCTGGTCGAGCGCGGCGTAGATGCCATCCACATGCTCGAACTCCTTCAGCAGGTTGATGGCGGTCTTGGGGCCCACACCCTTGACGCCGGGGATGTTGTCGGAGCTGTCGCCGGTGAGCGCCTTGAGGTCGACCACCTCTTCCGGGGTGACGCCGAGCTTGGCGACCACGCCGTCGCGGCGGATTTCGGTGGGGCCGCTGTTTTTGGCGTAAGGCCCGCCACCCATGTAGAGCACGGCGATGTCGCGCTTGTCGTCGACCAGCTGGAACAGATCGCGGTCGCCCGAGAGGATCCGCACCCGCCAGCCGGCATTGGCCGCCCGGTTGGCCAGGGTGCCCAGCACGTCGTCGGCCTCGTAGCCCGGCGCCATCGCCAGCGGGATGTCGAGGTTGTCGGCCAGGATCTGTTGCAGGTTGGCCAGATCGGCGAAGAAGTGCTCCGGTGCCTCATCCCGGTGGGCCTTGTAGGCCGCATCGGCCTCGTGGCGGAAGGTGGGCTCGGCCGTGTCGAAGGCCACCACCAAGCCATTGGGCTTGAGCCCCTTGCAGTTGTCGAGCAGGGCCTTGAGGAAGCCGTAGGTGACGCTCGTGGGCACGCCGGCCTTGGTGCTCAGGCCGCCATCCCCCCCCTTGGAGAAGGCGTAAAAGCTGCGGAAGGCCAGGGAGTGGCCGTCGATCAGCAGCAGCAGGGGCTTGGTGCCAGGGGCCACGTTGCTGCGAGGGGTGATGGGTGGGGCCAGCCTGCCAGAGCTCGGGAGGGCAGTTCGGATGCCGCGATCGTGACCATGGCTGCTGCTTTGCCCCGGGCTATCCGGCCGTTCGGTGTGGCGCTGCTCGCGGCTGGCCGCCAGGGTGGGCCTGTCCCCAGGCTTGGGATCGTGGTCCACGCTGCACTGTCGGCAATGTGGTTCTTTTTGTGGTCACAAACGTGACAGGCGAGGCGGAGAACTCGTTGTCGGCCACCGCCACAGCTGCCTTCAGCCCCTGCGGCCAGTACCGGTGGTGGCTTGAGCGGGTGTGGGAGCCGGCGGCGCCGCGGCTGATCTTCATCGGCCTGAATCCCTCGCGGGCCGATGGCCAGCGGGACGATCCCACCCTGCGGCGGCTGCTGGGTTTTGGCCGCCGCTGGGGCTACGGCGCCTTGGAGGTGCTCAATCTGTTTGCGCGCGTCAGCCCGTCGCCGGCGGTGCTGCGCCGTGCCGCGGATCCGGTGGGGACCGACTGCGATGACTGGATCCGGCGGCGCCTGGCGGTGAATCCTGAGTCCACCCTCTGGCTGGGTTGGGGCAATCAGGGGACCTGGCGGTCGCGGGATCGGGTCGTGCTCGCGCTGCTCGAAGCGCACGCGTTCGGTTCGGAGCACGGCCACCTGGGGGGCCTGGGGCTCACGGCCGCCGGTCAGCCCCGTCATCCCCTCTATGTGGCCGGCGATGTTCCGCTAGAAGCTCTGGCCTGGCACAACCCTGTGGCGCTGGGGCATCCTGTGGGCATGTCCGCGTTCTCCGTGTCTCCGTTTCGCCCGACGCCATGTCTCGCATCCCCCGCCGCTACGCCGTGCATCTGCACATGAGCGGCGGCCAGACCGAAACCGTCAACTTCCAGACCCTGGAGGCCTTCCAGCAGTGGTACGGCGGTGTGCTCACAGCCTCGGCGCCCGACACCTTCGTGAACGTGCCGATCGGAGACCTCGAGGGCGAATACCTGGTGGTACGCCCCAGTGGCGTGATCGGCATCCACGTGGAGCCGAAGTTCAACGCCCTCGATGAATGACGCCTGAGCGGCTGGGTCTGCTCTGGGGGGTCACGGTTTTTGCGGGGGCGATCGCCCAGGCCCTGGCCTGGCTCACCGGGCTCCCCGGCGTGGTGGTGTTGCTCAGCGCCGGTCTGGTGATCGGCCGCTCCGGTTTCGGCCTTGTCGAGCCGCTCGATCTGGGTGCGGGCCTGGGCACCGTGGTGGGCCTGCTGGTGAGCCTGGTGCTGTTTGACGGCGGCATCAACCTGCGCCTGCCCGACGATGGCACCCGGCAAGCCGTGCTGCGCATCGTGTTGGTGCGGCTGGTGCTGGCCCTCGCTGCAGGCCTGCTGGCCGCCCACTGGCTGGCCGGACTCAACTGGTCGCTGGCGGCCGTGTTCAGCGCCATCGTGCTGGCCACCGGGCCCACGGTGGTGAACCCGCTGGTGCGCCAGATCCGTCTCTCGTCGCCCCTCGGTGAGGTGCTCGACGGCGAGGGGCTGGTGCTGGAGCCGATCGGTGCCGTGCTCGCCCTGCTGCTGCTGGAGCTGGCACTCGGCGATTTGCACGGTTGGCGGGAGCTGGCCTTGGGGCTGCTGCAGCGGCTCGGCGGTGGGGTGGCGATCGGGGCCGTGTGCGGGTGGTTGCTGGCCGAAGCCCTGCGCCGCATTCCCGCTCAGCCGGCCGGGGCCCTGCGGCTGCAGCTCACGGTGGGCAGCCTGTTCCTGATGTTCAGTGGCTGTGAGTTGCTGCTGCCGGAATCGGGGCTGCCGGCGGCCGTGGCGGCTGGGGTGGTGGTGGGGCGCCGTCCCGATACCGATGCCGCCGAGCTTGATGCGCTGATCCGCCAGCTGGCCCAGCTGGCGATCACGATGTTGTTTCCCCTGCTGGCCGCTGACGTCAGCTGGGCCGAGCTCAGCCCCCTGGGCTGGGGTGGGGTGGCCTGCGTGCTGGTGTTGATGCTGCTGGTGCGGCCGGTGGCGATTGGCCTGGCCACCTGGGGCCTCGACTTCAGCCTCCCCCAGCGGGCCCTGCTGGCCTGGCTGGCACCTCGCGGCATCGTGACGGCCGCCGTGGCCAGCCTGTTTGCGATCCGCCTGGAGCAGGCGGGGGTGGTGGGGGCCGGCCGCCTGCAGGGGCTCGTGTTCCTGACGATCCTGCTGACCGTGGGGCTGCAGGGCCTCAGTGCCGGGCCCCTGGCCCGTTGGCTGGGGCTCGTGGATCCTGAGGGTTCCGGCTCAGAGGCTCCCCGCTCAGAGGCCCCCTGCTCAGAGGCAGCGACTGATGCGGGGGCGGTCGGCGCCGCTGCGGTGCAGCAGCAGCCAGGTGGCCAGTAGGTCGGGTCCCTGAAGGCTGCCGAGCAGGGCGGCCCGCAGGCTCTTCATGATCACTCCTTTTTTCACCCCGGCGGCGGCACAGGCTTCGACCAGCAGGGCCTGGGCCTGCTCGGCCTCCAGCACTGCGTTGGTCGCGGGATCGGGCAGCCGCTCCAGCAGCGCGGCGAGGGCCGGGCGGGCTCCCTCGCTGGCCAGCTGGGCCGTGGCGGTCTCCTGCAGGTCCGGGGTGGTGAAGAAGGGTCGTGCCTGCTCCACCCCATCGGCCAGCAGGCTCAGGGACGGGCCGATCAGGCTGCAGAGGTCGATCTGCCAGGCGGGGTCTGAGCTGGCAAGGCCAGCCTCCGCGCCCCAGCCGTGCTGGGCCCATAGGGGGGCCAGCTGCTCCTTCAGGGCCTCGGGGCCGAGGTCGTGCAGCACCTGCCCATTGAGCCAGTTGAGCTTGTCCCAGTCGAAGCGGGCGCCGGCCCGGTTGACCCGCTCGAAGTCGAACACCGCAGCTGCCTCGGCCAGGGTGAAGCGCTCCCCCATGCCCTCCGGCGGCGACCAGCCCAGCAGGGTCATGTAGTTGGCCAGGGCTTCGGCGGTGTATCCCATGGCCCGAAACTCGCTCACCGAGGTGACGCCATCGCGCTTGGAGAGTTTTTTGCCCTCCTGGTTGAGGATCAGAGGTGTGTGGGCGAACATCGGTGCTTCGGCGCCCAGAGCTGCGTAGAGCAGCAGTTGCTTGGCGGTGTTGGCGATGTGGTCTTCGCCGCGGATCACGTGGCTGATCGCCATGGCGGCGTCGTCCACAACCACCACCAGGTTGTAGAGCGGATCACCGATCTGATCGGCCGGAGCGCGCCGGGCGATCACCATGTCGCCGCCTAGATCGGAGCCGCTCCAGCGCATCGGGCCCCGCACCAGGTCGGTCCAGGTGATGGTGGCGTCGTCGTCGATGCGGAAGCGGATGGTGGCTTCGCGACCCTCGGCGATGAAGGCTTGCTGCTGCTCGGTGCTGAGGTGACGGTGGCGGTTGTCGTAGCGGGGAGCCTGCTTGCTGGCTGCCTGCTGCTCCCGCATGGCAGTGAGCTCCGCTTCGGTGGCGAAGCAGCGGTAGGCACGGCCGGAATCCAGCAGCTGCTGGATGGCTGCCCGATGGTCTGCAATACGGGCGCTCTGGATGACGGGCTCGCCATCCCATTGGAGCCCGAGCCACTGCAGCCCCTCGAGAATGTTGGCGGTGTATTCGGTCTTGCTGCGCTCCTTATCGGTGTCCTCGATGCGGAGCAGGAACTCTCCACCCTGGCGCCGGGCAAACAGCCAGTTGAAGACCGCGGTGCGGGCTGTGCCGATGTGCAGGGTCCCCGTGGGGCTCGGGGCCAGGCGGACGCGTACAGGCCGTGAGGTCTGCGCAGCACCCACAGGAACAACTCCTAATTTGATAAGAACGGGACTGACGGGGCTCGAACCCGCAACTTCCGCCGTGACAGGGCGGTGCTCTAACCGATTGAACTACAGTCCCAGTCAGCCTTTTGGGCGTTCTGCGTCGTGGCCGAGGTTTGAACCTTGAACGACTTTAAAAGTATCCGTGATCACCGGTCCGATCGTCAACTAGCTGGGCAAAAGACCAGCGGATGCAAATCAGACCGGCCCCACGAATGGGCATCGAGCCGCCTGAAAGGCAGCTCAGGGGCGAAAGCCCGCAGGCTCAATCAGGCGCACCTGATTTCCGCGTGCCGTGAATTCACGGCCTTGGTCGCTCTGAACGACGACACGGCCACCGGATTTCACCCGGATCACCCGTGCCCGAACCCAGCCCAAAGCGGCCGATTCGAGCACCTTGACCACATCTCCGGGTTGTAGATCCAACTCCATGCTCGGAACCAGGAAACTGCAAAGTGGGACATCGAACGCGCCGTGGAGGACTTGAACCCCCGACATCAGGTTTTGGAGACCTGCGTTCTACCAACTGAACTAACGGCGCATGGCCGATGCCCCCGTGAACATGAGGCCGCTGCGAGTGAGGCAGTTGCATGTGAAACACGCTGCCCGAAGAGAAATCTTCAGGCAGGGAGGACACATGCTGGCAACCTCAGCGGTCGAAGCGTTGCTTGACCCGTGTGGCTTTACCCACCCGATCGCGCAGATAGAAGAGCTTCGCCCGACGCACCTTACCGCGGCGCTCGACTTTCACGGAAGCCACCTGGGGGCTGTGCAACATGAAGACCCGCTCCACACCGATGCCCTGGAAGATGCGGCGCACGGTGATGGTCTCATTGAGACCGCCGTGGCGCTTGGCGATCACCACGCCTTCGTAGGGCTGTACGCGCTCCTTGTTGCCCTCGCGAATCCGCACGCCCACCTTGACGGTGTCGCCGACGTAGATCTCGGGGAGTTCGTCCTTGAGCTGCTCAGCTTCAAACGCGCGGATCAGGTCCTGGGCGCTGAGCTTGCCGGTGGTGGCCTTGACGGCGGCGGGCTTCTCCTGCACAGCTGTAGCCGTATTGGCATCCGCCGTGGTGGTTGTGGTCGCGCTGACCTCCTCAGAACCCTGCTCTGCCGGGTTTACGGCTTGATTGTCTGTCGACTCCGTTGCCATCTCAGCTCCGCGACGCCTGGCCAAACCGACAGTGTACCGGCTTAGGTGTCACCCTTCACCCGGAGGTCCCCCCCCCAGCCCGCACCGATCCAGTCCCATTGGTAGCTTGAAGATCAGCCTTTCCATCGCTGCAGGCGTCACCCAGCATGAATCTGTTTGCCGATCTGCTGGCCAGTACCAAGGGTTCAGGAGCCACCGCTTCGCCAGCCCGGGCCTCTGCCGGCGGCGGGTCAGCCGGCGGCTCGCTGGTCGAGACGGGCCCCCGCATCCAGAAAAGCCGCCGCGGGGTTGAGATCAAGTCAGCCCGTGAAATCGACACGATGCGCCAGGCCAGCCGCATCGTGGCCACGGTGCTGCGTGAAATTCTGGAGATGGCGGCGCCCGGCATGACCACCTCCGACCTGGACCGCCACGCTGAAAAGCGCATCCGCGAGATGGGCGCCACCCCCAGTTTCAAGGGCTACCACGGTTTTCCTGCGAGCATCTGCGCCTCGATCAACAACGAGGTGGTGCATGGCATCCCCAACAGCAAGCGGGTGATCCAGGCCGGCGATCTGGTCAAGATCGACACCGGTGCCTACTTTGACGGCTACCACGGTGACAGCTGCGTCAGCCTCTGTGTGGGAGAAGGCGCCACAGAGGAGTCGCAGACCCTCTGTCGGGTGGCCCAGGAATCCTTGATGAAGGGGCTGGCCCAGATCAAGGCGGGCAACACCCTGCTGGATATCGCCGGGGCCGTGCAGGATCACGTGGAAGCCCATGGCTTCGCGGTGGTCGAGGACTACACCGGCCACGGTGTGGGGCGCAATCTGCACGAGGAGCCCGCGGTGTTCAACTTCCGCACCCGGGATCTGCCCAACATGAAGCTGCGGCCGGGCATGACCCTGGCGGTGGAGCCGATCCTCAATGCCGGCAGCAAGGCCTGCCGCACCCTCAAGGACCGCTGGACCGTGGTGACGGTGGATGGCAGTTGGTCAGCCCAGTGGGAGCACACCATCGCCGTCACCAGTGACGGCTGCGAGATCCTCACCGACCGCGACTTCTAACGCCGGGTGAGGGCCTTGAAGTAGGCCCAGCGCCCCAGGCTGGTGAGCGGCATCAGCACGTAGGTGAGGGGGTTGGGCGTGACGATGATCAGGTTGAAGCCCAGCCGCGCCTGGGCCAGCACCTGGGAGGCGACGAAATCGGCCCCCATCACCCCGATCGGGTTGAGGGCAGAGCGGAACGGACCCAGCACCAGCCGGCGAATCCGCAGGGGGCCCTGGGCTCCGGCCAGATCCAGAGCCCGCAGGCTCACCAGCGTGCCCAGCAGCCGTTTGCTCAGCTCGTAGAGCGGGCTGAAGGCCGGTTGGATCTCCGCCTCGGAGGTGTTGATCCACACCTCAGCCCGGGGGCGACCGTCGGCGGGTCGCTGCTGCACCACCTCGGCGAACAGCTCCAGCAGCCGCCAGCTGCTCAGGGCGTTCACCTCCAGAGCCAGGTTTGTGGTCTCACGGCTGCGGGCCTGTTGCTGGTTGACACCGTGATTGATCACCAGCACGTCCACCCGCTCCAGCAGAGGCCGCAGGGCGGCCTCCTCCCCGATCTGCCAGGGCACCTGCTCGACCGGGATGGATTCGCCGGCGGCATCGCGCAGGTCGAGGGGCCGCGTGCTGCTGGTGAGGGCCACCAGCTGCGCGCCCTGGCTCGACCAGCAGCGCAGCAACGCCTGTCCGAGGCTGCCGCTGGCGCCGGTCACGGCCACGGTGCACATGTGAGAACTAAACATGGACCTGGTGCAATCGCCGGCTGAGGCGACACCATGGTGGAATTCCGCCGATGGATCTGCCGCCTGGATGGCTGCTGGCACCCCCCTTGAAGCCCTGGCGCCCCTGGTGCCCCTGTTTGCGCCCTACTGCGGGGGCTTGGTGCGTCAGACGTCGCTGGAGGAGGCGCT
This sequence comes from Cyanobium sp., assembly GCA_044371095.1. Taxonomy (GTDB): domain Bacteria; phylum Cyanobacteriota; class Cyanobacteriia; order PCC-6307; family Cyanobiaceae; genus Cyanobium_A. Next base: position 9,226 of record JBILUH010000043.1, read on the forward strand.
GACGATCCTGCTGGCGGGGGAGTGGGCAGGCAGAAGGCTGCTCCTGGGCGGCCGCAGCCATGCGTTGCAGCTGCGCTGGAGCGGCGAGACGGCGCCCCAGGTCGTGCTCCACTGCGACCTCACGTTCCCCGCCCTGCCGCAGGTGGTTTATGCCTTTGATCTGCCTTGCCACCAGCTGGTGCAGTGGTTGATGGAGCGGCAAGGGGATGAGCTGCCGGAGACCTTCTGGCACTGGTTGCTGCTGGGACGGACTCCCCTCGCCACCGAGTCGGTGGGCGGGGCCGCCTAAATTCCAACGCCAAGACGTGCCCCAGCGAGGTTGACCGATGGCCCCCACCTTGCTGATCGGGTCCTGCGAAGCCTTCAGTGGCAAATCCGCTGTGGTGTTGGGTCTTGCTCGCCAGCTCAGCCGTCAGGGCATTCCTGTGCGCTTCGGCAAGCCCCTGGCAACCAGTCTGGATGCGGCGACCAGCGAATGGGGCCAGGCGCCCCTTCTGGATGCGGATGTGCGCTTCATCGGCGCCACCCTGGGGTTGCCGGACTCCCATCTGATCCCCTCCCTGCATGTGCTGGATGCCGTCACGGCCCAGCAGCGCCTGGTGCAGGGGGATCGGGATCCCGGGCCGGGCTTCGCCCTGCTGCGCCAGCAACTGGCCGCCGCCGCCGACGGCCTGACCCTGCTGGAAGCTGCTGGCAGCCTCCATGAGGGTCTCCTCTATGGCCTCAGTCTGGCCCAGCTGGCCGAGGGCCTTGAGGCCTCGGTGGTGCTGGTGCATCCATGGCTGGACAGCTGCAGCATCGATCCGTTGCTGGCCGCCCAGGCCCAGCTGGGCCCGCACCTGGCCGGGGTGGTGCTCAACGCCGTCAAGCCGGAGCTGGTGCCTCAGCTGCGGGCCGAGCTGGTGCCGGCCCTCGCCCAGCTCGGCTTACCCGTGCTGGGGGTGATGCCCCAGAGCCCGCTGCTGCGCAGCGTCACGGTGGAGGAGCTGGCCCTGCGGCTCGGGGCTCAGGTGCTCTGTTGCCCGGAACGGCTCGATCTGTTGGTGGAAACCCTCTCGATCGGTGCCATGAATGTCAATTCGGCGATGGAGTTTTTCCGCCGCCGCCGCAACATGGCCGTGGTCACCGGGGCTGATCGCACCGATATCCAACTGGCTGCCCTCGAGGCCTCCACCCAGTGCCTGATTCTCACCGGAGCGGGTGAGCCCCTGCCCCAGCTGCTCAATCGGGCCGAAGAACTGGAGGTGCCCCTGCTCAAGGTCGAGCACGACACCCTCACCACCGTCGAGGTGATTGAGCAGGCCTTTGGTCATGTGCGCCTGCATGAGGCGGTCAAGGCCAGCTTTGCCTTTCGGCTGGTGGAGGAGCACTGCGACTTCGAACCGCTGTTCAAGCAGCTGCAGTTGCCCGCGCTGGCGAAATAACGCTGCTAGTTTCAAAGCGCAGGCTGCGGGCTACTGGTGACCCGGTCCCTTGATCTTCCGTCGCTCGATCGGATCGACACCCTTGCTCAGGAACTGGCCATGCTCCAGGACCGGAGCAAGCGGCGCATTGCCATTCTGGGCAGTCGTCACGTTCCCGTGGTGTCCATCCACCTGGTCGAGCTGGTGGCTCGCTCCCTTGCCCAGGAGGGGCACAACCTGATCACGTCCGGAGCTCAGGGGGTCAATGCGGCCGTGATCCGGAGCGTGCTGGAGATCGATCCGGCCCGACTCACCGTGTTGCTGCCCCAGAGCCTCGACCGTCAGCCCGGCGAATCGCGCGACCAGCTGGAGCGGGTGCTGCACCTGGTGGAGAAGCCCGAGCACGATGAGTTGCCCCTGCCTATGGCCAGCAGCCTCTGCAATCAGGACATCATCACCCGCTGCGACCAGCTGATCTGCTACGCCTTCCATGACAGCGAGACCCTTCTGGCCAGCTGCCGCGTGGCCGAGGACATGGGCAAGGTGGTCAGCGTGATGTTCTTCGACTAGCCCGCCAGCAGCGCTAGCCCGCCAGCACCGCCTTCAGCCCTTCCACGTAGAGCACCCCGGTGCACACCAGGCCGCCCGCCCAGCAGAGGCCGCGGACCGCAGGCACGTTGCCCACGTACACGCCGATGTAGGCCAGGCGCAGAGCGGGGTGCAGCCAGGCGGCGATCACGGCCACCGGGCTGCTGACGCCGGCCAGCAAGCACAGCAGGGCTGCCGGAGCATGCAGGGTGAAGGCCTCAAAGCAGTTCTGATGGGCCCAGGCGGCCCGCTTGCCCCAGGTTGGCAGCCGCTCAAACATCGCCCGTGGGGCAGCCAGGTCGGCCATCTGGAAATTGGCCTGGGAGCGGGCGGCGCCGAGGGGCACGGTGCTGAACACGACCACGCCGGCGGCCAGCAGCAACGACCAGGCAAAAGGGGCGAGGGAGGCACTCATGACAGCTGGCCGAGCGGACGATGGGTCCAGGTTGACAGGCCGCACCTACGATTCGCGCACGTTTCCGCCCACCCGACCAGCCCCATGGCCGACACCTATTCCTTCGATGTGGTGAGTGATTTCGATCGCCAGGAGCTCGTCAACACGATTGACCAGGTGCGCCGCGACGTGGGCACCCGCTACGACCTCAAGGACTCCAACACTGAGATCGAGGTGGAGGAGACCAGCCTGACGATCACCACCGCCAGCGACATGACCCTCCAGGCCGTGGAGGATGTGCTGCGCCAGAAGGCCACCAAGCGCAATCTGTCCCTCAAGATTTTCGACTTCCAGAGCCCCGAGACTGTGGGCGGCAATCGGGTGAAGCAGGTGGTGAAGCTGCGCAAGGGGCTCAGCCAGGAGCTGGCCAAGAGCCTCAGCAAAACCGTGCGCGATGAACTGAAGAAGGTGACCGTCTCGATCCAGGGCGACAGCCTGCGGATCACCGGCAAGAGCAAGGACGACCTGCAACTGGCCATCAACCTGCTCAAGGCCCAGGACGTGGATGTGCCCCTGCAGTTCGAGAACTACCGCTGAGTGGCGGGCTGGCGATTCTGGATTGATCGCGGCGGCACCTTCACTGATGTGGTGGGGCGAAGTCCCGCCGGTGAGCTGGTGGTGCGCAAGGTGCTGTCGGTGCAGCCCGATTGCCCGGGCGATCCGGCCGTGCGGGCCATCGGGGAGGTGCTGGGCCTGGAGCCGGGTTGCCCGCTGCCGGCGGGGTTGGTGCGGGAGGTGCGGCTGGGCACCACCGTGGCCACCAATGCTCTGCTGGAGCGGCGCGGGGCCGGGGTGGTGCTGCTGATCAACCGGGGCTTTGCTGATCTGCTCACGATCGGTGACCAGCACCGCCCGGACCTCTTTGCCCTGGCGATCGAGCGGCCCCAGCCCTTACGACTGCGGGTGCTCGAGCTGGATGGTCGGTTGGCGGCCGATGGCTCCGAGCTCGAACCCCTGCCGCTGCCCGAGCCGCTGCGCCAGGAGTTGCAGGCAGCCCAGGCCGACGGCTACACCAGCTGCGCCGTGGCCCTGCTGCACAGCACCCGCAATCCCTGTCAGGAGCTGCAGCTGGGCGCGTGGCTGGAGCCCCTGGGCTTTGAGGCCGTGGTGCTCTCCCACCAGCTCAGCGGCCAACCCCGGCTCGTGCCCCGCGGCCAGACCGCCGTGATCGAGGCCGCGGTTGCTCCGGTGCTGTGCCGCTACCTGCGGCAGGTGCAGGAGGCGCTCGGTTCAGCCACCCGGCTGCGGGTGATGCGCTCCAGTGGTGCCCTGGCCGCTCCGGAGGTGCTGCTCGCCAAGGACACGATCCTCTCGGGGCCGGCCGGGGGGATGGTCGGAGCCGTTGCGGTGGGCCGTCAGGCCCTGGAGGCTGCCGGCTTGCCGCCCCAGCCGATCGTCGGCTTCGACATGGGGGGCACCTCCACCGATGTGTTTCACGTTGAGTGGGGGCGGGGGGACGCTCCCGCCTGGGAGCGCAGCCCCGCCACCGAGATCGCTGGCCTGCAGCTGCAGGCGCCGATGCTGCCCATCCACACCGTGGCGGCCGGCGGCGGCTCGATCCTGCGTTTCGATGGCCAGCGTCTGCTTGTGGGCCCGGAGTCGGCTGGGGCCGATCCGGGACCAGCGGCTTATCGCCGTGGTGGTCCACTGACGATCACCGATGCCAACCTGCTGCTGGGCCGGCTGCCCCTCGGCGCCCTGCCGGCGGTGTTTGGCCCCGGGGCTGACCAATCCGCCGATGGAGAGGCCGTGGCGCGGGGCTTTGCCGAGCTGGCGGACGCGATGGCGGCGGTGGCTCCAGGCATCACGCCCGAGCGGGTGGCCGTGGGGGGCCTGCAGATCGCCATCGAGAGGATGGCTGAGGCGCTGCGTCGCATCTCGATCCAACGGGGCCACGACCTGCGCGGTGCCCTGCTGGTGAGCTACGGCGGCGCCGGCGGGCAGCACGCCTGCCGCCTGGCCGAGGTGCTGGGCCTGCCGCGGGTGCTGCTCCATCCCCTGGCGGGCGTGCTGTCCGCCTATGGCCTCGGCATGGCCGAGCAGACGCTGTTGCTGGAGTGCTCGCCGCGGCTGCCGCTTGAGGCTGCCGCGCTGCCCGTTTTGCGCCGGCACTGCGCTGACCTGGTGCGCCGGGGAGTGGAGGGCTTGCGGCAGGTGGAGGATCTGGGGGATGCCGCGCCCCAGATCAGGGTGCGGCTGGAGCTGCGGGCGGCCGGCAGTGAGCAGGGGCTGGAGGTGCCCTGGTCTCCCCAGGAGGCCTCCCCTGCTGCCGCTGCCGACGATGCGGCGGAGCTGGCTGCGCTCCGGGATGCCTTTGCCGCGACCCATCAGCAGCGCTACGGCTATCGCCCGGTTGGCGATGACTGGATTGTGGAGCGGTTGCTGGTCGACATCACGTCCCCCTCCCAGGAGCTGCCTGCTCGAGAGATGGGTTCAGGTTGGCTGGCTGGCCTGGCTGGGGATGGAGCTGGGGCTGGCGCGCCCGGCTCCGATACCACCCGCCTTTGGCTTGGTGAGCAGGCTGGCTGGCAGATGGTGCCGCTTTGGTATCGCGACCGCTTGCGACCCCAGCAGCAGCTCAAGGGCCCGGCCCTGGTGGTCGATCAAACCACCACCACCGTGCTGGAGCCAGGCTGGCAGGCGCTGGTGCTGGCCGACGGGGCGCTCCTGCTGGAGCGGCAGCCGCTGGAGCACCGGGTCCCCGCGGAAAACCCCGTTGCCGGCGTGGTGGCCAGTCCTGTTGAACAGCCGGTGGCACGGATGGTTGCGAGCCCCGCCGCCCCTTCCGACCTGGCCGCCCCTCCCGACCCCACCGTTCTGGAGCTCTACAACCACCGCTTTGCGGCCATCGCCGGGCAGATGGGCGGCCGCCTGCAGCAGAGCGCCGTGTCGGTGAACATCCGCGAGCGACTCGACTTCTCCTGCGCCCTGTTTGATGCCGCCGGGTTGCTGGTGGCCAATGCGCCCCACATTCCGGTACATCTGGGCTCCATGGGAGACAGCGTGGTCAGCCTGCTTGAGGCGATCGCGCGGGGGGATCACCCGCCTCTGGCGCCTGGGGATGTGGTGCTCTCCAACAACCCTTACAACGGCGGCACCCATCTGCCTGACATCACGGCCATCACACCCGTGTTCGCGCCTGGATCGGGGCCTGGATCGGCGCCTGGATCGGGGCCTGGGGCCCAGGTGCCCACGTTTTTCGTGGCCTCGCGGGGCCACCATGCCGATGTGGGTGGCATCACCCCCGGCTCGATGCCGGCCTTCAGCCGCACGATCGCTGATGAGGGGCTGCTGCTCGACAACGTGCCGTTCTTCACCAATGGCCGCTTCGATGAGGCGTTGTGGCGTCAACGGCTCGCTGCCGGCTGCCATCCAGTGCGCAACCCCGACCAGTTGCTCGCCGACCTCCAGGCCCAGGTGGCTGCGAATCGCCTGGGGGTTGACGCGCTGGGGCGCCTGATCGATCGCCATGGCCTGGAGGAGGTGCAGGCCTACATGGCCCATGTGCAGGCCCATGGGGCCGCGGCGGTGGGCCGGGCCATGGCGCGGCTCCGCAGTGGTCAGGCCCGGGTGGAACTCGACCATGGCGCCCACATCCAGGTGGCCGTGCAGATCGATGCCCAGGCCGGGCGCGCCCGGGTCGACTTCAGCGGCAGTTCGCCCCAGCACAGCGGCAATCTCAATGCCCCCCTGGCTGTCACCAAGGCGGTGGTGCTGTACGTGTTCCGCTGTCTGGTGGGCGAGTCGATCCCGCTCAATGCCGGCTGCTTCGAGCCCATCGAGCTGATTGTTCCCGCGGGAACCCTGCTGCATCCCCGCTCCCCGGCGGCGGTGGTGGCCGGCAATGTGGAGATCTCCCAGGCGGCGACCAATGCCCTGTTTGCCGCCCTGGGCATCCAGGCGGCGGCCCAGGGCACGATGAACAACCTGAGCTTCGGCAATGCCCAGCTTCAGTACTACGAAACGATCTGCGGCGGCACCGGTGCCGGCGGGTGGCCAGGGGGTGCTGGCTATGCGGGCGCTTCAGCTGTGCAGAGCCACATGACCAATTCCCGGCTCACCGATCCGGAAATCCTGGAAAGTCGTTTTCCGCTGCGGGTTGAGCGGTTTGCGATCCGTGCCGGCTCCGGTGGGGCTGGCCGGTTCCGCGGCGGCGATGGGGTGGTGCGGCAGCTGCGCTTCCTCGCGCCGATGGATGTCGCCATGATCTCCGGCTCGCGCCGGGTCCCACCGGCGGGTTTGGCCGGCGGAGAGGCGGGCGCCTGCGGCCGCAACAGCTGGATCGGGGCCGATGGCTCCTGTCGGGAGCTGGAGGGGTGTTTTGCGTTGACGCTGCAGCCTGGAGAGGCGTTGCGCATCGAGACGCCGGGCGGTGGCGGCTATGGCGCGCCGGAGCGACCATGAGCGTTCGCCTTCGGGTGCCGGCGATTCGGCGCGGGGCCGTGCTGCGCCTGCTGGTGTTGGCCGGAACCCTGGCCTCCCCGGCCCAGGCCACGATCCTGCAGGAGCGCAGCCAGCGCTTCCATCCCCAGTGGTCACCGGGTGGCATGGTGGCCAGCCAGGACCAGTGGGCCTCCCAGGCCGGGGCCGAGATCCTGGCTCGCGGCGGCAACGCGGTGGATGCGGCGGTGGCCACGGCCTTCGCCCTGGCGGTCACCCTGCCGCAGGCCGGCAATCTGGGCGGCGGCGGGTTCCTGGTGCTGTGGCTGCCGGGTCCGTCGCCGGCCGCGGTGCGCGGTTGCCTGGCTCCCCCAGGTGAGGGTGCTGGGCCCAGCCCCGAGCTGCGGCTGGGCCGCGGCACGGCCGTGGCGGTGAACTTCCGCGAAACCGCTCCTTTGGCTGCCACGGCAGGGATGTTCCTCGGTGCCGATGGAGAGGTGGACCGACAGCGGGCCACCCGCAGCCCCCTGAGTGTGGCCGTACCGGGAACGCCCGCCGGGCTGCTGCTCACGCACCGCTGCTACGGCCGGCTGTCCAGGGCGGCGGTGCTGGCACCGGCCATTCGCCTCGCCAGCCGGGGCTTTCCGGTGGGCAAGGAGCTGGCCGATTCCCTGCAGCAGGCCGCGCCGTTGCTCCGCGCCGACCCCACTTCCAGCGAGCTGTTCCTGGAGCGCCTGGTGCGCCCCGGCGAACGATGGCGCCAGCCCCTGCTGGCCGCCAGCCTGCAACGCCTTGCGGCCCAGGGTGAGCGCGGCTTCTACCAGGGCCCGATCGCCGAGTCCCTGGTGACGTTGATGCGCCAACGGGGCGGGCTGATTCGCCATGCCGATCTGAACGGCTACCGGGCCCAGCTGGTGCGCCCCCTGCAGGTGCGGTTCCAGGGCCATCCGGTGCTCACCATGCCGCCTCCCAGTGGTGGTGGGGTCACCCTGGTGCAGCTGCTCCAGGTGCTGGAGCCCATGCCCCTGGCCCAGCTGGGACTGAACAGCGCCGCCAGCCTGCATCGGATGGTGGAGGCGATGAACCTCGCCTACCGCGACCGCAATCACTGGCTCGGTGATCCCGACCAGGTGGCCATGCCGCTGGAGCGCCTGCTCAGCCCGGCCCATGCCAACCGCCAGCGCGCCCGCATCCGCAGCGATCGCCATCGTCCGGCGGCCGAATTGGCCGCCGAGGGCCCCAGCTCCGGCGGCACCAACACCACCCACCTGTCGGTGGCCGATCGCCAGGGGGGGCTGGTGGCCCTCACCACCACGCTCAACTTCGCCTACGGCAGCGGCATCAGCGTTCCCGGCGCTGGTTTCCTGCTCAACAACGAGATGGACGACTTCACGGCCAAGCCCGGCGTGGCCAATGCCTACGGCCTGGTGCAGGGTGCCGCCAATGCCATTGCACCCGGCAAGCGGCCCCTGAGCTCGATGACCCCCACCCTGGTGTTCCGTCCAGATGGCAGGCCCTGGCTGGCCACCGGTAGCCCAGGGGGCAGCCGCATCATCACCACGGTGCTGCAGGTGCTGCTCAACCGCATGGTGCATGGCCTGAACCTGGCCTCAGCCGTGGCCAGCCCCCGCATTCACTCCCAGCTCTGGCCCGATCAGATCAGTGTGGAGCAGGGCCTCAGCCCTGACACCACCGCCAGGCTGGAGGCGCTCGGCCATCGGATTGTGGTGACGCCCGCGATGGGTTCGGCCAACAGCGTGGAGGTGCTGAGCGACGGGGGCAGCCTCGGGGTCGCCGACCCCCGGCGCCTCGATGCGGCGGCCATTGGCGACCTGCAGCTCAACTGGCCGGCTGACTCGGAGCCGTGATCAGGTTGATGGCGGAGAAGGCCAGGCCGATGCCGAACAACATGCCGATCGCCCAGATGCTGTCGGAGGGCCACTCGGCGATCAGCATCCCGCCGAGCACGGCGGTGACAATGCCGTCGAGCAGCACGAGCGCGCGGGCAGGGCCCTGGCCGGTGGCTGCGGCAGCCAGTTCCATCACCCCCTCAAAGGCCAGCAGGAAGCCGACAAACAGGGTGAGGCTCACCTCGCTGGCCACGGGGAAGGCCAGCACCCAGATGCCGCCGCCCAGGTAGAGCAGGCCCGAGAGCAGGCGGAAGATCTTCCCCTTGGTGTCGGCTTCGCCGGTGAGGCGCAGCAGCTGGGACACCCCCGCAATCACCGACACGGCGCCCACGGCGATGGTGAGCAGGGTGGCCGAGACGAACGGCAGCACGATCGATAATCCGGCTGCGGCGAACAGCAGGGCGGCGGTCACCCAGCGCAGGGTGGGGGAAGCGGGAACCGTCACCGGAGAAGACATCCAAGAACGATCACCTTAATGCGCTCGCTGGGGATGAATCGCAGCGCGGGAAAGCACGCGCTGTCAGCAAAACGGCACGGCCGTGTAGCAAACCATCACAGCTTGTAGGCCCCTCCGCGAGGGCTCTCCAGTGTGGAGATCGATCGTGTTTGGTCAGGGCCCCATGCTTGAGCTGCTGCCGCCGCT
>JBILUH010000044.1:0-18219 GCA_044371095.1 Cyanobium sp.
CGGCGGCGGTCAGGAAATTGCAGCCCTCCAGGTAAGAACTGGCAATGCCGTGGGTGTACCAGGAGGTGACAAAGGTGGTGCCGGTCAGCCAGCCCCCCAGCGCCAGATAGGCGGTGGGGAACAGGAGCAGACCCGACCAACCCACAAATACGAAGCGGTCGCGCTTGAGCCAGTCATCGAGGACGTCGAACCATCCCCGCTGCGGCACGCGCCCTACAGCGATCGTCATGGTGATGAAACGGTGCGGAAAACCCGCGGAGGCTGAGGGATTACCGGGCGATCGTAACAACGTTGAAGCGGATCGCGAGGCTGTTTGAAACGGGCTGACACGGCCCGCTCCGGCTGGGATTTCGAGAGCTGTGCCGGCCTTGCGGCCTGGCGCTGTGACCCGCCCGCCTCTCCGACCCGTCAGGCTCCGTCGCGACCGGTCAGGATGGCGCTCATCCTTTGTGCGCTCCCATGGTCTCCTCCCCCACGATCGCGTTGCTCGAGCTGCCGGTGCTGGGATCGCGGCGACTCTCCAATGTCCTGGTGGCCCTGGTGGTGACCACCGGCGGCCTCGGCTTCCTGCTCACCAGTGTTTCCAGTTATCTGGGCACCGACCTGCTGCCGATCGGTCACCCGGCCGAGTTGGCCTGGCTGCCCCAGGGGCTGGTGATGGGTCTTTATGGACTGGCGGCCATGGCCCTTTGCACCTACCTCTGGGCTGTGATCGGTATTGATGTGGGAGCGGGAAGCAACCGCTTTGATCGGCAGGCCGGCATGGCCACGATCAGCCGTCGTGGCTTTCGCCAGATGATCAACGTGGAAATCCCTCTGCGTGACATCCAGGCGGTGAAGGTGGAGGTCAGGGATGGCCTCAATCCCCGCCGCCGCCTGTCCCTGAAGGTGCAGGGACGCCGTGACATGCCCCTGACCCGGGTTGGTGAGCCGATGCCCCTGGCCGACCTGGAGCTCTCCGGGGCCCAGTTGGCCCGTTTCCTCGGCGTTCCCCTGGAGGGCGTCTGATGGCACCGCTGATCACTGCTCGGATGGTGCGAGAGCCGAGGATCTGGTTCAGTCGTCTGGTGCTGGGCGGGCTCTTGCTGCTGGCGCCGCTCACCCTGGCGGGCTGCGCCGCTGACAGCGGCAGCCGACAGCTTGGCTGCAGTGCCGCCAGCACCCCCTGCCTGAGTGGCTCGGCCACCGTGGCCCTGCAAACCAGCAAGGGCGAGGTGCAGCTCCAGCTCGACGGCGCCGCCGCCCCGCTGACCGCAGGAAATTTCGTCGATCTCGTCAAACGGGGCGCCTACAACGGCACCGTGTTCCACAGGGTGGTGCGCGAGCCAGTGCCGTTTGTGGTGCAGGGAGGCGATCCCGCCAGCGCCGATCCGAAGGTTCCAGCCAGTCAGTACGGCCTGGGTAGCTATGTGGATCCCTCCAGCGGCGAAGCCCGGCTGATTCCCCTGGAGATCAAGCGCAGCGACGAGCCCGAACCTCGTTACGGCGAACCGGCGACGGCGCCTGGGGTGACCCGGCAACTGGCCCTGGCCCACCAGCGCGGGGCGGTGGCCATGGCCCGTTCCGCCGATCCCAATTCCGCCAGTGCCCAGTTCTATGTGGCCCTGCAGGCCCTGCCGGAGCTCGATGGCCGTTACGCGGTGTTCGGCCGGGTGAGCCAGGGGATGGAGGTGATCGACCAGATCCGCCAGGGGGACAAGATCATCAAAGCCACGGTGGTGGCCGCCGGGACTCTGGTGCAGGGCAAGCCCTGAGAGGTGGTGCAGGGCAAGCCCTAGGCCGGTACCCGTTTGTTGGAGGCGGTCACCTTCAGGAAAGCGGTGTTGACCCCGGAGGCCCGCTCCAGGGCCACCTTGCCGGTGCGGGCGATCTCCAGGATCCCGTAGCCCTCCATCACCTGTTCGAGGGCGACCAGTTTGCCTGGATCACCCACCACCTCCAGGGTCAGGGCGTCATCGGCCACGTCCACCACATTGGCGCGGAACACCTGCACCAGGTCAAGGATGGCGCTGCGGGTTTCGGCCGGGGCCGACACTTTGAGCAGCATCAGTTCACGCTCCACGGCGGGAATGCGGGTGAGGTCGATCACCCCGAGCACGTTGACGAGCTTGTCGAGCTGCTTGGTCATCTGTTCGAGGGTGTGGTCATCGCCCTCCACCACCATCGTCAGCCGGGAGATGCCGGCCTGCTCGGCCGGTCCCACAGCCAGGCTCTCGATGTTGAAGCCCCGGCGGGCGAACAGGCCGGAAATCCGGCTCAGGGCACCGGATTCGTCTTCCACCAACACCGAGAGGGTGTGTTTCATCGCCTGAGGAACCCGTTGCGGTGGCTTCGCCCCAAATTACCGCCCGGGGCAGGGAGTGGGACCGGTCGCCGGCAGCTGCTCCAACCAGGTGAGCAGGGCGCCGTTGAAGGCTTCGGCATGTTCGTCGTGGGGGCAGTGGCCACTGCCATCGACCAGCACCAACGGCAGATCGGGTCGCAGCCGTTGCACCTGCTGGGCCACCTGCACGGGCACCAGCCGGTCGCGCTGGCCCCAGATCAGCAGCAGTGGCTGCCGGAGCCGTTGCAGCAGGGCCGGTGCTGTGGCGGCGTGGGGCCGCAGGGCCATGGCGATGCTCATGGCCCGCAGGGCGCGAACCGCGCCGGGTCGTCGGGCCGGCCGCGCGATCAGCCGGTGCAGGTCGCGGTCGCCGATCACCGCAGTGCTGTACGCCGACTGGATGCCCAGATCCAGCAGGGGCGAGTGGGCCAGCAGCGGCACCAGCAGCTCCAGCGGCAGCAACCGACAGAGCAGGGTCACCAGCCAGCGCTGCAGCCGCCGCCGCCATGGCCTCCGGCGTGGTGGGCGGCCATGGCTGGCCAGCATCAACGTGGGGTCGGGCAGGGGAGCGGCCACCACCGCCCGCACCCAGCGGGGAAAAAACACGGCGCAGCTGAGGGTCACCAGGCCCCCCAGGGAGTGGCCCACCAGCACCGCCGGCCCCTGCACCACCTGCTCCAGGAAGGCCTGCAGCTGCCGGGCCCAGAGGCGGTTGTCAAGGCGCAGGGCCGGTTGGCTGGAAGCCCCGAAGCCGATCAGATCCAGCCCATACACCCGCCAGCCGGCGGCGGCGAGCACCGCTGCGTTGCGACGCCAGTGACCGCAGCCGGTGGCAAAACCATGCACCAGCACCAGGGCCGGCGCGGCGGCATTCCCCACGACCCGCCAGTGGCAGCGCTGTCCGCGCCAGAGCCACTCGGCATGGACGCCCCAATCGGTGTCAGTGCCGGTGTCGGTGCCGTCACCGGCCGGAGCTGGGGGTGCAGGCTGGATTGTCACCGCCACCTCGGGTTCTCCTGACAGCACACACCGACGCTCACTATTGCGAAGGGCGGGCCCGTGTGGAGCCCGGCAGCGGCTTTTTCCGGCCCGAGTCGCGCCCCTCCCGCGATCTGGGGGTGCTGCTGGCCGCCTCCCTGGCGGCCCGCGGCCCGCTGCGGGTGCTGGATGCCATGGCCGGCTGTGGCATCCGCGCCCTGCGCTACGGCCTGGAGGCGAGGGCCGAGGCGGTGTGGGCCAACGACGCTGATCCCGATCGGCTGCCCCTGCTGGAGCGCAACCTCAGCGGCCTCTCGGGCTTGCGTTGCAGCGCCCGCACGGCCCAGCACCTGCTGGCGGAGTGCCTGCAACGCCAGGAGCGCTTCGAGCTGGTGGATCTCGATGGCTTTGGCTGCCCCACGGCCCTGCTGCCCCTGGCCCTGGAGGCAGTGGCCTTCGACGGGGTGCTCTATCTGGCCAGCACCGATGGCCGCTCTCCCACCGGTCACGACCGGCCGGCCGCGATCCGGTTGCTGGGGGCGGCGGCCCGGGCCCATCCCGCCAGCTGGGAGCTGGCCCTGCGTCTGCAGCTCGGCACGGTGGCGCGGGCTGCCTGGGCCATGGGCCGCGGGATTGAGCCCCTGTTCAGCTTCAGTGAGGGGCGCACGTTTCGCACCGCGGTGCGGCTGCGGCGCCGGGCCGGACGTGGCGAGGAGCAGCAGCTCGGCCTGCTGGCCCACTGCCATGGTTGCGGCGCCCAGGAGGTGCAGCCGTTGCTGCGGCTGCGCCAGTGGCAGCCGTGCCTGTGTCCCGCCAGCCAGGCCCAGCCCCAGGCCAGGCATCCCCTGGCGACGCAGCCCCTGGCCATCAGTGGGCCGCTCTGGATCGGCCCCTTGCAGGATCCGGCGCTGCTGGCCGCGATGGCCACCCTCGGGGACGCCCTGCCCGGCAGCCTCGGCGCCGCAGGCGCCCGATTGCTGGCTCAGCTGGTGGCTGATTCCGGTGTGCCGCCCCTCTGCTGGCCGACGGCCGAGATCGCCCGCCGGCTCAGTTGCGGCCCGCCACCCCTCGCCGACCTGGTGGCCGCCCTGCAGGCTGAGGGCTGGGTCGCGCAGGCCAGTGGCGTGATGCCTGCCCAGCTGCGCAGTGATGCGCCCTGGTGCGTGATCCTGCAGATCGCCCAGCGGTTGGCCATCCCGGCCGCCGGCGCTGCTAAATAGGAGGGCCGTTCGCCTACCGGCCCATGGCCTCTGAAATCTTCGGTACTGCAGCTCTGTTCTGGGTGCTGATTCCGGTGGGGCTCGCCGGTGGTGCCCTGCTGCTCAAGCTGGCCGACAAAGACTGACGACCACCCCCCGGAGCCGTGTCCGCTCCCGGCCCGACCCAGCCGACTCCTAGGCTCAGGCCCGCTTGAGCGTTGGCGATGCAGGTTCTGGTGGTTGGAGGGACAGGCACCCTGGGTCGTCAGGTGGCCCGCCGAGCCCTCGACGCCGGCCACCAGGTGCGCTGCATGGTGCGCTCACCCCGCAAGGCCTCTTTCCTGCAGGAGTGGGGCTGTGAGCTCACCCGTGGCGACCTGCTGGAGCCCGACAGCCTGGCCTATGCCCTCGAAGGGCAGGACGCGGTGATCGATGCGGCCACCGCCCGGGCCACCGATTCGGGCAGCGCCTACGACATCGACTGGAGCGGGAAGCAGAACCTGTTCGCGGCCTGCCAGGCCGCGGCGGTTAAGCGGTTTGTGTTTGTCTCTCTGCTGGATGCGCATCGGCACCGCGATGTGCCCCTCATGGACATCAAGGCCTGCACCGAAGACTGGCTGATGGCCTCGGATTTCGACTACACGATCCTGCGTGGCGTCGCCTTCATGCAGGGCGTGATCAGTCAGTTTGCGATTCCTGTGCTGGAAAGCCAGACGGTGTGGGTGAGTGGTTCTCCCACGCCCATCGCCTACATGAACACCCAGGACATGGCCCGCTTTGCTGTGGCCGCTCTGGAGCGTCCCCAGACCGTGCGCCAGGCCTATCCAGTGGTGGGTCCACGCGCCTGGACCACCAGCGAAATCACCCAGTTGTGTGAGCGCTTCACGGGCAAGGAGGCCCGGACCTTCCGGGTGCCGCCGGCCCTGCTCGGCCTGATGCGGTCGGTGACCGGCTTCTTCGAGGCCAGTCTGAATGTGGCTGAGCGACTGGCTTTTGAGGCGGTCACCGGCGGTGGCACGGCCCTCGACGCGCCGATGGAGGCCAGCTACGAGGCTTTCGGTCTCGACCCGGCCGAAACCACGGGCCTGGAGGCCTATCTCAAGGAGTACTACGACACGATTCTTCGGCGCCTGCGCGAGATGGAATCGGATCTGGATAAGGAAGCCAAGAAGAAGCTGCCCTTCTGAGGCCGGCTTGCCAGCCGCAGGCCGCCCGTTTGCGCATCAGTGCGCCTGTACTATTGGCGGATTGCTGGATGCGCGCATGTCGGTTGCCCAGATCAAGAACCTGCAGCGCCGTCTGGCGAACCTCGAGGCCGAGGCGATTGAGGAGCTCAATCGGGCCTGTGGCCACGAGCTCTGGCAGTCCCTGGGTTTTGATGCCTTCGACTCCCTCGAGGATGGCGATCGTCGTGCGCGGGCGAACTACTACTACGGCCAGCTGCAGACCGTCCGCGAACTCAAGGACGTCGTCGGCTAAGCCGCCCTATCCGCCGCCTCCGGCCCGTCCGGATTTTCCTCCCCCCGCCCGGCCGCCCCGTCCGGGTGAGCTGCGGCCCACCTCTGCTCGGCGCCGCAGCACCTGCTGCAGGCGGGCGGCTTCCGCTGCCGTCACCTCCCGCCATTGACCCGGGGCCAGGCCCGTGAGGTCGAGTGGGTCGTCCCCATCCATCAGGTCGATGGCCACCCGCAGCAGCCGTAGCGTGGGCAGGCCGACGGCGGCCGTCATGCGCCGTACCTGGCGATTGCGCCCCTCCCGCAGCTCCAGTTCGATCCAGCTGGTGGGCCGAGCGGCGCGCTGGCGGATCGGGGGGGTGCGGTCGGGCAGGGCTGGATCGGCGATCACCTGGGCTCGTGCCGGCAGGGTGCGTTGGCCCTGGATCGGCACGCCGCTGCGCAACAGTGCAAGGGCTTGGGGCTGGTCGGCAGCTGACCCTTCCACCTGGGCCCAGTAGCGGCGCCAGTGGCCGAAGGCGGGATCGGTCAGGTGCTGCTGCAGCCGTCCGTTGCTGGTGAGCAGCAGCAGCCCTTCGCTGTCGGCATCGAGCCTCCCGGCTGCGTACACCCCAGGCACCGCAATGAAGGGCGCCAGGCAGTCCCAGCGGCTGCCCGGTTCGGGGGTGAACTGGCTCAGCACCCCGTAGGGCTTGTGGAAGAGGAGGGTGGTCAGGGGAGGCTGGTCAGGGTCCTGGACTCAACTGGCCTGGCGGGCTTTCCAGAGATTCACCAGGCCGATGGAGATCAGCAGCAGCCCCAGATCCATCGACAGCGGCGGCAGAACCATGGCGGAGCCAAAACAGCACGGGTGGGTCAGACCCTATCGCCCGTCGGGCGGCAATTAAGCTGTAGGCAACGATTGATTCCCCAGCCAGCGCTCCCGCATGATTGAGACCTCCGGTGTGATTGAAAAGGAACAGGGCAACGGGTTTTACCTGGTGACCCTGGAACAGCCGGCCGGTCACCAATGCCTTTGCCGGGCAGCGGGCAAGCTCACCAAGTTCCGGATCAAGCTGCTGGCGGGCGACAAGGTGCTGGTGGAGATCAGTCCGTACGACCTCACCCGCGGCCGCATCACCTACCGGGAGCGCAACGCTGCGGCCGGTCCCCGTCCAGGCGGCAACCGCCCCGGCGGTCCGCGGCGCCGTTGATCAGGGGGCCGTTGATTGCGGCCATCCCTGTTGTTTGAGAGCTGTTTGGGGAGCGTTGTTTGAGGGCATCGTTTGAGGGTGCCTGCGTTCAGGCCGGCACCCCGATCAGACCCTCGATGGCGGCCTTGAATTCGCTGCGTTGCTTGACCCCCCGGAATGTCTGCTTGAGTTCCTTGTTGTGGAACAGTTGCACCGTGGGCGTGCCGGTGACCCCGGCCTGCACGGCGATCTCCTGATCGGCTTCGATGTTGATCTCCACGCCTTGGGCGGCACCCCCGAGCTCGTCGAGGACGCGCTTGAGCTGGGGCTTGAGCACGTGGCAGGGCCCGCAGGTGGGTGAGGTGTACACCACCAGCAGCGGCTTGTTGCTGTCGTGATAGAGCTTGCGCAGCGCAAAGCCACCCTTCTGCCAGAGAGCGTTGGGGTCGTAGTTGTTGGCATCACTCTCGGCGGTGGGCTGGGGTTCACCCACCTCGGCGGGATCCACGGGCTCGTGGCTGACGGTGACCGCCAGGTTGTGGTGGGTGAGCCAGCGTTCGGCGGCGAGGGCGGCCTGGCAGCCACTGCCCGCTGCCGTGATGCCCTGGCGCCATTCGGCATCAGCCACGTCGCCGGCGGCGTAGACGCCTTCTCGGCTGGTTTCGGGTCGACCAGGCTGGGTGACCAGGTAGCCATGGCCATCCACCTCCAGTTGGCCCTTCACCAGGCGGGTGTTCGGGGTGTGGCCGATGGCATAGAAGAGGCCCTTGATGGCCAGCTCCTCGCTGGCACCGCTGTGGGCATCCCGCAGGGTGATGGCCTCGAGCCAGTCACCGCCACTGGCGTCAGCCACCTGGCGATTCCAGTGGACAGTGATGGCCGGGTTGGCCAGAACACGGTCGGCCATGGCACCACTGGCCCGGAGCTTGTCGCCGCGCACGATCAGGTGCACATGGCTGCCGTATTTGGTGAGGTAAACCGCCTCTTCGCAGGCCGAGTCGCCGCCGCCGACCACGGCCAGTTCGGCCTGGCGGAACTGGGGGGTGGCGCCGTCGCAGATGGCGCAGGCACTGATGCCCCGGCTCCAGAACTGCTCTTCGCTGGGTAGGCCCAAGCGGTTGGCACTGGCGCCGGTGGCCAGAATCACGGCCTGGGCTTCGATCGTCTGCCCTTCGGCGGTGATCCGGTAGGGCCGCTGGGAGAGGTCGATGCTCGTGGCATCCGCCTCAATCAGGCGGGTGCCCCAGCGCACAGCCTGGGCCTTCATCCTGTCCATCAGCTCCGGGCCGAGGATGCCATCGGGGAAGCCTGGGAAGTTCTCCACGTGGGTGGTGGTCATCAGCTGACCGCCGGGGATGCCGCCGTCCTGGAAGCCCGTGATCAGAAGGGGACTGAGATTGGCTCGCGCCGCATAGATCGCGGCTGTGTAGCCGGCGGGACCAGAGCCAACGATCACCAGATTTTCAACAGCCAGCCCCGGAGTGGTCATGACGTAAGCGGATCGACTATGAGTTGAGCCTAAGGGATTGGCAAGTCTGGCGCGGTGGGCATTGTTGGCGGTGTCGCGGATTCCGGCGTCAAGAGGGTGGCGAGACGCTCGCCCGAGAGAAGCGGGGCGGAGCGTTTGGAACGGCGCAGGGCGGAGCCATTCCAATCTTTATGATTGCTTTAGATTTAACTCAGATTTCTAGAAGGCCATCGCTTTCCGGCCGAATGCCCTGGCCCAGGTCTTTGGGAACCATCAGCACGCTGGCGGCCAGGAGCTCGGGGTGCTCCTCCAGGCAGAGCAGCCACTCGCGGAATTCCTCAGTGATGGCAAAGCTTTCTTCGTAGTGCTCAAGGCAGTCAAGGGTGGCCCGTCGGGCCAAAGCCCAGCTGACGGCAACGGTGAGACGGCGATTCACTGCAGCGTTCATGCTCCGCTCACCCTTGGTTGGCACCACGGTGCCTGCGCGCGTGCCCGGAAGAGGTATTGGTTGACACAACGTCGCATATTTGCGGCACAAGGTTGTATCTCTGCGGCACGGATAGCGCGACTTACTGCAGAAAACCCGGCAGCTGCGGCCCGCCCATGCGGATCACCTCTCCCAGCCGTTCATCCACCGCTTCCAGGGGGAGCTGGCCGCCCCGGGCAAGGCCGCCGGAATCGCTCAGCGGGGCCACCAGCTTGGAGCGGATCAGATAGGGCTCGCTCAGCGACCAGCTGCTGGCATAGCGGATCAGCAGGGGGTCGGCTGGGGCGAACACGAAGGAGGCCTCCCGGGGCACCGCTTCCACCCCAGCGCGGTGGCCATCCATGCGCACGGCCCGGGTGATCGCCTGCACGAAGCGGCTCCGGGTCACCACGGTGGTCAGGTAGGCCACCACCCGCAGCCGGGGGGCATCGAAGCCTTCGGCGCACATGTCGATGCTCACCAGCCAGTCCGCTTCCCCGGCCTGGAAGGCGGCGAGACGGGCGGCGGCTTCCGGGTCCTGGGAATGAACCAGGTGCACCCGATCCCCCTCCTCCTCCAGGAGCCCTGTGATGCCGCGGGCGTGGGCGATGTCGCGGGCGATCACCAACCCTCCCGCCTCGGGATGGCTGGTGCGCACCCGCTCCAGTCGCTTGCGGGCATTCAGCAGCACCCTGAGGGCGATGCTGCTGGTGTCGCCGAGTTGGATCGCCCGGCGCAGGTTGCGGGCCCGCCAGCTTTCGCGGGATTCGGCGGAGAGGGGCGAGGTTTCGGTGTCGTCGCCGGCCTGGGGCCTGCCGTGCTCCACCCAGCCGTCCTGGAAGCGGAATTCCAGGGGACGCACGTCCCCGGCCAGGATCAACTGGCGCGGTTCGACGCTCAGGTCGGGGGCGATCCGCTCGATCACCGCATCGCCCTCCTGGATCCGGACCCGCCGGGCGGCGCAGAAGGCCAGGTTGTCGGCCCGGAAGGGGGTGCCGGTGAGCCCCAGCCGCAGCTGGGCTCCGGCGGTGAGCTGGCTGAAGGCGAATCCCCAGGCGGCGGCTTCCGGTTCCTCGGGATCGAGGCCCAGGTGGTGCACCTCATCGGCGATGGCCAGCCAGCGTCCCAGACCGGCCTCGGGCAATCCGGCCTCAAGATGGCTGCGGTGCCGGCCGGCGCTCTGGTAGCTCAACAGCAGCCCATCCCAGCCGCCCTGGTCCCCCAGGGCGGCCAGTCCCTGCTCGGGGTCCCATTCCCGCAAGCGCAGGTTCAAGCGTCCTGCGGCCTCCAGCCACTGGCGGGCGATCGAGCTGCGGTGACAGAACACCAGAAACCGATCGAGTCGTTGTTCCCGCTGCAGGGTGTGGAAGCTGAGCAGGGCGCCCAGGGTCTTGCCGGCTCCGGGACCGGCATGAATCAACACGTCGTGGCCCCCCGGCTGGGTGTTGAGCAGGCGGGCCCGCAGTAGCTGGATCAGGCGGCTCTGCCACTGCCTGGGCCGGAGCCGTGCGACCGGGGCTGCTGTCATGCCCAGGTCGGTCACACCCAGGTCAAAGGAGGGGAACGCCATCGCGCCATTGTGGCGAGGGCAGTGGTGCCGTCAGCAGGCTTGCGGCAAATGAGTGATGTGGCTTATGGGTTTGGGGCCGGCCGTGCCTACTTTCGGGCCATCCACCAGGTCTGTGCTGCGTCTGCCATGGCCCATCCCTGCTTCGACTCCAACGGCTGGGCCTGGCCCACCGCCCAGCAGCGACGTCATCTCAACCAGTGCTGGGTCCTGGAATGCGACATCGATCCGATGATCCTGCGGGCCCGCCAGCTGCGTCACCAGGGCGCCCTGCCCCAGGCCAGTTGCGTGGAACAGGAGCTGCTGCCCCTGTTCTGACCCTCTGCCGGGTTGGGCGGGCAGGCGCTGGATGGGCAACTGCGCACATTTGCCGGCGTCATGTTGCCCGCAGCAGGGGGATCCCCCCTAATGGAGAGATGGCCTCTGGGGACTCTCTTGGCTGATGTCTTGATCCTGCGGGAGCGCAGTGCTGGGGAGTGCCGGGTGTCGGCCACTCCAGAAACGGTGCGGCGCCTGCGGGCCCGCGGTCTGGAGGTTCAATTGGAACAGGGGGCGGGCCTGGCCGCCGGGTTTGCGGATGCCGACTACGCCGATGCCGGCGCCCGGTTGGTGGAGTCCGGGACAGAGCTCGGGATGGGTGTCGATGCGGTGCTCTGCGTCAACCCGCCAGCCGCTGCGGTGCTCGATCAGCTCAAACCCGGATCCCTGGTGGCTGGGTTGCTGGCCCCCTACGGAGCGACGGCCCTGATTGAGCAGCTCCAGGCCCGCCGCGTGTCGGCTCTGGCTCTGGAGTTGCTGCCGCGCATCAGCCGGGCCCAGAGCATGGATGTGCTCTCGTCCCAGGCCAACATCGCCGGCTACAAGGCGGTGCTGTTGGCGGCGGCGGCCCTCGATCGCTATGTGCCGATGCTGATGACCGCCGCCGGCACGATCCAGCCGGCCCGGGCCCTGATCCTCGGTGCCGGGGTGGCGGGTCTGCAGGCCCTGGCCACGGCCCGACGGCTGGGGGCGGTGGTGTACGTGAGCGACGTGCGGGCAGCGGCCAAGGAGCAGGTGGAATCCCTGGGCGGCCGGTTTGTGGCGCCCCCGGAGCAGGAGGAGCGGCCCGCGGAATCCGGGGGCTATGCCAAAGCGGCCAGCGAGGCCTTTCTGGCGGCCCAGCGGCAGCAGCTGGCCGAGCAGCTGGCCCTGGCCGACATGGTGATCTGCACCGCCCAGGTGCCAGGCCGGCGGGCGCCGCTGCTGATCAGCGACGCGATGCTGGAGGGGATGCGCCCAGGCTCGGTGGTGGTGGATCTGGCGGTGGCCCAGGGCGGCAACTGCGCGGGCACGGTGTGCGGTCAGACCGTGGAGCGCCACGGCGTGCAGCTGATCGGCGGTGATGGGCTGCCCAGCAGCGTCGCCAACCACGCCAGTGCTCTGTACGCCCGCAACTTGGCTGCCCTGGTGGAGCACGTGCTCGGTGAAGACGGCTTCCAGCTCGCCCAGCAGCTCGATCAGGAGGACCCGATCGTCGCGGGTTGCCTGCTCACCCATGACGGCGCCTGCCGTTTCCCCGACCTCATATCCGGAGCCAACTGATGAGTGCCCTGACCCAAGCCCTGTGGGTGCTGCTCCTCGGCAGCCTGCTGGGCCTCGAACTGATCGGCAAGGTGCCGCCCACCCTGCACACGCCGCTGATGAGCGGCGCCAACGCCATCAGCGGCATCACGGTGCTGGCGTCGCTCACCCTGATCGGCCAGGCCAACGGCCAGCTGCCCCTGTTGGTGCTGGGCTCCCTCTCGCTGGGCTTTGCCCTGTTCAACGTGGTGGGGGGCTTCCTGGTCACCGACCGCATGCTCGCCATGTTCTCCCGTAAATCGGCCCGTACCGGGGGGGCAGGCTGATGGCTGGATTGGATCTCCTGCCCGCTGCAATCGATCTGGTAGCGGTGTTGCTGCTGGCCCTCGGCATCAAGGGCCTCTCCAAAGTGAGCACCGCCCGCTCCGCCAATGGCCTGGCGGCCCTGGCCATGGGCCTGGCGGTGCTGGGCCTGCTGATTCAGCAGCCCCTCAGCTCCCAGGCCTGGCTCTGGATCGCCATCGGCACCGCGGCGGGTGGCTTGCTGGGGCTGGTGACGGCCCAGCGGGTGCCGATGACGGCCATGCCCGAAACCGTGGCCCTGTTCAACGGCTGCGGCGGCATGGCCTCGCTGCTGGTGGCCCTGGGGGTGGCGCTTTACAGCCCCGACGGAGCCAGCGGACTGGTGGAGCAGATCTCGATCGTGATCTCGGTATTCGTGGGCGCGATCACCTTCAGTGGCTCGATCGTGGCGATGGGCAAGCTGCAGGGGTGGATCGACACCCCGGGCTGGACCCAGAGTTCCCTGCGCCATGTCGTCAACATCGCCCTAGCGGTGGCTTGCCTGGCCGGCGCCATCACCTTGCCAGGTGCCATGGCCGGTCTGCCCCTCTGGGTGCTGGTGGTGGCCTCCAGCCTGCTGGGCATCGGCGTCACCCTTCCCATCGGCGGGGCCGACATGCCGGTGGTGATCTCCCTGCTCAACTCCTATTCCGGTGTGGCCGCTGCCGCTGCTGGCTTTGTGGTGGGAAGTCAGCTGCTGATCGTCGCCGGCGCCATGGTGGGCGCGGCCGGTCTGATCCTCACCCAGGTGATGTGCACGGGCATGAACCGTTCCCTGGTGAGCGTGCTGTTCGGCGGAGCTCTTGGCGGAGCTGCGCCTGTGGGTGGTGGCGGCGAGGAGGCCGGCTACACCCGCATCACCAGTTGCAGCGCTGAGGAGTGCGCCCTGGCTCTGGAGGCCGCCGAGCGGGTGGTGTTCGTGCCCGGCTACGGCCTGGCCGTGGCCCAGGCCCAGCACGCCCTGCGGGAGCTTTCCAAGCTGCTGGAGGCCCATGGGGTGGAGGTGACCTATGCGATTCACCCGGTGGCCGGCCGCATGCCGGGCCACATGAATGTGTTGCTGGCTGAGGCCGATGTGCCCTACGAGCAGCTGCTGGAGATGGACACCATCAACCCTGAATTTCCGCGCACCGATGTGGTGATCGTGCTGGGGGCCAACGATGTGGTGAACCCTGATGCCAAGAGCGATTCCACCAGCCCCCTCTATGGCATGCCCGTGCTCGAGGTGGATCAGGCCCGCCAGGTTTTTGTGGTCAAGCGCAGCCTCGGCGCCGGTTACGCCGGCATCAAGAACGCCCTGTTCGAGCTTCCCCAGACGGCCATGGTGTTTGGCGATGCCAAGGCCGTGCTCAATGGCCTGCTCAGCGAGCTGCGCAGCATGGGCGTGGGGAAAAAGGTGGCTGCCTGAATCGGCGATGCCAGAGCGGCAGCCGCCCTTCGGATCGGAGACGGAGCTGGCGCGGGCCCTGGGGTTGGGCTCGTTCCAGCAACGCTGGCCCTGGATCGGTCCCGACCTCCAGACCCTGCGGGACACCCTGCGGCCACCGATCTTGCCCCCCGACCAGGGGCAGCCCCTGACCCTTGCGGTGGGGGATCAGGCCTCCCTGCTGGCCATGGTCGATCCACCGCTGCCGGTTGCCCCTGGCCAGCCCGCGGAGCCGTGGGGGCTGGTGGTGCTGCTGCATGGGCTGGGGGGATCCAGTGAGCGCGAGGGCCTCCGGCGCATGGGACTGAGCCTGCAGGCCGCGGGGTTGGTGGTGTGGCGGCTGAATCTGCGCGGGGCCGGCCCGGGCCGGCCGCTGGCCGCGGGCACCTATGCCGCCCGCTGCGACCGCGACCTCCTGCCGGTGCTGCGGCGGGCCCGCGAGCAGGCCGGCGGGCGGCCGCTGCTGGGGGTGGGGATCTCGCTGGGGGGCACGATGCTGCTGAATGCGGCACTGGCCGCCCCGGGGGTGCTGGATGCGCTGGTGTGCACCAGCAGTCCACTGGATCTGACCGATTGCTCGCGGCAGATCGAGCGGCCCCGCAACCGCGTCTATCAGAGTTGGCTGCTGCGTCGGCTCTGCGCCCAGACCCTCGCCGATCCCTTCGGGGTGAGCACCGTCGAGCGCCGCGCCCTGGAAGGGCTGGATCGCCCCCGCACGATCCGTGCCTTCGACGCCGCCATCACCGCCCCCCGCTGGGGCTACAGCTCGGTGGAGCACTACTACAAGGAGGCTTCGCCCCTGCCCCGGTTGCTGGGCACCAGTCGGGTGGGCGAGCGTGACCACCCGGCCCTGCCGCCCACCTTGTTGCTGCACGCTCTCGACGATCCCTGGGTGCCGGTCAGTGGTGCCCAGGCTGTGGCGGCCCGGTCACTGCCTGGGGTGGAGGTGGTGCTCACCGCCTGGGGCGGCCACAGTGGCTTCCATGGGGTCGGCGATGCTTCGCTGAGCTGCTGGGGCGATCAGCTCACAGTGCGCTGGCTGAAGCGGCTGCTGATGAGCGGGCTGGGTTGAGGGGCGCGCGGAAGGGCATGCGCCTGAAGATCCAGGCCTCGATCGGGGTGCCACCGATCACGTGCTCCCGCAGGATCCGCTCGATCCGCTCGGGCGTCACGCCGGTGTAAACGCTGCCCTCGGGCCAGATCAGCAGGATCGGGCCCTCGGCGCAGATGCGTAGGCAATCGGCTTTGGTGCGCAGCACGATGCCTTCGGGTCGATCGGGTTGCTCGAGTCCCAGCTCGCGCACCAGGCGCTTCAGGGTGTCCCAGCTGGTGGAGCCGACAGCTGGATCGGGGCAGCAGAGCGCCTTGGTGGGGGTGGCACAGAGCAGCAGGTGATGTGAGATCTGCTGGGGCTGGCCGGGCTCGGGCATCGTGGTGCGGTTCAAGCCGGCAGCACCGCCGGGGTTTTGGCGCTCAGCCGGGCTGCAGCCTCCTGCACCGCCTGACGGGACCAGGCGTCCACGGCCAGCACGTCGGACAGGGTGGGGTTGGCGGTGAGGTCGGCCTGGTGGCGATCACACACCACGTCGATCAGTTTCGGAATATCGAGGAAGTGGATCTGCTCCTCAAGGAAGAGAGCCACGGCCTGCTCGTTGGCGGCGTTCATCACCGCCGGCATGGTGCCGCCGGCGCGGCCGGCCGCATAGGCCAGCTGCATGCAGGGGTATTTGGCCGGGTCGGGGGCGCGGAAGGTGAGCGAGCCCACTTCGGTGAGATCAAGGCGGCGCCAGGGGGTGTCAAGCCGCTCGGGCCAGCTGAGGCAGTAGAGGATCGGCAGCTTCATGTCGGGCCAGCCCAACTGGGCCAGCACGGAGGAATCGGTCAGCTCCACCATCGAGTGGATGATCGACTGGGGGTGGATGACGATCTCGATGGCGTCGTAGTCGAGCCCGAACAGGTAGTGGGCTTCGATCACCTCGAGCCCCTTGTTCATCAAAGAAGCGCTGTCGACGGTGATCTTGCGGCCCATGCTCCAGTTGGGGTGGCTGGTGGCATCAGCCACGGTGGCCTTGTGGAGATCGGCGGCGGGCCAGTCGCGGAAGGCGCCGCCGCTGGCGGTGAGCTGGATCCGCCTCAGCCCTGGGGTGGGCACGCCGGTGGAGAGCCTCGCCGTCTCGGCGTAGGGGGTGCCCTGCAGGCACTGGAAGATGGCGGAGTGCTCCGAATCGGCGGGCAGCAGCCGCGAGCCGCTCTTCGCCAGCTCCGGCAACACCACCGGGCCGGCGGCGATCAGGGTTTCCTTGTTGGCCAGGGCCAGATCCTTGCCGGCGCGGATGGCGGCCAGGGTGGGCAGCAGACCGGCGCAGCCCACGATGCCGGTCACCACCAGATCGGCCGTGGGCCAGGCGGCGGCGGCGCACAGGCCGTCGGTGCCGCCCAGCAGTTCCGGGAGCTGGGCCGGGAGGGCGGATGGTTCCAGGGCATTGAGGCGTTCGCGCAGCTCGGCCACGCGCTCGCCGTCCGCCAGGGCCACCACCTCGGGGGCGTGGCGGCGGATCTGCTCGACCAGCAGATCGAGATTGTTGCCGGCGGTGAGGGCCACCACCCGGAAACGATCGGGGAACTCCTCGGCCAGCTCGAGCGTTTGCGTGCCGATCGAACCGGTGGAGCCAAGCACGGAGAGAGCTTTCACGGGCGGGGCTCCAGCGATGGGCACCAGTTTCCCATTCCCCGTTGCTGGCCAGCCGTCAGCATGGGTTTTGGTGCGTTGCCCCAGCCTGGAGCTGATTCATGCCGATCCCTGGCTGCTGGCCCTGCTGAAGCCCTCGGGCCTGCTCAGCCAGCCTGGACTGGGGCCGGAGCTGGCCGATTCCCTGATCAGCCGGGCCCAGCGGTGCTGGCCGGAGGCGCGGCTGGTGCACCGGCTGGATCGCGATACCTCAGGGCTGATCCTGCTGGCCCGCGATGCCGGCACCCACCGGGCATTGAGTGCCGCGTTTGCTGAGCGCCGCGTGCACAAGACCTACCTGGCCTGGGCGGCGGGGGTGCCGGCGGTCCGCGGCGGGGTGATCGACCTCCCCCTGGCCCGGGTGGGCACCCGACCGCCCCGCTATGGCGTGGTGCAGGCGGATCAAGGCAGCAAGCCGGCCCTTACCCGCTGGCGCCTGCTGCGGGCGCATCTGGCGGCCCTGGGCCATCCGGTGCTGGGCGACCCCATCTATGGCGATGGGGCGGCGGCGGAGCGACTGCAGCTCCATGCTGCCAGGCTGCGGCTTCGGCATCCGGTGAGCGGAGCGGCGCTGCGCTTGCGGGCGCCGTTGCATGGGGAGCGGCGCGCCCCTGGGCTGGATCTCTTTAACTAAGCCGAGTTGGACCTCTCCCCCATGGCGGCACTGCCCGTGTGGCTGCAGCGCTGGAATTTCATCGACCGGGCCAAGCTGGAGCGCCAGCTCTGGGATGCCTTCGAGCGGAAGGAGGATCTGCAGGCCCTGGTGGATGGCTGTGAGCCGGGCTTTCAGAAGGAGGTGTGGACCACCACCCTGGAGCGCATCCGCAAAATCGAGCGGATGATGCAGGGCCGGCAGGCGCCCGAGCCGAGCCAGGACTGAGGGGCCCGCGCTCCCTGAGGTGTGGCCCGGAGTCTCCCGAATTCTGTACAGCCTGTACGGAATCTTGGAGCGTTCGGGGTGGGATTCTCCGCGGCAGAAGTGTTCGCAGGGGTTGGCGCGGCCGTTGTTTGTGGGGGTTGAATGCGCCGTTTGATGCTGCGTTCAGCCTCTCCACTCAGCTCCGCAGCCACTCGGTAACGCCGCCGGGCTTGTCGATCAGCTCGATGCCCTGGGCCTGGAGCTCGGCCCTGATCGAATCGGCCGTGGCGAAGTCGCGGGCGGCCTTGGCGGATTGGCGGGCTTCGATATGGGCTTCGATCTCGCCATCACTGGGACTCGCTGCGCCCGAGCCCGAGCCCGAGCCCGAGCCAGAGCCGGCGGCCTGGCTCTCTGCGGCCTGCTCATGCTGGAGGCCCAGCACGCCTGCGAGTTCCAGCAGCAGTTGGCCCTTGGCCACCAGGGCGGGGGTGGCGGCTTCGGCAGCGGCGCTGGCATCGCCCCGTTCCCGTCGGTTGGCGAGGGCGCGCAGGGGTTTGGCCAGCTCAAACAGCACCGCCAGCGCGGCTGCGGTGTTGAGGTCGTCGTCCATGGCGGCGGCGAAGCGGTCGCGGGCGGCGGCGAGTTCCGGGGCCAGATGATCGGTTGGGGCGAGGGTT